>DWYN01000062.1 GCA_019118645.1 Candidatus Blautia excrementipullorum | reverse complement strand
AAAAACAGTCCGCCTGAATCATACGGGCGTCCGCAGCGAGCCGGACACTGCGATATCAGAAAGCCGCGGAATTGTGTTTTGAAAGAGTTCAGCTGGTAGAGTGCGGGTCATCATGATTTTTCACGGACACTTGGATAATGGAAACCGGTTGAACTGTATATATGGAAAGATTCCGAGTTCTCTGCAGAGCCTCAAGGGCTGCCTTGGGGTGGCGGCAGAGGCAAGGTGTGCAATTTATGTTGCAGTATTTTCCTGAAATTGAGAGAAAGTGTGGAGAAAAGTTTCATCTGGAAGCGCTGGGGTTGAAGCGGGCTGGCAGAACGGCTACAATGGCATCAGAGAATTTGATTAAAGGAAGGTGTGGTAATGAGAAAACCTTTGAAAACATTTCCGGATAATTTCCTGTGGGGCGGCGCTATTGCTGCGAATCAGGCGGAAGGAGCTTATCTGGAGAATGGAAAGGGACTGGATATCTCCTGCGGTTTTGCCCATGGGATCAAGCATGAATATGACGCGGTCATCGATCCGGAGAAATATTATCCTACTCATGAAGCGATCGATTTTTATCACCGCTATAAGGATGATCTGGCGCTGATGGAGGAGATGAATTTTAAGGCGTTCCGGACTTCGATTAACTGGTCCAGAATCTATCCGAACGGCGATGATGAAGAGCCCAATGAGGCCGGGCTCCGGTTTTATGACAGCTTGTTTGATGAGATGCGCAGAAGAGGTATGGAACCAGTGGTGACGCTGAGCCATTATGAGACGCCGGTTCATCTGGTGGAGAAGTATGGAAGCTGGAGAAACCGGAAACTGATTGATTTTTTTCTCCGGTACTGTGAGACTGTGTTTGAAAGATACCGGGGAAAGGTAAATTACTGGCTGACCTTTAATGAACTGAACAATATGCGGAGGATGCCAGGCGGGGCAGGAGGCATTTTCTTTGAAGAGGGTGAAAACAGGCAGCAGGTTATTTATCAGGCGAGCCATCATATGTTTGTGGCTCACAGCATGGCGGTAAAGCTTTGTCATGATCTCTGTCCTGAAGCAAAGATAGGCTGCATGCTTTCCCTGAGCAACACTTATCCGCATACCTGTGATCCGAGAGATGTCTTTGAAACGATGGAGCTCAGACGGCGCTCTCTGTTTTATGGAGATGTGATGATACGGGGCGAATACCCGGCTTATATCGCGCGCGTATGGGAAGACGAAGGGGTAGAAGTGAAGATGGAGCCGGGAGATGAAGAACTGATTCGAACTTATACGTCGGATTATCTGGGATTCAGTTATTACCGGACTTCCACACATGAGTATGGACATCCGTTTTATGGGGATACCGGCGGAGATCAGGGAACTCCCAATCCATATCTGGAGACGACCCCCTGGGGCTGGCAGATCGATCCGCTGGGACTTCGGTATACGCTGAATGAATTGTATGATCGTTATCGTATTCCACTGTTTGTAGTAGAGAATGGACTTGGGCAGGCAGATGTAATTTCTGAGGATGGAAAAATTCATGACGATTATAGAATTGACTATGTCCGCCGGCATATTCAGGCCATGAAGGAAGCAATTCGGGATGGAGTGGAAATCATGGGCTATACCTACTGGGGGCCTATTGATATAGTTTCCGCAGGAACCGGAGAGATGAAAAAGCGCTATGGATTTATCTACGTGGATCGGGATAACGAGGGAAAAGGAACCCTTGCAAGAAGCAAAAAGGATTCCTTTGAATGGTATAAGAAGGTTCTGGCCTCCAATGGAGAGGCTCTGGATTAGCCGTTCCTATTCATAAGAATCAGAGGGAATATTGGAATTATAAAAATAGCTTCGCTCTATTTTCCGCTGGGAAAACCGGGTGAGGTTATTTTTATTCTCTTCATAATTCAGCGAAAAGATCTGTCCGTAAAGACAGTCCAGGAGGTAGAGCATGGCGGTTCTGGAAACAAAGGAGCCCATTTTAAAACGGCTCTCAGAGCTGGTGACGCGCAGGGTGGCAGATGCAAAATTCTCATAGGGCCAGGCCTTTTCGGCGGCAGTTACCAGAATATAGGGGATCTTGGCGCTCATCAGTTCGTCTACGATATAATTGACCTGACGGCTGTTGCAGTAATGGGAAATGAGCAGGGCGCTCTGACGGAGTTTGCTGCTGGTGTGCAGACATTTGGCTTCCTGAAAACCGTTCAGTGCTTCCAGAGAGGACTGAATGCCGATGCGGATAAGTTTGTAGTGAAAATCTTCTGCCAGAATCAGAGATTCCCCGCGGCCATAAATGTGAACCATATCGCTGCGCGAGAGAATCAGAGCGGCTCTTCGCAGAGCTGTATAATTCAGATTATTGAATGTGGTCTGGAGCGTCTGCGTGGAAAGCTTCAGAAAGGTTTCCGCAATTTCTCGGCTGTCTGCATCCGGAGAGATGGGGATATCTACGTGGATTTCCCTGTCGTTTAAAGCAAAGGAACTCAGGCTTTCCGCCAGACGGATTTTAAAATCTGAAAAACCTTTAGCACCCAGTTTTTTGCAGAGCCGGATGATAGAGGCCTGGGAGACATAGCACTGATCGCTGAATTCTTCCAGCGAAAGATTTACGACGTGCCGGGGATTCTGTTCGATAAAGGCAGCGATTTGTTTTTCGGAATCTGTAAGCTTCTTTTTTTCGAAGATCTGCTCAATAATCATAGCGTTTCACCTCCATTTAGAAAAATTATATCGGACAGGAACGGCTTTTGCAATTTAATTTGCAGAAAGAGGCTGAAAAGAAAAGTTTCTGTGAAGAAAAAATGCAAGTTCAGGTAAAGAAATTGTGAAAGCGGAGGAAAGCGGATATAGTGTAACTATCAAAAGGAATTCCTGATATGAAATAACAAAGGACGAGGAGAGGTATGAAATATGGACTATGAAAAAGCGGCTCCGGAGATACTGAAGCTGTGCGGAGGCAGCGCGAATATCAGCAGTGTGACTCACTGCGCTACAAGACTGAGATTTTACGTGCTGGATAAGCAGAAGGTAAATGTGGAACAGGTGAAAAAAGTGGGGGGTGTTCTTGGAACGGTTTATTCCGGGGATGAACTTCAGATTGTGCTTGGTAAAAATCTGATTCCCATGTACGAGAGAGTTCTGAAGCTGTATGAGGAAGAGAAGGCTTCCGCAGAGCCGGAGACGGCTCGGGAAGAAACGCAGAACGAGATGAAGAGCGCCCCAACCCAGAAAGCTGGAGGAAAGAAACGCGCTGCCGAACTTGGCAGCAGGCTGATTGGTTTTGTGTCTGCGGCGGTGACACCGATGATTCCGGGGCTGGTAGGCGGAGGTATTCTAAAGACTCTTCTCCTTCTGGTTACTCTTGCATGGCCGGCGTTTGAGGAAATGTCCACCTATAATCTTCTGAGTATGGTGGCAAATGTACCGTTCTATTTTATGCCGGTGTTTGTGGCTTATGGAGCTGCAAAGAAATTGAATGCAACGCCGATCTTTTCCATGGTGGTGACAGCAGCTCTTGTATACCCGGATTTTGTGGAAGCGATTGGAAGCGAAACGGGAGCGACCATGCTGGGCTTTCCGGTCATGGATGTGACATATACCAGCACCCTGCTTCCGGCTTTGCTGATTTCGGTCTGCGCATATTACGTGGAAAAACTTCTGGTAAAAATCATTCCCGGTATTATACGGCCCCTTCTGCTGGGAGTGGGAACCATGTCGATTACCTTTGCGCTGGGAACTACGGTGCTGGGACCTTTGGGTGATTTTATTGGTTCTTATGTAGTAAACATTTTCCTGTGGTCCGGCGAGCATCTGGGACCTGTGGCGGTAGGAATTCTTGCGGGCTGCATGCCTTTCCTGGTTATGACCGGAATGCACCATGCGGTTACGCCATTTATGGTGCAGGCGATTTCCGATCCGGGTTACGATGTGCTGTTTCGTCCGGCTTATCTGCTGCACAATATGGCGGAAGGCGGCGCATGCCTGGGCGTGGCTCTCCGCGCAAAGAACAAAGCCCTTAAGGCAGAGTGCTTCAGCCTTGCGGTAGGCTGTATTGTGGCGGGCGTGACAGAGCCGGCGATTTACGGTGTGAACCTTCCGCTCAGGAAACCGATTATCGGAGTCGTAGCGGGAGCTGCGTCCGGCGGCGTGGTGGCAGGTATTCTGGGAGCAACGGCATATGTGTACGGGTACTCCACAATTCTGGCTATTCCCATTTTCCAGCAGACGATTATGGCAATCGTCATTGCGATTGCGGTAGCGATTATCGTCGCGGCGGCAGTGACCTTCGTGCTGGGCTTTGATGAATCGCAGATTAACCGCTGAGAGACGGAAGGCAGGAAAGAGCACATTCATTTGCCGAGCAGAGAAAAACAGATTTATGAAATAGCAGCAGGGAGGAGGCTGGTCCCCGGGGACCAGCCTCCTCCCTGC
>DWYN01000061.1 GCA_019118645.1 Candidatus Blautia excrementipullorum | reverse complement strand
TTTATTCCCATATTTTATTATATAGAATATACCTTTTTTTCACAATATCCGGATAAGTCTGCTGAAAAGATTTTTTCATATATGGCTTTCCCCAGGTCTCACCTCCCTTCATACATCTGTGTAAGGCGGCTCAGTACCATTGGTTCCTCTTGTCCCGCCCCAAAATTCAAGGTATAATAAGCACTGATATAATGAAATTCTGTACAGGAGATGAACATCTGTGAACAAAAAAGAAATCGCTGAAATCAAAAAACAGTTTACACCGGCCAACTGCGCTATCACCCGTATCTGCGGCTGTTATGTAGACGGGGAAAAAAATAAGAAGACAAAATTAAAGGAGGCCTTTCTCTCTCTTTCTGAAGAAGAGGCTTTTAAATATTTTGAAATTTTCCGGAAAACACTGTCCGGAACTCTCGGAAAAAATCTGATAAACATGGAATTTCCCCTTGAACAGGAAAAAGAAGGCGGCGCTCAGGAATTTCTTCTCCGTCTCAGGGGAAGCAAGCTTCAGGATGAGGAACTTGTGGATGAGTTTTATGACAAGGTAATTGCATCTTATGACTACGGTGAAAATTACTATATCATTTTGATCCACTCCGTGTATGATATTCCGGGAAAATCTTCTGACGGCACAGAAATGTTTGATGCCTCCGATGAAATTTATGATCACATTCTCTGCAGCATCTGCCCGGTAAAGCTCTCCAAGGCCGGTCTGTGCTACAATGCGGAAACCAATAACATTGAAGACCGGATCCGCGACTGGATCGTGGAAATGCCGGATCTGGGCTTTCTCTTTCCGGTATTTAACGACCGGAGCACCGATATCCACGGACTCCTCTACTATTCAAAAAACGCGGAGCAGCTCCGCACCGCGTTTGTAGATGAACTCTTTGGCTGCGCCGCTCCTCTTTCCGCAGGCGGACAGAGGGATTCGTTCAATGCCCTGGTAGAAGAAACCCTGGGGGAAGACTGCGCTTACGATACCGTTATGAATATCCACGAAAAGCTGAACGAATGGGTGGAATCCCAGAAAGACTCCCCGGAACCCGCCGTTCTCACAAAGCCGGAAGTCAAACGTCTCTTTGAAGAATGCGGAGTCGAGGAGGAAAAGCTGGAAACTTTTGATGCCTGCTATGAGGCCACTGCCGGGGAAGATACCGCTCTCATGGCTTCCAACATCACCAATACAAGAAGAATGGAAATCAAAACTCCGGATGTAGTAATCCACGTAGATCCGGACCGGGCGGAGCTGGTGGAAACAAGAGTCATCGACGGAAGACGCTGCCTGGTGATTCCCATGGAGGATAATGTGGAGATCAACGGCATCCGGGTGACCGCCGAATCGGAGAGGAATTCCAATCCCCATGCGGACGAATCGGCATCCGATTTACCGGAGGATTTTTGATGCCGGACAGAACATGGGGGACAGACCAGATTGTCGGGTGTTCGCAGCACAATTTCATATGTCCGCATTAGAATTACAAAATCTATTGACAACAATCATGATTCCGACTATAATCTTCCATGGCAATTACATATCGCGCCAGCAGAAAGCTGCAGGAAAGAGGTTTCGACCCGCCGAAGGAATTATACTCTCAGGTGTTTTCAGAAGAAAACGGGACTGCAGCCGGATGGCTCTCTGGAGAATCCCATGAAATGGGTGCCGAAGGTGAAAGGAAACTGCAGTTTCCGAATCTCTCAGGCAAAAGGACAGTGAACATACAAAAGCAGATTTCTATCTGTTTTTTTGTGCATGCAGGTTCACCGGAGCTTCTCCCGTGAACCTTTTTTCTTCCTTTTCTTATGAAATCAGACAAAATCCGCCGGGATCAGGCTTCTGCAGCGGCGCCCTATGTAAAATACATACTTTAAGAGGGGAATCATGGAACTTATCACAAACATTGTAAACAGTGTCAACACATTTCTCTGGGATTATGCTTTATTAATCCTGCTTCTCGGAAGCGGCATCTTTTTTACCTTTATGCTTCGTTTTATCCAGATCAGAAAATTCGGAGCAGGTATGAAAGCTCTTTTTGGAAACTTTTCTCTTCACGGGGAAAGCGGCGAGAACGGTCTGAGCTCTTTTCAGGCGCTGACGACGGCAATCGCAGCTCAGGTAGGTACCGGAAACATCGCCGGCGCCGCAACAGCCATTGCTTCCGGCGGTCCGGGCGCTATTTTCTGGATGTGGGTAAGCGCTTTTTTCGGGATGGCTACCATCTATGCCGAAGCCGTTATGGCCCAGCACACCAGAGTGGTAAAAGACG
This sequence comes from Candidatus Blautia excrementipullorum, assembly GCA_019118645.1. Lineage (GTDB taxonomy): Bacteria > Bacillota > Clostridia > Lachnospirales > Lachnospiraceae > Blautia_A > Blautia_A excrementipullorum. Next base: position 56,061 of record DWYN01000061.1, on the reverse strand, counting down.
GATCTTTTGTGGGCGGTCCCGTTTACTACATCCAGGCTGCTTTCAAGGGACGTTTCGGACGTTTTCTGGCGGGATTTTTCTCCGTTGCTCTTATTCTTGCCCTTGGCTTTATGGGAAATATGGTACAGTCCAATTCCATCGGGGATTCCTTTAAAAACGCTTTTCACGTAAGTCCGCTGGCTGTAGGAATTTGTGTCGCTGTGGTGGCAGGCTTCATTTTCCTCGGCGGCATCCGCAGGATTGCCCGTTTTACAGAAAAAATCGTGCCTCTGATGGCTCTTTTATATATTGTGGGCTGTCTGATCATTTTATTTACGCATCTTCCCGGAGTTGCGGAAGCTTTCAAAAATATATTTACAGGTGCCTTTTCTCCCCGCTCTGTGGCCGGAGGCGCGCTGGGCGTCACCGTTCAGAAGGCCATGCGCTACGGCGTTGCCAGGGGGCTTTTCTCCAACGAAGCAGGTATGGGATCCACGCCTCATGCCCACGCAACCGCGGATGTGAAACATCCGGCAGACCAGGGCATTATCGCCATGATGGGCGTATTCATTGATACATTTATCATCCTGACACTTACCGCCCTTGTCATTCTCTCTACCGGGGTCTGGAACAATGGCCTGACCGGCTCTGCCCTGGCCCAGAGCGCCTTTGACGCGGCATTCGGCTCCTTCGGCAAAATATTCGTTGCCATCTGTATGCTGTTCTTCGCCTTCACCACCATCGTCGGATGGTATTACTTCGGCGAAGTCAATGTGCGCCATCTTTTTGGAAACAAAGCAGTAAAAATCTATGCGGTTCTGGTGGTGATTTTCGTCATCACAGGTTCCACGCTGAAGGTGGATCTGGTATGGAATATGTCTGATATGTTCAACGGCCTCATGGTTCTTCCCAACCTGATCGGTCTTCTGGCCTGCACAGTCGTTGTGCGCAGACTGACAAAAGAATATGAGAAAAATCATTGACGCCTCAGGGGCGGGCTGGTTTCAGGCTTTCATCGCTTCCAGCGCGGAAATTCTCACTGCCCTGTTGGATGGAAAGAAGCCTGCCCCTACGCCCATGACCACAGAAAAGAGGATGGCGGCCGCAATAAGCCAGGGCGGTATGACGGACAGCGCCACTCCGGAAGGCGCTTCATCCGCCATAAGCATCAGACTGTCGCCTGTCAGAGAAGCGTTCATATAAGTATTCATGACCGCCGAGACGCCCCAGCTCACCAGAGAGCCGGCAATTCCTCCGATCAGTCCGATCATTCCTGCTTCGATCAGAAATTCTGTCCGGATATCAGAAAGAGAGCAGCCGAGGGCTTTCAGAATACCGATTTCTCTTGTCCGTTCCACAATAGACATAATCATTGTATTGGCGATCCCTATGGCGGCTACAAAGAGGGAAACCGCGCCCAGCCCGGCCAGCATCATCTGCTTCTGTCTTACCCCTTCTTCCATGGGTTTTCTGAGGCTCTCCATGGAAGAAGTCTGATAGCCCAGTTTTTTAATTTCTTTTTCCACAGAGTCCACATGACTGATGTCATCCACATCCACAAGGACCTGGGAATATTCCCTGGAAGGCTTTATATTCACCGCTTTGCGGATCTCTTTCTGGAGACGGTCGAAATCGCGCATTCCCATAATGATGCCGTTGTCCGTCTCCTCTCCCTTATCGTAATCCTGTTTCATCACACCCACAACCGTCAGCTTCTGGAGCCCTTTCCACGATACATTCCCGCTGCTTCCCCCCTCCTCGCTGTTTTCCGTTTTTTCTTCTTTCTGAGCGATTTCAACGGCTGTTTCCAGAACAGGGAAATACGGCCGTGCCTCCTCATCGCTCCAGTAATCCACCATATTTTTCCCTTCCGGTCTGCGGCTGTCTGTAAACTGATAGGCAAAATGCTCTCCTGCCAGCACCTCATTGGGGCGTCCGGTTATCATCTTTCCATCTTTCATCACATATCCCGCCGCTCCCAGATCTTTTTCCGGAATACCTGTGATTGTGGTATATTCACATCGGTAGCGGCCCTGTTCTCCCGCGATCAGATTCAGCTCTCCCAGCTCCATTACCTTTTTGGGGACCACAGCTTTTATATTCTGAAGCTTTCTGATTTTATCGACGCCTTTTTTATCCAGAAGGCTGCGTTTAGTCACATTTCGGGGAGCGGACGTCACTGTAATCCGCATCAGATTTCCCATTCCCGCCAGCATCTGTTCCTGTGACTGTTTCATTCCGATACCCAGAGAGATCATAATCACAACGGCGCAGCAGCCGATCACCACTCCGGACACTGTAAGCAGTGTCCGGCTTTTGTGTCTGTACAGATTGCGGATGCTCAGCCCCGCAATATCTTTCCATGTCATATCAGAAATCCTCGTCCTCCATTCTCTGTTTTCGTTTTCTGCTCCGAATTGCCCCGGCTGCAGCCGCAAGGACAATTCCTCCTCCCCCGGCTGCCAGTATTCCTGTTTTTTTCCTGCTTCCGGAATCCATACCCGGCTGTTCCCCCATTTCTGTCATCATTTCTTCACTGAACATTTCTTCCTCCGGCGAGGGCTCCGCTTCCGCAATCTGAAAAACTTTTTCCTTTTCCACTGTTTTCTCCTGTCCTGCGGAAGTTTCATAAGTCAGAGCTATCTTCACTTTCTGATCCCCGGCCTGCTCCGCCGTGACGAAAAAGTCCAGAGTTCCGCTGGTTCCGGCCTCCACATTTCCAAGATATTTATAAGTCTCTCCGGCATTCATCTCCGTTTTTATTACTGCCTCCACATTGCTCACCGCATTTTTTCCTTTATTTACATAGGGAAGCGAAACCGTAAACTCTTCTCCCGCTATCGTTTCATCTGCGGTCTGAATCTCCCCCGCGCGGAAACGGTCCGGAATCTGCACCGGAATAGAAATTTTCTGGGATGCTTCCGCCTCCGCACGTTCCCCGTTTTTTATGTATTCATATTTGAAATTCAACGTAAGATCCGCACTGTCCGTTTTTCCATCCTCGGCGGTTTTCAGCTTCAGTCCTGTCCGGTAAGTTTCCTGAGGCTTCAGATTCTTTACATAAACGATATTGGAAGAGCCCTGCAGGGAAGCTGTTTCTCCTATTTCCATGCTGACCACCATATTCTCCACATTCAGCTTCTCACTTGTATTGCAGAGAGTAATATTTGTCTCAAAGGTTTTCCCGGCTTCCGCATCTTCATCATAATCATACTGGCTGACAATCATTCTCGGCACCATAGGATCAGACTTCTTCTTTTCTTCCGATGAAACAGTATCCGCGCCTCCTCCATATCCTCCGGCGTCTCCATATGCCCCGTCTCCGGCTGCATATGACGCTGTATTATCTACAAATACGGACTTTCCGCCGCCGGCATTTACCGGAAGAAGAAGTACCTCCTGCTGCTCAGTCTCCTTTTCCTCCGGTTCATGCCGGAATAACGTCTTCACCTTCAGCCTCAGAGTCCGCCCGTCCTCTTTCAGCTGTCCTGCCCGAAGCTTCACCCGCAGTTTCTGCAGGGATCCGGGCTGGATATCCGGAAAATCCAGAGTCTCTTTTTCATAGGAAGGATGCAGATAAAGCCCCTCCGGGAGCTCCAGATTCAGTTTTCCATTCTGGATTTTTCCCGTTTCCCATGTATTTTTCAGCAGAATGGTGATCGTAAAATCCGAATCTGACCGGACGCCTTTTTTCAGTTTCTCACGAGAGATGTAAAGAGCTCCCGGGCGGACTTCTGGGCCTCCCTGCTGCGGTTTCTCCGGCATACCGGGACTTTCGGGCTGGTCCGGTATCTGAGGAAAATCCTTCTTCGGCGGCCGGCCGCTGCTTTCCGGGCTCCCGTCCGTGGTTTCCGGCAGCTCTTCCTGATCCCCTGACGAAAAGTCCTCCTCCGGAGGTTCCGTCGGTTCCGATATCTCCACAGTCTCTCCGGGAATCTGCGAGGGAGGAGCAGGAGCTGTTTCCGTTGGCTGCCCTGCTGTCTCCTCTGCTGCCGGAGACGCCGGATTCTCCGATATTTCCGGCGCTTTCGGAGACAATCCCTGTCTGTCCGGCAGGACTTCCCCATCTGCAAACGCCGGCTGTCCTCCGGTTTTCTCTGCGTTTTCAATATCCGGCAAAACCGGCAGATACTCTTCCGCCGTACAGATCCGGTTCCCTCCGCCCATCAGTATACACACCGCTGCAAGCGCAGCAGCACACGCGGTTTTTCCTTTTTTTCTCTTCATTTCTTCTGCATCTCCTTTCCGGAATCCTGTATTTCTTCCCTGACACCGCCGCAGTCCGGAGTATCCAGCGCAGGTGTGTTTTTTTCATCCCTGACGATCTCACCGTCTATCAATGTTATAATTCTGTCCGCATAGGACGCCATATGAGGGTCATGCGTGACCAGTACAATGGTCTGCTGATTCTCTCTGGACATCTCCGTGATCATGCCCATGATCTGCGCTGTAGTCTTTGTATCCAGATTGCCCGTAGGCTCGTCCGCAAAGACAACTTCCGGCTTTGTCACAAAGGCCCTGGCGATTCCCACTCTCTGCTGCTGGCCGCCGGACATCTGGGCAGGATAATGGTAAATTCTTTTCTCCAGCCCCACCTTTTTCAGCAGTTCCACAGCCTTCCGGTTCCGCTCCTTCTTCGGATATCCCTGGAACATCATCGGCAGCGCTACATTCTCAAGGGCGGTGAGTCCCGGAAGCAGATTGTACGCCTGAAAAATAAATCCGATATGCTTTCTCCGGAAAGTCACCATATCCCTTTCATTAAGCTTTGTAATATCTGTTCTGCCGATCCGCACGGAGCCGGAGGTCGGCTTCTCCATTCCGGCAAGCTGGTTCAGCAGAGTGCTCTTTCCCGATCCGGAAGTACCGAAGATACAGCAGATCTCACCTTTCCTTATATCCGCGCTGATACTGTGCAGGGCGACGACGCTCTCCTCCTCCAGACGGTATACCTTGCGAAGCCTGCGGATCTGTATCACAGGCGGTTTTGTATATTCGTTCTTTTCCATAAAAAAAAGACTCCTTTCTAAATCGTACTCCAAGATTAAACGTCTTTCCTTAGAATAAGATTAGAAAAAAGTCTCTATTCTGTGAACAAAGTATGATATCTTAAAAATAAAAGGCTGTTATTTCTCCTCCCGCACTTTCTCAAATATGATGCAGAATTCCGTTCCCTCTCCGGCAGTGCTTGAAACTGTGATCCTTCCCTTCTGATACCGGACGATCTGCTGTACCAGTGAAAGTCCCAGCCCCATTCCCTTTTTTCCCCGGGAATTGCCGCCCCGGTAGAAACGCTCCCATATATGCGGCAGGTCTCTCTCCCCGATCCCTATGCCGTCGTCTGCCACTTTCAGCTCTATCTCATCACCTTTTTCTCTGAGGATCACTTTTACCTTTCCATTCTCCCGTCCATAACGGCAGGCGTTCTGCAGAAGATTGTCCAGCATCAGGCAGAAAAGCTGCGGATTGATTTCCGCGTACACACCGTCCTCAATGTCTGTCTCTATGACAATCCCCTGCTCAGCACTCAGACGCATATCTCTGCAGGCATCCTCCGCCAGGCCGCTGACGTTCGCCTTCTCCAGAGGATAGTATCCGGTATTTTGTTCAATCCTTGTAAGAGTGAGCAGTGTTTCAATTAACCGGGACATCCGGTATCCCTGCCTCCGGATCACCTCCAGAGCTTCTTTAAGCTCCTCTGTATTGTCCGCATTCCCGAGTGCGTATTCGCACTGTGCCAGGATCACTGCAACCGGCGTCCGAAGCTCATGGGAAGCGTTGGACGAAAATTTCCTTTCCGCCTCAAAATTCTCCGCCAGCTTCTGAAACATCCCGTTAAAAGTTCCGGCAAGCGCTGAAATTTCATCTCCGCTGTCTTTGATCTCAATCCGTTTCGTAAGATCGCCGTTCCGTCTGATTTCCTCAGCTGTGCGGCTGATCTGCGTGACAGGACGCAAAAAACGTCCCGCCAGCCAGTATCCTCCCAGCAGGGCAAAAATCAGAACAAACGGAAAAACCAGGAACACATCCCGCAATGTGTAGAGGATATCCCCCATTTCCGCAGCGGAATACTGCAGTCCCCGGAGCCACAGACCGCCCTCTTCCGAATAAATATATCTGTCATAAAGCCAGAAGCTCACATGATCCGCTTCCGCTTTCTGAAGCTGTCTGTCCTCAAAAGGCAGGGCATCTGTTTCTTCATAAAGAAAAAGGCCGCAGGCTCTGCTTTTATCTTCCCTGTAGATCATCAGGAACACATCGTCCTGCAGGAAACCCGAGTTATCTGCGGTATCCATGCCGCTTTCTCTCAAAAGCTGCTGAAGCTCCGTGTCGCTTTCTATCATTTTTGCACATTCATCAATTACAACCTGGAGATTATCCAGAACGCTGTTTTCCATTTTCATCCGGTACAGCGATATGATGACTGCGCCCATGAACAGACACATCACCAGCAGAGCCAGCGAAAACCAGATCGTGATCCGCATTTTAAATTTGCTTCTCTTCATCTTTTTTCCTTATCCTCTTCCACACGCATCACATAGCCAAGTCCCCGGACCGTATGAATCAGCTTCGTCTGACCTTCCGCCTCGATTTTGCGCCTCAGATAATTCATATAAACATCAACCACATTGGCGGTTCCGTCAAAATCATATCCCCACACATGATTCAGGATCCTCTCCCGGCTCAGTATCTGATTTTTGTTCACCAGCAGATATTCCAGCAGTCTGTATTCCTTCCCCGTGAGCTCAATCGCTCTGCCCGCCCGCGCAACAATCTGGCTTCTGGCGTTCATGGAAAGGTTATCCAGCTCATATACATCCGAATTGCTTCCCGCAGCCGTGCGCAGCACTGCGCGGATCCTCGCCAGAAGTTCGTCAAAAGAGAATGGTTTGACTACATAATCATTGGCTCCTGCATCAAGTCCTTCCACCTTGTCCGGCACCGTATCTCTTGCCGTCAGGAAAATAACCGGTGTGGCTTTCCCGCTTCTGCGAAGACGGCGCACAGTCTCCATCCCATCCATCACAGGCATGGCGATGTCCAGAACCGCCGCATCATAATCCACATACAGCAGCCGTTCCAGGGCCTCCTCCCCGTCATAGCAGCTGTCCACAGCGTAGCCCTCTGACTGCAGTTTTTTTGTAATAATTCTGTTTAAGTCCTCTTCGTCTTCCGCGATAAGAAGTTTCATCGGTTCTTCTCCTCTGTACCAGATGTTTTCCGCTTAAAGCTTCCGCCAAAGCACATTTCGCCCTGGCCGAAACAGAAAATTGAACGCCTTTCCTATAAAGTCATATTCATGCCATACTCTTCAAGCAGCCTTCTACAAAACTTTTCATCCTCCACGGCTTTCCAGAAATCCTCCATCCGGTCATCCGCACGCAGCCGCTTCGCCAGTTCCGCCATCATACGGCTTCCTGCCTGCATTCCTTCCCGGCGGCCTTCCTGGCGACCTTCCTGGCGGCCTTCCTCGCGGCCTTCCTCACGGAGTGTCCTCTCATGAAGCTCTGCATCATATTCTTCCAGAAACATTCCCACTACCTCCTTACGGCTGGCGCTCAGCTCCTCGGACAGTACGCCTTCCCGCAGACACTGCTCTACGGCAAGATCCACGGCTCTCTCCGGACGATATCCCTCTGCCAGTTTTTCGCGTATCCTGTGAACAAACAGCGAATAATCGTGCAGAGGCCTGCAGCTTTCCATAAGCTTTCGGTTTTTCCCGTAGTTGATATTCAATACAAGGGCCCTGCACTCCAGGGGCATGTTCGGATTCCAGCTGCTCTGATGCTCTCCCAGGAACAGAACCTGTTCCAGCAGAAACGCCACATCATTTTTATAGCCCAGATAGAGCACGTTTTCCAGCGTCGTGACAGTAAGCTCTGTCTCATCGTCGTAATCCGATTCGTTGAGCGCATTATATAATTGAAGCAGTTTCTTCCTGTCCCGGAATATAAACCGGAACAGTCTGTCTTTATGTTCTCTCTGCACATAAGTGCCTTTATCCGGAGTACGGGAAGCGCTGCGCTTCCTCTTTACATGGCTCTTACGCCCTGGGGCTTTTGATTTGTTTCCCATGTAGTTTCCTCCATTATAAAACGATTCATGTGATTTTTAAAGAATTTCTTACAATATGTTGAATACTACCCCATTAAACAATCAAAGGCATCACCTTCCGTTCTTCATTTTATTCATACATTCAGGGATATCTCCGCCGAACGGCGGAACATAGAAAATGCTCTCCAAAAAATAGTAAGAAGACAAATAGATTATAACATAAATTGTACAGGGTTGGGTAAGATAGATAAGAAAAATCTAAAACCCAAAATGGAGTGGGCTTCTTTGAATCCCACTCCAAAACTTGACATAGGTTATTTATATTATCTGCATGTTTATATCTACCTTGCATAATCAACAAAGCTTGCATTTTTTTCATAATTGAAATTAGCAAGGACATTAAAATAATTATAAGAAGAATTTTTACAATATATATTAACTCGTTCCTGCTCTATTCCATACGCCTACATAAACATTATTATTATTTCTTCCAAATGCTACTCCATATAAAAAATCTGAATTTCTATATCTAAAACCTTTCAGTTTCTTGGAAGAACTGTTGTAAGCCCTGACTGTATAAGTATAGTTCTGTCCGGCCTTAATCGGATACTTTGTGGATGAGGTATGTGTGTAACTGGTTGTATTAGATCCTACAGTTGCAATCTGTTTCCAGGAACCTCCCGGTACCTTGTAATAAATCCGGTAATGGGTAGCATTAGACGCCTTCTTCCAGTTAATTGTAATCTTGTATTTTTTTACATCACCCTTTTAAAACCCGGCTCAGACTCTCCGGTGTCATCCCAAGAAACGATGCCACATCTTTCTTTTTGACCAGTTCAAAAAGACCCGGATATGTTTCCAGAAACCACTGATACCGTTCCTGAACTTCATAATCAGAAAGAATTCGGTTGTGTTCTATTACTTTTTTCAAGGACATACTCAGCATTTTATTGTATATACGAGCGACGTCCAGATTATCCTTTGTAAGTTTTATCAGGCAGGTCATTGGTACGCACAGAACCACGCTCTCACTGATCGCCTCCACCGTACAGATTGATTTTATCCCTGTGCCCAGATGTGTAACAGAAATCGCCGCCTCCCCGGGTATGTATCCAAAACAATAGACCTTTTCTTTCCCATACTGGTCTATGTAAACTGCTTTCAAAACGCCGCTGATGATAAAAGCGACTTCTTCTACAACGTCTCCTTCCCGGATAATTTTCTCACCCTTTTCCACATTCCTGATATAGGAACTGCTTTCCAGCGCAGTCACCGCCTCCGGATCCCTCAAGCCCACATAGCGCCTCCAAAATGCATCCTGATCAAACATATTTTTCTCTTCTCCTCCCAAATATATCTCTTTTTCCATCTTCCAGATTATTTTTCATTGCAGTTTATTAATATTGCATGACACTAATGCCAAATAAAACATATAAACTCGTACATTTCTATTTATTTTTTTGTGTTTTATGTTGAAACAGATTTTTTTTTCTGAATTTCAAAAAAATTATAGCATAATCGTCATTTCTCGGTCTATCCAGCACTTGATCTATATCAATTTTATTGCCGTACATATTGATCATCTGAAAAATCCGGACTGAATTGAGAGTTATTTTATGCAGCAAAGATTTTGCGGCCTACCATCGGCAAGCACATTTTCTTATGCCGGAGAACTGCATTGCACAAAAAAAGACCGTCTGCCTTATCAGCAATCGGCCTACTCTGCATAAGTCAAATCCGTACATAGGTTATGGAAATAAATTTTCGTTCATATTATGGCAAACTCCGGTATACTGTATCCTTATCATACTGAATCAAATAAAAGAAAATGGAAGCTCACATTTGCCAGACAGCAGTACACCGGCCGTATCTGCCATACTTACATTTTATCTCTTTTTCATAACGCACCTGCTAGATGAAGTATGTTTTCCTGCCCGGCAAATCGTTTATAAATTAACTGCGTTCCATCAGATTTTCTATATTTTTCAAATTTCAAGGGAATTATAACATATTCAACATTTCCTCGTCTATCTTCCATTTGATTCATGTCAATTCGTGTCCCTTCAGGGCATATTTTCTGGAAATATTGCTTCACTAAGAAAAAAAGATGCATGAACATAGCATTCACGCACCTTTTTTCATGATTATGTTAATTAATGCCTTTTTCTGTTTCCAATGGAATCAGCCTCTTTTCTGCCCGATCTCAGCCTTACCCTTCAATCGTAATATATTTCTCATCTGCCGTATCCTTTTTCGGAATGGTAAGTTTCAGGATACCATGTTTAAATTCTCCTTTGATATCATCCTGAGTGATACTGTCGCCTACATAGAAGGAACGCTGGCACGCACCGGCATAACGCTCTCTGCGGATATATTTACCGGACTTTTTCTCTTTTTCGTCCTTATCCAGACCCTTGGATGCGCTTACGGTAAGATAACCGTTTTCCAGAGAAACTTTTACTTCATCTTTTGTAAAGCCCGGAAGATCCATTTCAAGTGTATATGCCTTATCGCTTTCCTGGATATCCGTCTTCATAATGTTTCTCCTGCGGCGTCCATATAATTTTTTCTCTGCCTTCCTCAAATCTCTGTCATCATAATAAAATGGAAAGTCTTTCATAAAATCATCAAACAAATCATCTGTCCAGATACTCGGTGTCATCATAAGTCATTCCTCCTTTTTCAAACACATCTCAATGATAACTTATGACATCATTATCCTTCAATGGCAATATATTTTTTATCCTCCACTGCCGGTTTTGCTTCTTTCTTCGGAATTATCATCGTCAGTGTACCGTTTTCAAATTTCGCCTTAATGTCTTCCTGTGTAATCTGATCGCCTACATAGAAGCTTCTGCTGCAGGACCCGGTGAAACGTTCTCTCCGGATGTACTTGCCGTTCTCATCCTTTTCATCGTTATTCGTATTCGACGTAACATTGATGGTCAGGTATCCATCCTTCAGCTCTGCCTTTACGTCTTCTTTCCTTGCGCCCGGCAGATTCATGATTACCTCATAACCATTATCGGTATCTTTAATATCCGTTTTCATCATTTCTGTATTTCCGGCGGTATAATTCACAAACGGGAAATCAAAAAAGTCATCAATTAAATTTTCTCCAAAAATACTAGGCATTAACATAAAGCATATCTCCTTTCAAAACTTCTCTATTTATTTAAGCAAATCCACTATCCTGCGGACCTGTTGCTGTCTCACTCCGGATGGGCTTCCTTCTTTTTATCCCCTTCCTTTGTTCTATTTGTAATATAACACTTATTGTTAGCGCTGTCAAGAGGTGAGTGCTAATTTTTTGTGAAAAAATTGTGAAGTCACGATTTTTCTTGGTTTTACAGGCTTTATAAAAACTGTTTCTCCAAAATCAGAATGGAAAAATTATTTCCGCTAAAAAGCTGTACTCCTCTATAAATTCCTACTTTTTTGCAGAAAATCAATTTCAGGGCTGGACAAAAATACGGGTGGAAGACTGTTTTCAGCCTTTCACCCGTAAAATCTGTCTTATAATCGTTGTATTTATTCCGCTGCCTCTGTGACTGTGGGCTCTGCTTCCCCTTCATCTGCAGCTTCTTCCTCTTCTGTCTGCGCGCTGTCCTCTGCATCTGACGCGTCCTCTGATGTTTCCCCGGACTCTTCCTCTTCAGCATCCTCTGTAGCCGGAACGTCCTCCTCTACAGGAACCAGGACCTCATCTTCATCCACAGTATCCGCAGATGTATCTTCTGCCGTGTCTGCGCTGTCAGAAGTCTCTGCCGCATCTGTATCCTCTGCAGCATCAGCGTCTTCTGTCGCCTCAGGCGTCGGTGTCGGTGTGGCAATGCTGAATTTATGGCTGTCTGTCAGTTTCAGCGTTTTCAGCACATCCTCATCTACAGTAATGTCCGCCTCATCCAGCCACTGCTGAGTAGTGTCCGTGTACAGCTCGCTCTTGCGCTCTTCCAGGATAGAATCTTTCTTTTCCTCTGTGGCCTCTTCATCGTTTTTCTCGTTCAGTCTCACTACATAATAAGCAGTGTCTGTCTCAATCACATCCGGGCCCATCTCTCCGTCATCCAGTGTTCTCAGAACATCCAGCACCTCATCCGGATAAGCGGAACTGGAGACCATTTCTTCCCCGTCTGTTTCCGTCTCTTCCCCAGGATTGGTGTCAAAACTGCCGTCCAGAGCGTAGTAGTCCTCGCTGACCTCTTTTGCCGCCGCGTCAAAGTCTCCCTCCGGATCTTCCTTCATCGCGTCAAGAATCTTCTGGGCGTCTTCCTTCTTTGCCTCAATCTCCTCATCGGAAAGGTCCGCTGTGGAAAGGCTTACATAAGTGAAGGAAGACTGCTGAGCCTCCTCCTCGGAGATGTCAGTGTCTACGTCCGCAACTACAGGTTCCTGCATTCTCTCCTGATAAGTCTGAAGCTCCAGGCAGGTCTTTACCTGATCCTCCGTAACGGCAAGAGCTTCCAGTGTCTCCTCGCTGTTAGCCGCCATGAAGGACGCCGCCGCGTCCGCAATAGCAGTTTCATCCTCCTCTGTAAGCTCCACATCATAGTCCGGAGCCTTTTCTCTCAGAATATACATCAGCTCCACCTGCTGGAGACTGTCCTCAACAGCCTGTTCGCCGTAGGTTTTTCCCTCTTCTGCCTCAGAATCCCAGATTGCGTAATCCGTACCGCCCATAAAACTTGCGTACATTGCCTCCGCCTGGGCCTGGCTCTGGCGGACCACAAGGCTTAAAATTCCCATGGGAATTTCTTCTCCGTTTACTGTGGCAACGGTCTGTGTCCCGTCCAGTTTTTCTTCCTCACCGCAGCCGGTCAGCATCCCTGCGGTCATTACGCCTGCAAGTGCGGCAACGGCTGCTCTCTTAAACATTTCTTTCATTTCTTCCTCCATTGTAGCCTGATTTCACTTCTATCAGTATAAACTTTTTTTATTCTGAGGGCAAGGAGAATCACAGAAAATACATATATTCATTCAGACCTGTTACTCTTCCGCCAGTTTCTCCAGCTCTTTCAGAAAGTCTGTCAGAGCCTCCAGCGGCTTCCCTGCCGGTGTAAATATAAATTTTGGCTCCTGTTCCGCTTTAAACTGCAGGCCTCTTCTATATTTCTGCAGAAGCGCCGGAATTCCCGCAGGATTCAGCCTTGCCTTCTCATAAAGCGTAATCTTCAGATCAGAGCCCGTCTGCTTAATCTCCGTTACATAGGCTCTGTGGGCAGCCGCCTTCAGCCTTGCAATTGTAAGAAGATTCAGCACCGCCCTGGGCATCTCTCCGAAACGGTCCAGAAGTTCCTCCAGCATATCGTCATAGTCCTGCTGCGTCTCGATCCCCGCAATTCTTTTATAAATATCCAGTTTCTGATATTCGTTGCTGATATAGCTGTCCGGTATAAAGGCGTCGATATTCAGGTCAATAGTCGTTTCAAAATCTTCCATGGTATGGATGCCTTTCGCCTCCTTCACCGCCTCGCTGAGCATTTTGCAGTAAAGGTCGTATCCTACGGCATTCATATGCCCGTGCTGCTCCGCTCCCAGAAGATTTCCCGCTCCCCTGAGTTCCAGGTCACGCATGGCGATTTTGAAGCCGCTTCCCAGATCAGTATACTCTCGGATCGCCGCCAGCCGCTTTTCCGCCGTCTCCCTCAGCATCATATTTCTCCGGTACATCAGAAAGGCATAGGCGGTTCTGTTGGAACGTCCGATCCGGCCCCGGAGCTGATACAGCTGCGAGAGGCCGTAGCGGTCCGAGTCGTGAATAATCATCGTATTGACGTTGGAAATGTCAAGTCCTGTCTCTATGATAGTTGTAGAAACCAGAACGTCAATGTCGCCGTTAATAAAGGCGTACATTACCGACTCCAGCTCCCTCTCGCTCATCTGTCCGTGGGCAAAATCCACCCTGGCCTCAGGCAGAAGCCTGGACAGCCGCAGAGCGACCTCGGCAATATCGTTTACACGATTATATACATAATACACCTGGCCGCCTCTTCTCAGCTCCCGGTTTACCGCTTCCCGGACTGTCTCCTCATCATACTCCATCACATAAGTCTGAATCGGAACACGATCCATGGGCGGTTCCTCCAGAACGCTCATATCCCTGATTCCGATAAGGCTCATATGAAGAGTTCTGGGAATGGGCGTAGCTGTCAGCGTAAGCACATCCACATTATTCTTAAGCTGCTTGATCTTTTCTTTATGGGCGACTCCGAAGCGCTGCTCTTCGTCTATGATCAGAAGCCCCAGATTTTTGAATTCCACATCCTTGGACAGGACGCGGTGCGTTCCGATTACCACATCTACCTGGCCTTTTTTCAGATCGCTGATCGTTTTCTGCTGCTGGGCCGGTGTGCGGAAGCGGCATAGCAGATCCACACGTACAGGAAACTCCTTCATTCTCTGGACGAAAGTGTTATAAATCTGCTGGGCCAGAATTGTAGTTGGCACCAGATATACCACCTGGCGGCTTTCCTGAACTTCTTTAAAGGCGGCCCGGAGAGCCACTTCCGTCTTTCCATATCCTACGTCCCCGCACACAAGACGGTCCATGATCTTCGTGCTCTCCATGTCCCGTTTTGTGTCCTCAATAGCTGCAAGCTGATCCTCTGTTTCCTCGTAAGGAAACATTTCCTCAAATTCCTTCTGCCAGACAGTATCCGGACCGCAGACATATCCCTCTTTCTCCTGGCGTACAGCGTACAGTTCCACCAGCTCCCTGGCGATGTTCTGAACGGCTCCGCGCACCCGGGTCTTCGTCTTTTTCCACTCCTGCCCGCCAAGTTTATTCAGCTTCGGGACTTTCGCTGTGTCCGCGCCTGAATATTTCTGCAGGGCATCCAGCTGGGTGGCCAGAATATACAGATTGCTTCCGCCTCTGTACTCAATCTTAATATAGTCCTTGACGACTTTATCTACTTCCACTTTTTCAATGCCCCGGTAAATACCAAGTCCATGCTTTTCATGAACCACAAAATCTCCCACAGTCAGCTCTGAGAAATCCTGTATCCGGTTGCCGTTATAAGTTTTCTTTTTCTTTTTTTTCTTCTGCTCTTTGCCGAAGATATCGGTCTCTGTGATAACCGCAAATTTAATCAGCGGATATTCGAATCCCTTCCTGGCATGTCCATAGGCTACCATAATCTCCCCCGGCTCCAGAACACGGTCCCTGTCCTGTCCGTAAAAAGCGTTCAGCCCTTCCTCCTGAAGATCCTTCGCCAGGCGCTCAGCCCTGGTTCGGGAACCGGAAAGAAACACAATCTGGTATCCTCTCTTTTTATACTGCTGAAGATCCTTCACCAGAAGTTCAAAGCTGCTTTGGTAGGAATTCATGGATTTTACAGTGAGATGGAAGTTGTCTTTAATATCCCATCCCGCTTTCTGAGGCTCCAGGGCGGACAAAGAAAGGCAGTTTCTCTGATTCAGCTTTTTCTGCAGTTCCTCCCAGCCGCACATCCAGCCTTCTGAAAGATTTCCCGTGCCTTTTTCCTCTCTGTTTCTGCAGCTCTGCCGGAATTCCTCCTCCACCGCCTTTGCGTTCTCCACAAGGCGGTTCGGCTCATCCAGAAAAACCATGGTTCTTTCGAAAGGAAAATAGTCCAGGAAAGTCAGGCCGCTTTTTTCCGCCTGCTGCTCCGCTGCCGGATAAATTACAATTTCATCCAGGTTTTCCAGAGAGCGCTGGCTCTGAGCGTCAAAGCTTCGTATGGAGTCGATCTCATCGCCCCACAATTCGATTCTCCAGGGATTTTCCTCCGTTAGACAGTATACGTCCACGATTCCGCCGCGGATAGAAAACTGGCCAGGCATTTCCACCTGGCCCACGCGCTCATAGCCCATTTTCACCAGATCTTCTTTCAGCTTGTCCATATCCATCACACTGTCATTGCGAAAACGCAGAAGCTGGTTTTTTATAGCATCCAGGGGCCCCAGAAAATCCATACAGCCGTCAATGCTGGTTACCACCGTAATCTCCTCTTCGGTAAGCATCGCCTTTATGACCTGCATTCTCTGGCGGATAATCAGGTTTCCGTGAATGTCCGCCTGGAAGAACAGAAGATCTCTGGCCGGGTAGTAATATACATTCTTTTTATAAAAACGATAGTCCTCATAAATCTGCTTTGCGCTGCGCTCGTCCTCAGCCAGTATCAGATGACATGGAAAAAGCCCGGAAAGCCCATAGATAAAATGTGCTTTCTGGGACTCCATACAGCCGCTGACCGCGATTACGCCGCGGTTTTTTCCGGCCTCTTTCCGGATTTCTTCCATCTCCGCAAGGTTCTGCAGAGGCTGCAAAAATGTTTTCATACAATCCCCGCTTTTTTATTAAACTCATTCATTGCCGCGTCCGCGCCGGCGGAGAGAATAGTCTCCACCGCTTTGCACGCTCTTTCCTGGGCTTCGTCTACAAGCTTCCTGTCTTCAGCCGGAAATCTGCCCAGAACATGATCCGCCAGATCCCAATCCTTCGGCTTGGCTCCCACTCCGATTCTGATACGGATAAATTTCTGTGTTCCAAGCTTCTGGATCAGGTCTTTGATCCCGTTGTGGCCCCCGGCGCTTCCCTGTTTCCGGATCCGGAGCTGTCCGGGATCCAGATCGATATCATCGTAAATCACAATCATCTCTGTCTCCGGATCTATCTTAAAATAATTTGCCATATCCCGGACCGGGCCGCCGCTTAAATTCATATAGGAAAGGGGCTTCATCAAAAGAGCCTGCTGCCCTCCGATTATTCCTTTTCCGTACATGGCGTTAAATTTCACGCCGCCCTGGGGAATCCGGTACTCTTCCACCAGTCTGTCAATTACATCAAATCCCATATTGTGGCGGGTGGCCTCGTACTGCCTCCCTGGATTTCCCAAACCAACAATCAAATACATTCCTGTTTCCTCACTTGTTTTCTGCCGGAATCTGTCAATTAAAGTATACCATCTCTTCTGCCAGCGGTTCGCAGGGTTCCACATAGTCTGCGTAAAGGACAATTCCCTCGCCCTGATACTCCATGCGGTTCTCGATTCCCACCCTGGCAGTAACCTCCACCCACTGGCCCGGCGTCAGTTTCGGCGCGTAGGGACTGCGGCACACATAGCCGAGAAAAGTGGTATCGTCTGCGCAGCAGGTCATAGCCGTCCGACCCGGAATGAAGAATTTGCTTCCCATTCCTCTGGGTTTCATAACTCTCGCCTTGAACTTCACCGTTTTTCCCTGATAGGTTTCCGGATGATCCATTGCGTCCACAAACCAGATCCCATAATCCTCCGGAAGAATGTCAATAACAGGGGCGTTGACGTCAAAAGGCATCTCATCCTGAAAAATATCTCCAAGCTCCCCTTCCTCGTCTTCAAAAATCACTTCTGCCCTCTGGTTTGTCACCTTAATGCTTCTCCGGTAGGAGGGAAGCGGATCTTCTCTTTTGCATCTGTTAAAGACCACCATATCGCTGGTTCTCACCATATCCATAAATATGGATTTCATATTTGCCATGTAAAGCTGGAAAGTGCTTGCATCCACACAGGTAATCTGCTGCTCAACGCCCCAGCCCTTGGGCTTCTGAAGCTTCTGGAAATTGCTTACCAGCCACATTCCGTTATATTCTATGATCACGCGCTCCGGCTGATGAAGGATATCCATGGCCACAAGACGCTCCGTGGTCAGATCTTCTTCCTTTTCAATAATTTCCACAACCGTATTGCTCATTTCCAGCATGCTTCTGTCATACTCTTCCTCCCCTTCTTCGCAGAGAATCAGAAGAGTTTTTCCGTCTATATAGAAATAATCCTGCTGCAGGGTAAAATTCAGGAAAGAGGTTTTTCCGCTCTCCAGAAACCCCGTAATAAGATAAATCGGAACAGTAATTTCTTCCATGTTTCCTCCTTCTTGCCCGATGTCAGACTTCGAAAAGTTCTGCCAGCCTGTCCTCATTCAGTTTTGACCCGATCACGCAGAGGCGGCCGGTATACTCCGGAGCTCCGCTTCGGATCTCTGTCTCCTCCGGTACCATATCAAAATAAATCCAGGTGCCGTCCTCACAGGGAAGCATTCCTTTTGCCCGGAGAATAGTGCCGTATTCTTCAGACTCTGACAGGGTATCCAGAATTTTTTCCAGCTTCTCTTTTGTATATTTCCGGATAGTTTCACGTCCCCAGCTTGTGAAAACCTCATCCGCATGATGATGGCCGTGATGATGGTCATGGCCGCACCCACATTCATGATCATGGTGGTGATCGTGGCCGCATCCACACTCCCCTTCATGGTCGTGGTCATGATCCCCGCCGTGGTGATGGCCGTGCTCTTCCTCATGGTAATGATCATGCTCCTCTTCATGATGGTGATGATCCTCCCCGTGATGGTGATGATCCTCCCCGTGATGGTGTCCATGTTCATGAACATGGCCGCACTCAGGGCAGACCTCTTCCTCCAGCATCTCCTGCTCCAGAGATACCGGATGTTCCATAACCTCAAGAATCTTCTTTCCGTCCAGCTGCTCAATAGGGGTGGTGATGATCGCAGCCCTGCTGTTGATGCCCCGGAGCAGCTCCATAGCCGCTGCAGCTTTCGCTTCGTCTACAATGTCCGTACGGCTCATGATAATCGCTCCTGCGTACTCTACCTGGTTGTTGAAAAATTCTCCAAAATTTCTCATGTACATTTTACATTTCTTTGCGTCCACAACTGTGGTATAGCTGTTCAGCACAAGACCCGTTTCTTCCTGGACTCCCTGGACCGCCTTAATTACATCGGAGAGCTTGCCTACGCCGGATGGCTCAATCAGAATGCGGTCAGGATGATATTTGGAAATCACCTCTTTCAAAGACGCTCCAAAGTCTCCCACCAGGGAGCAGCAGATGCATCCGGAATTCATTTCCCGGATCTCGATTCCGGCTTCTTTCAGAAATCCTCCGTCAATTCCGATCTCCCCGAATTCATTCTCAATCAGAACCACCTGTTCCTCCTGAAAAGCCTCTTTCAGGAGTTTCTTAATCAAAGTTGTCTTGCCGGCTCCAAGGAAGCCGGATATAATATCAATTTTTGTCATCATTCATTCCCTCGATTCTTTATTCTCACGCCCGCATTATAAGCAGAAACCCCACACCGCCGGAAAGCTTTTGTTTCCCTCCGCCGGACTCTTTTCGCTTCCTTAGCATCGATGCTATGCAGAGCAGAAGGCACAAGCTGCTTAACGCAACATGACCAGGAAGTATGGCACCCCCTGGTTGCAGCTGTCTCTCCCGCATATAACGGGCGGCATTTCCTTTTGCTGATCTGATGCTTCCGGGCATCAGGCAGATACAACATAGCGGGGACATGACGAATCATGCCCCCGCCGGATTTTTCTTTTGATATCAGCCGTTGATCATAAAGTTCAGAAGCTTATCAATGTCTTCCTTCTCATATGCAACAATCTCCAGTTCCGGAATCTCACCGCCGGAGAAAATGTTTGCCAGAGATACATACTGGGACAGTTTGGATTTCAGATTCAGTCTGTCGCCCTCGCCTGTTACCAGTTCCACTTTGCCTTTGCAGCTATCAACTACTTCAAAGAATTTGTCAATATCTTTAATATTAGATACTTTCATTTCTATGTCTCCTTTCATAATTAAAAATTCTTGATTCTCTATTTCTATTGATTCTTAACTTATCAGTCGCGTACAGTATATCGCATATTTCCAGAAATTGCAATGACTTAATTTGCAAAGAATTTATTAAAAAACCATGGCTTTTCTGTAACTTTCACTAATATATGCATATCTGCCGCACGCTATTCCTGCTGTAATTTTACCAAAACACTGAAATACGCTTCCTGCGCGGAGCTCAGACCCCTGCTTTAATATACAAATACGGCCACTCCATAGGGAGGCAGAGGATAAGCGAAGGAAAATTCCCGGTTGTCGCACTCCTTTTTCTCCGCTTTGAAGATTTCCGGTTTTTCCAGCATACCGTGCTCGTCCATAATCAGCTTATACTGTTTCTTTTTCGGCACGCCGACCCGGTAATCCGCTCTTTCCACCGGAGTATAATTCACCACAAACAGCAGATTGTTTCTCTTTGTAGGAGATTTTCTTACCAGGCTGAATATGCTTCTGTCGCCATCGTTGGGATTAATCCACTCAAAGCCTTCCGGATCATTGTCGCCGGCATACAGAGCCGGGTATTTCTTATACAGATGAAGCAGCGTTTTCACAAAATCCTGCATATCCTTGTGATTCTCTTCCCCGAGAAGATACCAGTCCAGTTCTCTCGCCTCGCTCCACTCTCTCAGCTGGGCGAACTCCTGGCCCATGAACAGCAGCTTCTTGCCCGGATGGAAGAACATAAAGGCGTAGGCTGCCTTCAGGTTTTTAAACTTGTCATCCGGATATCCGGGCATCTTATTGATCATGGAACACTTAAGATGAACCACCTCATCGTGGGAGATCACGAGAACGTACCGCTCACTGTAGGCATACGTCATTGAAAAAGTCATCTTATTGTGATTGTATTTCCGGAAATAAGGATCCAGCTTCATATACTCCAGGAAATCGTTCATCCATCCCATATTCCACTTCAGAGAAAATCCAAGGCCTCCGTCCTCTGCTTTTCCTGTGACCATCGGCCATGCGGTGGATTCTTCGGCAATCATCACTGTTCCGTGATTTCTTCCCAGCACTACCGTATTCAGATGCTTGAAGAATTCAATAGCCTCCAGGTTCTTATTATCCCCGTATTTGTTGGCCACCCACTGGCCGTCTTTCTTTCCGTAATCCAGATACAGCATAGAGGCAACAGCATCTACCCGGAGGCCGTCCACATGGCACTCTTCAATCCAGAAAAGCGCGTTGGCGATCAGGAAATTCTTTACCTCTGGCTGGCCGTAATTGTAGATCTTTGTTCCCCAGTCAGGATGTTCGCCCTGGCGCGGATCCTGGTGTTCATATACAGCCGTTCCGTCAAAGTTTGCCAGACCATGGGCATCCTTTGGAAAATGCCCCGGAACCCAGTCAAGGATTACGCCGATTTTATTTATGTGGAGATAATCTACCAGATATTTAAAATCCTGCGCAGTTCCGTAGCGGGAGGTAGGAGAATAATATCCGGTTACCTGGTATCCCCAGGAGCCGTCAAAGGGATGTTCCGCAATCCCCATCAGCTCTACATGGGTATAGCCCATTTCTTTTACATATTTTGCAAGCTCATGGGCAAATTCCCGGTAATTGTAAAAACCATCCGGATCTTCCTCCGTTATGGGATGTTTTTTCCAGGATCCGGGATGCACCTCGTAGATAGACATGGGAGAGATTTTTTCATCGAATTCCTGACGGTTCTTAATCCAGACGGCATCCTTCCAGACATAGTCCGTAATGTCAGTCACTCTCGAAGCAGTTCCCGGCCTCAGTTCCGACTCGTTGGCATAGGGATCCGCCTTATAAAGCTTTTCACCGTGCATTCCTACAATAAAGAACTTATACAGATCCCCGATCTTAGCGCCGGGCACAAACACCTCAAACACGCCGATCGGTCCCACCTTTGTCATTGGGTTCGCTTCCTCATCCCAGTCGTTAAAAGTCCCGATTACAGAAACGGACTGGGCTCTGGGCGCCCATACAGCAAAATAAACGCCCTTTTTTCTTCTCTGTGTTGTAGGATGCGCTCCCAGCTTTTTATAAACATCATAGTGTGTTCCCTGGCCAAACAAATACTGGTCCAGCTCTGTAAACTGCATTTTCTCTCCCATCTCAAAACTACCTCCCTGTTCTGTTTTTATGCAAAAGCAAAAATCCGGCTTTCATTCGGCTGAAGCGTTACACAAAGGCTTCCGTTTTCAACATCCCCTTCGCTTCCGTCGGTCAGACTTGTATAAGTTTTTCCGTCCATCGGCACGCGGATACGGAGTTCCGCCGGATTTTCGTCATTATTGACAGCAACTACAACGCCTTCTTCTCCGAAAATTCTGGCAAAGGCATACTGTCGGTTTGTCAGAAGCAGCTCCTGGTATCTGCCGTCCCAGAGAGCCGGCTGTTCTTTATGGATCTTTCCGAGAGTCTTCACCCATTCCAGGAGTTTCGGATCATCCGGATTCTCCAGAGCTTTCTTCAGATCTACCGCCGGCCGCAGAGGATCATCGTTAGCCCCCTCTTTTCTTCCTTTGATTCCCCATTCTGATCCGTAATAAATGGACGGTATGCCGGGAAGTGTAAATAAAAGCGTGTATACCGGATAAATATGTCCCGGGACATTCAGCTTTGACGCAATCCTGTCCACATCATGATTATCCACAAAAGAATAGAGCTTCAGCCCCTTATAAATACCTCCGGCGGCGTCAAATTCCCGGCGGATGGTGTGTGCGATCTCAAAATAGTTATGGTCATTATGCCCGGAATATAATCCTTTATGCAGCTCATAATTTGTCACTGAGTCCAGCATTTCCGGCTTCACATACCGGCTGTAGTCCCCGTGAATCACTTCTCCCATCAGCCAGAAATCTTCTTTCTTCTCATTGGTAAACCGCCGCATATCCTCCATAAAAGAGAATTCCAGACAGTCCGCACAGTCGAGGCGGATACCGTCAATGTCAAACTCATCAATCCAGAATCCGATTACATCCAGCAGATATTCCCGCACTTTCGGTTCCTGGAGATTCAGATTTACCAGTTCAAAACAGTTTCTCCATGCCTCGTATCCGAAGCCGTCATTATACGGACTGTTCCATCCGAAGTTAACGCCCTTATACCAGCTGCAATAAGGAGAATTTTCTCTGTTTTTCTGAATATCCTGAAAAGCAAAAAATTCCCGGCCTGTATGGTTGAACACGCCGTCCACAACTACCCGGATATCCAGTTTATGTGCCTCCTCCACAAACTTCTTAAAATCTTCATTGTCTCCCAGTCTTCTGTCCACCAGCTTGTAATCTTTCGTATCATACCCATGCGAAGTAGATTCAAACAGGGGTCCTATATATATTGCTGTGCATCCCAGATCTTTAATATGGGGCAGCCACTCCGTCAGACTGTCAAAACGGTGCGTTACCTCTGTCTGCTCATTTCTTCTCGGCGCCCCTGTCATTCCAATTGGATACATGTGATAAAATACTGCTTCTTCAAACCATCTGCCCACTACGTTGCCCTCCAGTAATCTGCACATAAAATGCATTGTTTTCAAGTATTTTTATAGACATATTATACTAATCTGCATTGTTTCTGTCAACAAAGGAAACCATGACAGCGGCAAATATTTGCCGTACAGCGAGGGGACAGCTTCTGTTCCCAAAAGCTGTCCCCTCCTCTCCAAATTGTATTTTCTTTTTCAGCCGGCTGATGTGTCAGTATTCTCCTGAATCTTCCTCACAGTACTCATCTCCGGAGTCATCGCTGTAGCTGGAATCATCGCTTCCGTCACTGTAATCCCCGGAGCCGTCACTATAGCCGGAATCATCACTTCCGTCGCTGTAATCCCCGCTTCCATCATCAAAAGTTTCTTCGCCGGAATCTCCATCGGAGACATCGCCGCCGGAACCGTCAGAATTCTCATCCTCAGAAGATGTGCTGCCTTCGTATCCGGCCACCAGGCCGCTCTCCATGGAGCTGTCCCAGAAATCTGTGTAGGATGCATACTGCAGATCCACACCTTTCGCCTCGGCCAGCTCGCTGACAGTCATCAGTTTGTATCCCTTCTCCAGAAGATCCGGAATTAATTTAACAGCAGCCTGAACGGAAGGTTCGTGGATATCATGCATCAGTATAATGGAGCCGTCTGTAAGGTCGCCGTTCATAACAGCATTGTAGTCGGCATCCACGTTCAGCAGCGACCAGTCCTGCGTATCAAGAGACCACATAAAAAATGGCTTCTGGACAATATCATATACGGTCTGATTGGCCGATCCATATGGAGCCCTCGCCACCGAAGCCGGCTGTCCGCACGCCTGTTTCAGTGCATCGTCTGTTTTCTGGAACTGATTCTGAATTTCCTCCTCTGACAGGCTGAGAAGATCCGGATGATCATAGCTGTGGCTGCCAATCTCGCAGCCGATATCCACCATTCTCTGTACCGTGGACTCCCAGTTTCCCACATTCTGTCCCAGCATAAAAAATGTAGCATGCGCATTATTTTCTTCAAGACAGTCAAGAAGCTGGTCTGTGTACTCTCCGGGTCCATCGTCGAAAGTCAGAGCAATTCTTGTTTTATGTTTATCCGGATTGTAGGAACCGTCCTCATTGAAATACAGGTCATCATATCCGTTGCTGACCCATCCGGTCTGTATGTATCCATTGTCGTCAAAAGAGTAAGTAACGCCGTCAATTTCCTGAAAACCTCCGGCATAGTATGTACCGTCAAAGTTCTGATACCATTTTCCGTTTTCGTCTTCATGCCATCCGGCTGTCAGATCGGAAGCTTTCGTCAGATCACCCTTTCCCTTTAAGGGTTTTCTGATCGCCGCATCCGGGTCGGCCGCCGCCGTCTCGGTTGTCTCCGCCTGGATCTCCACCGGCTTATCGGCATCTTTTCCTCCAATTCCCCGGGCAATGGGAAGAATCACCCCTCTTACCAGAAATGTGACTACAAGGACAACTCCTATCACATATCCCACAAGGCGCATAATCTTCCTTCGCCTTAGCTGGCGCTGTTTTCTGCGCATTCTCTCGCGCAAAACCCTCTTATCCATTGTTACCCACCTGCTACTAATTCTGTATTTTTCTGTCCGTCATCCCTTTTCCTATCTGCCGGACATGTCTCTTAATTTTCCACTTGCCATCATACTTCATTTAGCGGCAAAATACAATAGCACATTTGGCTTCTTTTTTCGATCAGATGACCCTCTTCAGCTCCAGATCTTCCGTCACAAGAAGAATGTCCGCCTCTTTCCCCACAGACAGAGATCCCACCTGGTCATAAATGCCTATGCTCTTCGCCGGATTTCTGGTGGCCGCAAAGACCGCCTGATCCAGAGGAATCTTAAATTCCACAGCTTTGCGCATACAGTCAAAAAGATTTGTTGCAGAACCGGCAATCGTTCCGTCCTCCAAAGTCGCCTTTCTGTTTTTCATGAACACTTTCTGTCCGCCCAGTTCATAGACGCCGTCTTCCATTCCCACAGCTCTCATAGAGTCGCTTACCAGAATCATTCTCTCCGGTCCGAAGAGGCGGAAAGCAATCCTGACTGCGGAAGGATGTATATGGTATCCGTCGCAGATCAGCTCCGCCATGCACTGGGGATCATCCACAGCCGCCCCGATCAGTCCGGGTTCTCTGTGCGCCAGAGGCGGCATGGCATTGTAAAGATGTGTCAGGTGGTGGGCGCCCAGCTCTATGGCCCTGGCGGAGCAGTCATAATCCGCGGAAGTATGTCCCAGGGAAATGCATACTTCCTCGTGAACCTCCTTAATAAACTCCATGGCGCCGTCCACATTCGGCGCAAGAGTTACCAGCTTCACCCGGTTTCCGGACAGCCGGTTCAGCTCGCGAAAATACGCTGCATCCGGACGGCAGATCCATTCCTCCACATGAGCCCCCTTCTTCTTGGGATCCAGAAACGGGCCCTCCATGTTGATTCCTCTTACCGCAGCCATATCCTCCCCTGTACCGGCATCGTTAATACTGTTGAAGATCTTCTCAAGACGGTCTTTTGGAAGAGTCATGGATGTAGGACAATAGGAGGTAATTCCGCTGCGTTTTTCATACCTGAGGATTTCCTTAAGTCCCTCCGGGTCCCCGTCAGAAAAATCATAGCCAAAGGCTCCGTGACTGTGAATGTCCACAAGTCCCGGAATCGCCAGAAGTCCCTCTGCGTCTACTTCTGTCTTATCCGTCACCTTGTCTTCGGAATCTACCAGCTTATGATCTTCGATATAGAGAGTTTCTTTGCAAAAAGTTCCGTCTTCCTGAAAAACCGCTCCGTTTTTAATAATCATTTCTTTATCTCCTTCCGTCTGCTTACTCTTCCACTACAACGTCATCCGTTTCTTCCATTTCCATATCATCCGCACCTGCGTCTGCGTAATCGCCGGATTCATCCCCTTCTATTCCCGTATCGTAGGCCTCATTCTCAGTTACGGCGTCTTCGTTTTCAGCAAGATCGTCTCCTCCGCCTACTTTTTCATCAATCGTGGCGTTGTCTACAATAAATTTCTCAACTCTGAGCAGAGCCAGGGACTCGTTTACTTCCTGCTGTCCATAAATCTCTACCATTTGATTGATATCTGTCACACCGTACTCCTGAATCAGCTGACCCTGCAGTTCCTGAGTTTCCTGGTCCTCGAAGCTTAGGCCCTCCTGGTCCATAATTCCCTGTACAATCAGGTTCTGTTCCACTTTAGCCTCAGCATAGCGGGTACATTCTTCTTCGTATTCCTCCTCAGTGATGCCCTGCGACTCCAGAAATTCGCTCATGTCCATTCCGGCTTCCTGAATATACTGATCATTCAGATCCTTATACGCCTGAACGGCCGCATCCAGATCCTCCTGCGGATACTCTTTCACCTCCGAAGCGTCCAGAACCATTGTCCATGCGCTGGCATACAAATCCAGTTTCGCCATCTCATTTGCGTTTTCTTCAAGCTCTGCTTTTACCGCCTGCCGGTATTCGTCTGTCGTCTTTACGTCTGAATTCTCCGCCACCCATTCGTCTGTAAGCTCTGGAGCTCTTGTAAATTTCTGCAGGGTAATCTCGTAAACGGCAGTTTTTCCCGCCACCGCAGGGTCATAGTAATCTTCCGGAAAAGCCACGGTCACTTCCTTTGTCTCTCCCTTTTTCATGCCGATCACGCCGTTGTCAAAATCCGACACCATTCCGCTGTCGCCCACAGTGAAATCATAGTCTTCTTCTGTCCCGCCTTCAAAATCCTGGCCGTCGATTGTGCCGGTAAAGTTCACTGTCGCAAAGTCGCCCTCTTCCACTGTTCCGTCTGTTACTTCCTCGCTGCTGTCCTGAAGGCGGTATTCAATCTCTGCCTCCACATCTTCGTCAGAAACAGGCTGGACAATATTATCCAGTTCAAGTCCTTTATATGTTCCTATGGTCACATAGTCAGAAACATCGCTTACGGAAACCAGCCGGACTTTCTCCGCCTCTTCGCCGTCCTCAGAAGCGCCTTCTGTCTCGTTTCCGCCGGTTTCTCCCTCAGCTGTCTCTTCCGTCTGAGCGGTGCTGCCCTCCTTTTCATTTCCGCATGCTGCGGAGCTGAAAGCCATGCACATGATCAACATAGCTAAAACTGTTTTTTTCTTCATAATTGACTCCCTTCTTTTTGATAAAACCATATTTCTGTACCGGGCTCCTCCCGGTTCCCCTGTCCGGTCTTTCTCAGCAAAGCAGACTACATTTCTGGAACAGGCGTCGGTCTGGATGGATCAAAGACCTGCGACACGTCAAAAAGGTCGCTGAGCATATCCGGATTATAATACATCCGATACCCGTCAAGGTTTCTTCTTCCCTGTCGGAAATACTGATCTGAAATCTGGACAAAATACTGGCTGGAATCCACATTGCAGTAATAGTCGTAACCCCTGCTCTTATAATAGGCGAATTTTTCATTGTCCATGGAATATCCTTCCCATCCGCCGATATCGGCGCCGAAGGCAAAGATGATCATATCTGTCTTCCCAAGAATCGGGGCCACATAGGCTTCCCACTTCTCATTATCGGTTTTCAGATCCTCCGCGCTGCGGTCCGTGGCATTTAAATGGCCCCAGGTATGACTGGCAAACTCCCAGCCGCTGGCTTTCATGGCCTCAGCTACTTTTGTGGCTTCCGCCACCTCTTTATCGTAATCAAAGTCCGGATGACTGTCCAGGAAAGCCTTCTGGTCGTCCTGGAGGTTCTCCCTGGTTTTATAGGCAATATCCGTCCTGTATCCCAGAACGCCATTGTAGCCGGTCATGGCAAGAATTCCCTTCCTTCCGTGGTAGGAAAAATCCGGATGTTCCCTGATAAAATCATCCAGAATGGGGACAAGATCATAATTGCCTACGGAGACACTGCCATCATCCTCTATATATTCCGCCTTAACCTGCCCGTTTTCATCCAGAACAAGGCGGGAAGCGAAACCGTCGCCGTCCATATAATGATAATAACTTACATCGTCCTGAGAAAGCACAAAGGGAATTTTCCCCTCCGGAAGCATAATTTTCCCTCTGCTGACAGTACCGTCCTCGCTGACGGTTGCCATATCATGAGGGCTTACCAGAACGTAGCCTTTCTCATACATACTCTCAATGATCTTGTTAAACTCATCCACAGTGGTCATCATCTGATTATATCCGCCTTCGTCTGAATCTCCGTCGAAAGCTTTGGATGTATCATAAATCAGCGTATGGAAAAACACATGGGTGATCTGCTCAAGAGGATACTCCACCAGGGATTCCCTGGCCACCTGGCATCTGGCCGCAAGATCCATATAGTCTTTATTGGATGTAAAGTCCTCCTGCCCCTTCAGAAGAAGAATAGCCCCGTCATAATCGTACTGGGCGTACATCGTCTGCGCCTGTTCAAGAACAGACTGGCTATCCCCTGATGTTTCCGTCTCATCAGACTGCTCTCCTTCTGTGTCTTTTTTCTCTCCTGCATCTTCTTTTTCTGCTGTTGCGGTATCTTCTTCGCTGCTGCCCTCTTCCTGAGACAGGCTCTCAGGCAAAGCTGTCACTTCTGTTTTCTGACCTGCACTCTTCAGATTCCTTTGCGAAAATGGAGTCAGACCGCCGGCAGTCAGTACTGCGGCCGCGCATAGTATCAGAGCCAGTACCGCAGCTCTTTTTCTCATATTTATGTTCCCCTTTCTTCTGTTTCTTCTGTCCCTTCCCCAAAACAATCACCTTGCACAAATCCGCCGGAAAGACTTTATCCGGCGGATTTGACTGTGTCCCAGGCCTTTATCCCATAGGCGGAACAGGCGTCGGTCTGGACGGATCAAAGACCTCTTTTGCGTCAAACAGATCTTCCAGAAGCTCCGGATTATAATACATTCGGTATCCATCCAGGTTTCTTCTTCCCTGCCGGAAATATCTGTCGCGAATCTGTACAAAATACTTGCTGGAATCTACATTGCAGAAATAATTATATCCCACACTTTTCAAATATTCAAATTTATCCCCCGAGTAGTCTTCCTGCGCGGTGAGGTCCGTTCCGAAAGCAAAGATAATAATGTCCGTTCCTCCGATCAGAGGGTCTACGTTATCCTTAAATTTCTGTGTATCCGTCTGAAGATGGGTCAAATCAATCTGTCCAATATTCTGATGGCCCCAGGTATGGCTGGCAAAAAGCCATCCCTCTGCCTTCATGGCATCCGCCACTTTCTTGGCTCCTGCTCTTTCCTCCTCCAGGTTAAAATCCGGATGGCTGTCCAGCCATTCCACCTTGTCCTGGTCAAGATCGTCCGGGCGGGTCTCATAGCTTATATCTGTGCGGTATCCAAGAATTCCGTTATATCCCGTCAGCGCCACGATTCCCCTGGCTCCCCTGTAAGAAAAGTCCGGGTGCTGCTCTACAAAACGGTCAATGAGAGGAACCATATCATAATCTCCTACGGAAACACTGCCGTCGTCCTCAATATATTCGTTGCGGATTTTGCCCTCATCATCCACAATCAGTTTCGACGCATAGCCGTCGCCGTCCATATAATGATAATAGCACACATCGTCCTGAGAAAGCACAAACGGAATTTTCCCCGGAGGAAGAAGGATCTCCCCCGGCGTTACCGTGCCGTCCTCGCTGACACTGGCCATATCATATATGCTGACCATCACGTAGCCCTTGTCATACATGGTCTGCGTAATCTTGTTAAATTCGTCTATCGTTGTCATAACCTGATTATAATCCGCCGCTTTGTAGTCTCCGTCAAAAGCCTTGGACGGATCCTTAATCAACGTATGATAGAAAACATGAGTTACCTCCTCAAGCGGCCACGGCTTGCAGGTAGCCTTTGTCTCCTGAAAGCTTTTTACCGCATTCTGATATTCTGTGTTTTCTTCATATCCGCTGCTGTCCTGCAGAAGCTGTATGGCACTGTCATAGTCATACTGGGCTGCCAGAAGATTGGCCTGATCCAGAAGATCCTGGCTCTCCGCTCCCTTGTCCTGGGCTTTCTGTGAGCCGGACTCCGTGTCCTCAGCTTTTGCCATGGTTTCTGTCTTTCCGGAAGAACCGACTCTGCTGCTGATAAATCCTGCAATTCCTCTGGCGGCTCCTATAATCACAAACAGAGATACTGCCGCAGTGGCGCCTAGAATGATCAGCTTTCTCCTTCTCTCCTGCTGCTGCCTGCGCAGCCTCCTCTTTCTTCTCTGTTCCCGGAAATATTCGTCCCGTTCTTCCTCTGTCTTATTCTTTAATTCGTCCTCTTTGATGCGGGGCCTCCTTTGTTCTGTTGATCCATCTTTCTCCTTCATAGTAACTCCTTTGAAATATATTTTGTAATCCTTAATATACCCATCCTTTTTCTCGTTATTCCAAACATTTTCTTTTCCTGCATATCTGCGTTTTTTCAGCATATATCCCCTTTTTTTTCAGGGAAATTTTTTCGAATTATGTCGTTACATCATTATAACTTTTTACCAGACAAATTTCCACTATTTTTCTCTGTTTGCTGAAAATATTCTTATAAAGTCCATACAAAAAGGACGTCCAAAAAAGTCCCGAAACTGTTTGCCTTTTACCGGAATAAATGATAAAATAGATTTCGCACGACAGGTGTTCTCTTTCCATTGAAAGAGTATTACTATTTTTACATATTGAGGAGGGTAATTATGAATCCAGTTACTATCGTCCTTCTTGTCATCCTTGTCGTACTCATCGGTGCACTTATTGGCCTTTATTTCTGGGGAAAAAAGGCTCAGAAAAAACAAGAAGAACAAAAAGCTCAGATTGAAGCCGCAAAACAGACCGTTTCCATGTTGGTTATTGACAAAAAAAGACTTCCCTTAAAACAATCCGGACTTCCGCAGATGGTCATTGACCAGGCTCCCAAGCTTATGCGCAGAACAAAGCTTCCTATCGTAAAAGCAAAAATCGGTCCGAAGATTTCTATTCTGATTGCCGACGAAAAAGTTTTTGAAGTAATTCCGGTAAAAAAAGAAGTCAAGGCTGAGGTCAGCGGGCTTTATATCGTAGGTGTCCGCGGCATTCGCGGTCATCTGGATGCTCCGCCTCAGAAGAAAAAGGGCTTTTTCAAACGAATATTCAGCAGAAAATAATATAAAACAGGGATGCTGACAGGCTGGAAAACCAGCCGGACAGCATCCCTGTCTGCGTTTCGCCTGCTCCGCTACAGAACGAATCCCGGCGCATCTGCCGACTGCGCGATAACGGACAGACAGCAGTCCGCCACATGCTCCTCGTTCATGTCCAGAGAATAATCCACGGTCATATTAATGCCGTCCTCTGTTTCCTGCAGATCCATCCCCGTCGCAGCGATTCCCATCTGAAGCGTACCGTAGGGAGTCGTATAATAGGTCATATTTTTCTTTCCCTGTTCGAATACCATATGGACATTGATTACCCCCTGTTTACGGACTTCCATTCCCTTTGGGGACATTTTTATGTAATTAACCGTAGGCTTATCTCCCTCGTCAAGAATCTCCTCATAACGGAGATAATGGCTTCCGTTGCGGAAATAATACTGTCCCGGCACAACAATCTCAATAGGTTCCTGTTCATCGCCTGTATTCATCATCTGGAGCCCTCTTACATGTATCAGCACATCTTTGTTCATGCGTTCCTCCTAATATTTCTCAATATCAATCTTTTTTGTCATTTCCACATCGTAAGGCAAAATCGAATTGGCAAAAGCTTTAAATTTATCCGCAAGGTCGCTGACATAAAAGCGATATGGAAATTCCTCCTGCTCTTTTCCCGGGCTGAGAAGGTTCTCCTTTTTCAGAAGCGCTCCCAGCTCCAGAGCTGTCTCATATGCCGGATTTACCAGTCTCACGCTGTCTCCCATAAACTCGCCGATGGTGGAACGCAGCAGCGGATAGTGGGTGCAGCCCAGTATGAGCGTATCCACTTCTTTATCCTTAAATTCCTGCAGGTATCTGGCAACCACTTCCACCGTCACCGGATCATGGAGCCATCCCTCTTCCACAAGCGGAACAAACAGCGGACAGGCTTTCCCTATGACTGTGATCTCCGGATTCAGCCTCTTCAGATAAGAGGCGTGAATCCCGCTGCCAATAGTTCCCTCTGTTCCAATTACCCCCACCTTTTTGTTTTTGGTTTCCTGGGCCGCCACCCTGGCTCCCGGCTCAATTACGCCTAATATGGGAATATCAAATTCATCTCTCACCTCGTCCAGCGCAAAAGCACTGGCCGTATTGCACGCAATCACAATCGCCTTCACGCGCTGTTCCAGAAGGAAGTGAATGATCTGCCGGGAATAACGGATTACGTTCTCCTTGGATTTGTTTCCATAGGGAACCCTGGCCGTATCCCCAAAATATACAATTTTTTCTGAAGGCAGGTTCCGCATGATTTCTCTGGCAACGGTAAGGCCGCCTACTCCGGAATCAAATACGCCCACCGGCGCATCTCTGTCTGGCTTCATATTCTGATCTCCTTGGCTCTTTGCAGCAGTAAACACAGGATTCCAGACAGTACTTCTGCCCGGCCTGTGTATCAGCGCTGTCTCTGAATTTCTCTTATCATATCACCAATCCAGTGCTTTCGCAAGCCAGAAGGAAAGCTTGGGGCGCTGCCCTTCTGCATCCTCTTCCCTCCCATCCGCTGTTATGTCCTCCCGGGGCTTCGCGAAGCAGAACTCCGGGTACATGGCGCCCCACCATGCCGCTGTTCCTGTATAAACAGGCTGTTTTATGCTGCCGGCCCCCCAGGAAACTGCCAGTACTCCTGCCAGTACGGAGACGGCAATTCTGTTTCTTCTGTCCCTCATCCGGCTGAGAATCTTTCCTGCGCTTTTTTTCGTATTGTCAAACCATTTCATTGATTTTGTCCATACCTCCTGATCCCGCCGGCTCCTGCCGGCGCTATCTGAAGTATCGCCAGGTTTGATCCGCAATATACCCTTTTTCTCCCGTATCTGCTTCAGGGCAGAAAAGTTTCCCTTCCGGAAAACGGAGAGCCCTTTACAGCCGCAGCCCTTTGATGTCCTTGATCCTGGAAAAAATCATATTACAGGAACACGCAAGTACACCGGGAAGCTTGTCCATAGTGCCGTAAATCAAGGTCTCCATTTCCTCGTTGGAAGAGGCGACCGCGTGAACATGCAGTTTGCTCTTTCCTGTCACCCGGTAAATCTGTGTGACCGTGTCTTTCTTTTTCAGAGTTTCCGCAACCTGCATCAGTTTATCCGGCGCTGTCTCTATCTCAAAATAGCAGGAAATTGCCCCGCTGATCTTCTGAGGATTGATCACGGTAGTGTACTCCTCAATGATTCCCTTTTTCTCCAGCGCCTGCACCCGCATTTTTACTGCAACTCTGGATATTCCGATCTTCTGCCCGATCTCTGAATAAGACATTCTTGCATTCTGTATCAGCAGCTGCAGAATCTTCTGATCCGTCTCGTCCAGTCCGTCCAAAAACATAAGCGGCAGCTCCTTTCGTTCTTTCTTTTCCGTTATTATATAACCGCTTGTTTTTCACAGTCAAGCAAAACGCAACTCATTATTGACATTAGGAAAAAGTATAATTATAATATTTTACAAATGTTAATTCAAATATTTCGTAATGAAAGCAGAGATGAAGCAAATGAAAAACGACCTTACAGAAGGCCCGGTTATAAAGACGATGATCCGTTTCGCTGTTCCTATGATTCTGGGAGATCTTCTTCAGCAGTGCTACAATATTGCCGATACGATAATTGTCGGACGGTTTCTTGGCGCAGATGCCCTGGCTGCCGTGGGATCTTCCTTTTCCCTGATGACCTTTCTCACCTCCATCCTTCTCGGACTGGCGATGGGAAGCGGAACTGTTTTTTCCATCCGCTACGGGGAAAAAGACAGAAACGGGCTGAAAGAAGGAATTTTTGCCTCCTTCGTTCTGCTGGGCATAGTCACCGTCATCCTTAACGCCGCTGTCTTTGCGGGGACTGACTGGATCATATGGTTTCTGCGCACTCCTGCTGACTTGACAGACTTAATGAAAGATTATCTGACCGTTATTTTTTCCGGTCTGGCAGGAATTTTTCTCTACAACTTTTTTGCTTCCCTGCTGCGTTCCCTTGGAAACTCCATAGTTCCTCTTGCATTTCTGGCGGTATCCGCCTGTCTGAATATTGTTCTGGATCTGTGGTTTGTAGCGGGGCTGAACAGAGGTGTGGCCGGCGCTGCGGAGGCTACCGTCATTTCTCAGTATGTATCCGGCATCGGCATCGCCCTCTATACAAAAATAAAATTTCCGCATCTGTTAAAAATAGACGGCCATGTCCGGCTGCGCATAAGCCGCGTAAAAGAAATTACCAGTTTCTCCGCCCTGACCTGTCTCCAGCAGTCGATTATGAATCTGGGGATCCTGGCCGTCCAGGGGCTGGTCAACAGCTACGGAACAACCGTTATGGCCGCCTTTGCCGCTGCCGTAAAAATAGACGCCTTCGCCTATCTTCCGGTTCAGGATTTCGGCAACGCCTTTTCTATTTTTATTGCTCAGAATTTCGGCGCCAGGAAAACGGAGCGAATCAGAAAGGGCGTCCGAACAGCCGCTGCCGTTTCCATGACTTTTGGGGCCCTGCTTTCTCTCTGCGTCTTTCTGCTGGCGGAACCTCTGATGACACTTTTTATCGATTCCGGAGAAACCGCGGTGATCTCAGAAGGCGTCCGGTATCTGCATATCGAAGGATCTTTTTATTATATGATCGGGCTTCTGTTCCTGCTCTACGGGCTGTACCGGGCCCTTGGAAAGCCGGGAATGTCTGTTGTTCTCACTGTCGTTTCCCTGGGCGTCCGCGTGGCACTGGCCTACGCGCTTTCCGCAGTACCCTTCATCGGCACCACAGGAATCTGGTGGTCTGTGCCTATCGGCTGGTTTCTTGCAGACGCTCTGGGCGTTGGATATTACATTATAAAACGAAAAACACTGACGCCATAGGCCGCTTTACAAAGGCACAGGCTCTATTGACCCGGGGGATTCAGATATACCTGAATCCCCTTTTCTTCCAGTATAATCCGCGGCAGCTGTACTAGGGATCCGTCCTGATACCACTGATGGTACGCCTGGCGAAGCGTCACCCCCTCCTTCTGCTGTTCCGGAAGACGGTTCTCCAGCAGACCGGTCAGGTAGGCTCCCGCGGAAGTCCCTCCGCTGTCCCAGGCCAGTACCGCCTCAGGATCCTCCGTGCGGAAAAGATATACGTTTTCTCCCATAAAAGGTTCCTCCTTCAGATAGGAAAAAAACTCCTGCCACTGTCCGCTTTCCACCAGAGTATTTCCCAGAAGAATTACCTGAATATGGCTGATGTCCAGATATTTTTCCTGGGAGCGGTCATAGATCTCCCCGATCTCCTGAAAATCTTTCCCCGTTATGGAAAGCACCGGAATGCTTCCGTTTTCTTCCTGTTTCTCCTGTCCTGTCGCCTGTGGGAGATCCGGCATTCCATAAGTCATGGAAAATCCTTCTCCCTCTGCGTCCACGCCTAAAGCCAGCGGATACATCCTCTTTTCCGGCTCTATGGCCGCACAGCCGCTCAGGCAGAAAAGCGCAGCCAGCAGCATAACAGCAGACACAGCTTTCCGGTTTCTCCGTTTCCATGTTCCCCGAAACGCCATATAAATCTGCAGAAGCAAAAGCCCCGGCAGAAACAGGCGGGAAAGATAAAAGCGGTAATAGTCCTGAATCCCTCTCCCCCCAAATTTCAGAAGAGAAACCGCAAATACTGCCGCCGGCAGCCACCAGCGTCCGGTTCCCATATGTGCTTTCAGCGTAATCTGATGTCCGTAATGGAAAAGGCTTCCTATAGCAAAGAGAAGGCTGTATAGCAGAAATCCCATCCACAGCACGTCAAATCTGGCCAGAACATTGCCAGGAAGATCAGCTCCTGCCATCAGGGGAAGCACCGGATAAGGCTCTGCTTTCAGCCTTTCCCATCCGAGAACTGCCGGAAGCAGAAGCAGTATACCTGCCATAATTCCGCTGAGAGTCACAATTCCCAGAATCAATGTTTTTCCCGCCTTTCCCTTTTTTTCCACATCTTTAAGTCCAAAAGGCAGAAGGCCGATTCCGGCAAATCCGCAGAGTACCTGATACCCATTCTTTATAACCTCTCCTCCTCTGACAGAAGACCCCTCCGCCATCTCTTTCAGATAAGACATCCGGCTCTGGCCCAGGCAAAGAATCATCATCAGTACCACGCCCCAAAGAAGGATCCCGCCGGACACTTCCGCCATCCTTCCCCTTCTCTGCATTCCCTTATGGGTTCCGAAACTGCATACCGCCACCGTCAGAACAGAAATCACAGTTCCGGGAATTCCTGTAATCAGCACTGCAGGAGTCAGCTCTGACAGCACGCTTACAAGATATGCGCCTGTCAGAACTATATAGAAAAGGAAAAACGCACCTGCTGCTCTTCCTGTAACTGCTCCAAGAGATTTCACAAGATCTGAGTAGCCGGGCACCATCCGGAGAAGCAACAGGACATAGACGGAGAGAACGGCCGCAGCCAGAAAAATCCCCGCAATTCCGGATTTTCCCAGAACTCTTCCCTCCCCCAGGAGACACAGAAGAAACGGAGCGAGGAAGGCAAGGATCATCTGGCGGTAGAGCTGCCGGTGGGAAATTCTGTTGTTTTCCGCAAATTTCATGGTTCTTTCCTCCTTTTCAGCCTTAGTTTCTCCTCCTGTTTCGCATAGACGGGCCTTCTGCTTCTTTTGCGGAACGGAAGCCTCAGAATTCCTTCTCCGGCTCCGCCCTGCCCTTCTTTCTTGATGAATGGAACCAGATAAGGCATTCCAAAGCTTAAAAGCCCTGCCAGATGTGCTGCCGTCATATAGATTCCCAGGACAATTCCAAAAATTCCCAGATATCCGCCCAGAAACAGGTAGAGATATTTCAAAAGCCGGAAGGCGGAGGCGAACTCTTCATTTGGAATCACCATTCCGCCCAGAGCTGTCAGGGCAACGATCATTACAACAATCGGACTTACCAGATTAGCCGTTACAGCTGCCTGTCCGACAATCAATCCTCCCACAATTCCGATGGCGTTTCCCAGAGAGCCCGGGATCCTTACCCCTGCCTCGCGGATCAGCTCAAAAGCCAGCTCCAGAAAAACCAGCTCCACCACACTGGAAAACGGCACGCCCTCCCGGGCCTCTGCAAAAGACAGAATCAGATTTGTAGGCAGGATCTGGGTGTGGAAGCGGATTACCGCCAGATAAAGTCCCGGCAGCAGGGTAGCTGTCATAAGAGCCAGGTACCGGAGCACTCTGAGGAAAGAAGCCATCTCAAAATGGTGATACCAGTCCTCGCTGCTCTCCATAAATCCGTTAAAAGAACTTGGCAGTATCAGGGCGTACGGAGAATTGTCACAGATGAGAACGATTTTTCCATTCAGCAGTTCCTGAGCCGCTCTGTCCGGCCGCTCTGTTGTCTGATACTGGGGAAAAGGTGAGTACCAGTTCTCCTCTGTCAGCTGCTCCAGCATTCCGCTGTCCAGTATTCCGTCAACTTCATATTCCTCCAGCCGGTTTTTCACCTCTTCCAGAAGATCCTCCTGCACAAGATCGTCAATGTAAAGTATCTGAATCATTGTCCGGGAGCGGACTCCCACCGTTTTCTCCTCCACCTTCAGCCTGGTATCCCGGATTCTCTTGCGCACCAGAGCGGAATTTACTTTCACCGAATCGGAAAATCCTTCCCTGGAGCCTCTGAGAACTTTTTCCGTTTCTGCTCCGGAGACCCCCATATTGGGGTATCCTTTGCTGGAAATTTTCATTGCCTGATCGTAGCCGTCCATAAAAAAAACAGCGTTTCCTGCAAGGAGAGCCGCAAAAGCCGTCTCCATATCCGGCAGTTTTTTTACATCGGCGATTCCAAGACTGTTGTTTCTCACAAATTCCTGTATCTGTTCCGGCGCAACTTCCCAGAAATGGTTCACCATTTTGCCGATGGCGGAGTCATCCAGCATCATATTGGAGACCGCCACTTCTATATAGACCATAAGACAGTCTACCTTCGGACCGTCTCCCAGTCTCATGGGGCGTATCAGAATATCCGCGCAGTTCTCACACCGTTTCCGGATATAGGCTTCATTTTCTCTGATATTTAAAGAGATTTTCGTTTTTTCCATTTTTTTCATCTGCTCCTGCATCTATAAACTTCTTCCTTACAGGCGCCCCGGGCTGCCGCGGCGGAACGCAGCAAAAAAGAGAGACACCTTTCGTATCTCTCTTATCATACCCAGCTTATACCATTTTATTTATGATTTTCGTTTTTTGGCTGAAGTTCAGCTTCCTCTCGGATAGAATGAATAATTGCCTCTCTCTGATTCTCTATATGGCGGTAAGAAATTTCCTGGGCCTTTTTTACGTCCCTCTCTCTGATCGCCCGGTATATCTCCTCGTGTTCCTTTACAAGAACCTTCCTGGTATCTTCGTCTTTCAGATATTCTACCCTGTAGCGGTAAATCTGTTCGCGCAGGTTATTCAGCACCTGATTCAGGCGCCGGTTATCAGAGGAACGGTAAATTACTTCATGAAATTCCACATCCGCCTCCGCAAGCTTTACCAGGTTTCCGTCCTCTGTCATACTCTCAAATTTCTTGGCGGCTTCCCATAGCTTTTCCAGCTGTTCTTCCGTCATGCAGGAGCAGGCCTTCTGGATAGAAAGATTCTCCAGAGCGATTCTCACCTCCAGCACATCGTTCAGATCCTTTTCTGTAATATTGGCAACCTGTGCGCCCCTTCTCGGGATCATCACCACAAGCCCCTCCAGCTCCAGCTTGCGCATAGCTTCTCGAACCGGCGTTCTGCTTACGCCAAGCCGTTCCGCAAGAGCTATCTCCATCAGCCTTTCCCCCGGCTTCAGCTCTCCTTTGAGGATTGCCTTTCTCAATGTATTAAACACCACGTCGCGCAATGGCAGATATTCGTTCATATCAACAGAAAAATCATTCATCTTTTGTACCTCCGTTGCGATTGTAAATCCTGGCGGCAAACACCGTTTTTGCAAGGCCGGTCTTTTTCAGAGCCTCAGCTGCGGCATGAATCTTTTCCATGTCGTCAAAAATCCCGAATACCGTAGGGCCGCTTCCGCTCATCATCGCCCCGAGGGCTCCTTTTTCTTTCATAAAATCTTTAATTTTCCGGATAACCGGATATCTCTCAATAATTCCCGGCTCAAACACGTTTTCCATCTTTTCTGTCATGGAATACAGGTCACCCTTTTGGATATCCCGAATCATGCCGTCAATATCCGGATGTCTCTTTATCTGATCCAGTTTCAGATTCTCATATGCCATTTTGGTGGAAACGCTTACACCCGGCTTTCCGATCAGCACATAGCAGTCCGGCAATGGAGGTAGCTGACTGAGCTTCTCTCCAATCCCCTCCGCCAGCGCGGTTCCCCTCATAATGCAGTAAGGCACATCCGCTCCTGTGCCGACCGCGCGTTTCATCAGCTCTTCCTCTGTAAGGCCCAGGCGGAAAAGCCTGTTTATCCCCACAAAGGCAGCGGCCGCATCTGCGCTTCCCCCTGCCATGCCGGCAGCCACCGGAATCGACTTTGTCAGCTTTATGCTGACTCCCTCTTTAATCTGAAATTCATCCATAAGGAGTTTCGCGGCTTTATATACCAGATTGCGTTCATCGCAGGGAATGTACGGAAGGTTTACTGACAGCGCAATCCCCGGAGTCCTCTTCCTCCGGATATCCAGCGTATCGTACATCCGTATGGTCTGCATAATCATACGCACTTCGTGATACCCGTCCTCCCTCCGTCGGATTACGTCAAGTCCCAGATTGATTTTTGCCATTGCTCTCAGCCGCATAAATTTCCCCTCTGCCCTTCTGTATTTCAGTATTTCTGATGTATTTTGTATACGCTTTCCTGTACTTTGTATACAATTTCTTCTTATATTCTATATGATTCCTGGACAAATTTCAATAACCATTCTCTTCCTTTTCCTACTCTTCGACTTTTTTTATCAGCAGAAGAGGCTGGCTTACCTCAATCTTCTCGTTCTCCAGTTTATTTCCTGCACAGATTTCTTCTACTGTTGTATAGAATTTTTTTGCAATATCCCAGAGCGTATCTCCCGGTTTCACCATATATACAGTGATTCCCGGCATACTGCGGACTTTCTCCATATCAAGAGGCTGTTCTTCCACCTTGTCAATGATCATTTCCTCTATACAGCTTATCACCAGCACATTCAGGCTTACCGTGGCTTTAACCTCAATTTCATTGCTGTCCACCATCGTTGTGGACATCTGCTCCAGATCCGCATGAAGATGGTAAACACTGTCTCCGGTGATGCCGCGGACCTCCACAATATGCGTAAATGGAATCATGGCTTCCATAGAATAGAACGGCATATCATCATTCCCTATAATATATAGGATTTTCGTTTGTACAATTCCTTCCACCTGAATGCCGTTCTCTACAACAGTCGTTTTATCTACTTTGACTTTTCCCTGTCCATGGCAGATCTGAAGAATTTTGCCCTGGTTTTCTTTTACATTTATCCTGTCAGACAGACGGCACTTGGAGAAATTTCTGATAAGCAGGCTCTCCAGCGTTTCTCGCTTTCCCCTGGGGATACACTGGCAGAAGGGGGAGTAGACGTCCAGTATCACTTCGTGTTCTTCCTCCTGATACAGTTTCATATCCAGCTCCAGAACCACGTCCGCCACAAGCATTCGTTCTTCCCCATCTGCGTCCGGCTTCACTTCCACAGTCTGATGAATAACAGAAAATTCCATATTGGGAATCATTCCGGAAGTACAGCCTCCGCACTCCACCTCTCCGGTAAAGGGAACAGAGTATTCCAGCCATTGGAGAGAACCGCTCTCATCGTCGCCTGCATAAAGGACGAAAACAAAAAGTTCTCCTTTCGCTCTTATCACACCGTCCTCCGGTCTCAGATCCAGGCCTCTGACTTCAGTCGTGTGCCACAGAAGCTCGGCAATATTAGGTTTATTTGAAGCTAATGTGATTTCTTCCTTTTTTCGAAGAGTGTCTTTTTTATGTACGGCGAGGCTTAAAAGCCGCATTGTTTTCTTCTTAACCGATACCGAATCATTGTCCAGAGCCACAGGCAGGCGGATCCCGTTCAGTTCATCCACAACCGCGTAGAAAGTAACTACGGCCTTAATATTCAATTTTCTCGAATGTATCAGGTGAAGGCTCAGATCCTCAATTTCCCATTTCAGGCAAAGTTTGTCACCGCTTACAATACCCTCCAGGTTCAGCGTCTCCTCTATCGGCAGCCGGGCGGACAGACTGTACACCCGGCCTTCCTCCTCTCCCACATAGAGAAGATCCACGTTCAGGTTCCCTCTGAGAAATGCATGGCCGTCATTCAGGCGTACCTCCTCCATCGTCACATTTCCTTTGTTCTGAATCATTCTTCCGATATCCGGCTTTACATCCGGGACGTTATAGTCCATGTCAAAGGTAACCTGACTGGCCGCTCTGCTTTTTATCCGAAGCATCTGAATGTCTTCTTTTCTTATTTCCACTCTCATTTTCCTCCTGATCATTACTGAAACTGCACCGGTTCTTCCCGGTACTCTGTCTTTACTGCAATATAAGGATAGGAAGGCTCGCCGCTCTGGCTGTCCTTTGAAGGACCGATAAGCTTTGTGGAAAAGAAAATCGCCGTAGACGACAGAGAAAGATCTGTCACCTGTATGCTGTATCCCCCGCTCATCTGCCTTCCATAGCCTTTGATCAGATACATATCCTCTCCGCTCTGATAAATCATCTGAAATTCCGCAGCCTTTTTTTCCTCAATCAGAGAAGCCGCTTCCTCCGGAATCCTGCTGCTGTCCACTACCGTATACTTGAGCGGAGTCCGTTCCGCCTCCTCAATACGTATTGCACGGCATCCGCTGAGCATCAGAAAAACCGCCGCAATCCAGAACAGCAAGGCTGCTTTTTTCATAATGCCACCCCAATATGTTCCTTAGTACATATTCTATGTGGAAGAAAAAAGATTTATTGCAAGTATTTTCTAAAATGAGTATAATATTTTATGATGGCTTTTTGTCACTTACATCCGAATACAGCTCAATTATGCAAAGAGGTAACAGACATGATACGATTCATACTTATTGTAATTACAGTGGTAGGGTTTTTGATTCTTTCTATTCCCATTCTGCTGGCAGAATGGATCATCGGAAAGTTTTCTCCTATGGTCAAGGATATCAGCTCCCTGAGACTGATCCAGGGTGTTTTCAAATTCATTTTATGGCTGGCCGGCACAAAGATCACTGTAATAGGAGAGGAAAATGTTCCTGCCGACACTCCGGTTCTCTATATCGGAAACCACCGAAGCTATTTTGACATACTTCTGACCTATACCCGCTGTGCCCGCCGCACCGGCTATGTTGCAAAAAAAGAAATGGAGAGATATCCGCTTCTGTCCAACTGGATGAAATACCTTCACTGTCTCTTTCTTGACCGCAAGGACATCAAACAGGGGCTGAAGACCATCCTCACCGCCATTGACAAAATAAAATCCGGAATTTCCATCTGCATTTTTCCGGAGGGAACCAGGAACAAAAATCAGGATGAAGCAGAGCTCCTTCCATTCCATGAAGGCAGTTTTAAAATTGCCGTCAAGACCGGCTGCCCTATTGTTCCAATCGCCATGAACCACACGGCGGAAATTTTTGAGGCACATTTCCCCAAAGTCCGTCCCTGCCATGTGATTGTGGAATACTGCAGCCCCATTTATGTAAATGAAATGGACAAAAAAGCGCAGAAGCATCTGGGCGAATATACCCAGAATATCATACGGGAAACCATAAAGAAAAACCAGTCTCTGGTATAAGCCTTTCCTTTTCAGGACAAGGCCTCCAGGGGCTGATTTTTTAATACCATTCTTTCGGCATCTGCTCTTTCTCTCCGCAGGTTATGTACCCAGGCTACATTAGAAAACCTGCAATCCATACGGATGC
This sequence comes from Candidatus Blautia excrementipullorum, assembly GCA_019118645.1. GTDB lineage: Bacteria > Bacillota > Clostridia > Lachnospirales > Lachnospiraceae > Blautia_A > Blautia_A excrementipullorum. The sequence goes on along the minus strand of DWYN01000061.1, from coordinate 12,999 downwards.
CAGAATCCCCGCCAGCGTAGCTGTCAGGGCCCCCGGAAGTGTGTACCGGGTCTTCTGGATGCCTACAGAACCAAAATATACACTCATACAGTAAAAAACACTTTCTGTGGAGCTGAGGATCAGACTGGCCGTCAGGCCCGTTAAAGAATCCGTGCCGAATTCTTTAAAAATATCCAAAAGCAGTCCGGAGGCTGCACTGGAAGAAAACAGGCGCACAAGCGCCAGCGGTACAATTTCCGGAGAAATTCCCGCGGCAGAGGTAATTTTTCCAAGAGCGTCTCCCAGAAAATCCAGAAAGCCGGAAGCTCTTAAAACTCCTATCCCGGTCATCAGTCCGATTAAAGTCGGAATAAGTCCCGCCACAATTTTCAGCCCGTCTTTTGCCCCCTCAAGAAAATCATGGTAGATATCCCTTTTTGCCAAAAGTCCGTATCCTATTATATAAAAGAGTACAAAAGGGATCATCATACTGGAAAGAAAAGAGATAATCTTCATGAATGCCTCCGTTTTCTGTCCGCAATCTTGCAGAATATTACCGCCGCCCCTGTGCTCACTGCCGTAGCCAGGACTGCCGGGCCGACGATCGCCGCAGGGTTTACGCTGCCGTACTGCGCACGGTAGGCAATCATATTGACAGGAATCAGCTGAAGCGAGGAGACGTTGATGATCAGAAAGGTGCACATTTCATTGCTGGCGGCGCCTTTTTTCCATCCGGAGGGATCTGTCTTCCTGGCAGTGTCCTCCAGCTCTTTCAGCTCCCGGACAGCGGTCAGGCCTGAACTCGTGCTTGCCCACGAAAGCCCCAGACAGTTGGAGAGAAAATTCAGGCATATAAATTTTCCTGCCCTGGAATCCGGATCAAGTCTCGGAAACAGAAATCGCAGAAGAGGCCTCATTTTCCCCGCAAGAAAAGATACCAGCCCCGTATTCTCCGCAATTTTCATAATACCTGTCCACATGGCTGTAATTCCCGCCATGGAAATGCACAGACTTACCGCCTCTCCGGAAGAAGAAACTACCGCTTCCGTCACTGCCTGCAGATTTCCGGTGAATGCTCCGTAAACAATTCCAACCAGAATCATTCCGCCCCACAAATATGTCATCAGCAGCACTCCATATTGATTCCGTTCTTCACATTCTATTCCCGCGAATAAGGCATCAGAACCATGCTCCCGCACATTCCTTCTGATTTCTCTTAAATTTTCATATGCAGAATCCCTGTACGCCATGGAAATACAGAAAAACGGGGGCAGACATCCTCCTGAATGTCTGCCCCCGTCTACTGAATGCCGGAATTTATTTAATATAAACTTTATCCAGATGCCAGATGTCTCTTACATACTCTTCAATTGTTCTGTCTGAAGAGAATTTTCCGCTGCATGCGGTGTTCATCATGGCCATTCTTGCCCAGCGCTTCTCATCTCTGTACGCGGCCTCCACACGTTCCTGAGCGGCTGCATAGGAACGGAAATCAGCCAGAATAAAGTACTGGTCAGCTTTGTCAAATCCCTTGGTATACAGAAGAGAATCATACAGGTCACGGAACAGTTCCGTATCCTGGGAGAAGGTTCCGTTGATAAGCTCCATTAATACCTGGCGGATCTCGCTGTCCGTGTTGTAGATCACATGGGGATCATAGCCGCCGTTGTTTTCATAGTTGATCACTTCGTCTGAGCTGAGGCCGAAAATAAATGCATTTTCCTCTCCGACCTCCTCAACAATCTCCACGTTCGCTCCGTCCATGGTTCCGAGAGTAGGCGCGCCGTTCAGCATAAACTTCATATTTCCTGTACCGGAAGCCTCTTTACTTGCTGTAGAAATCTGTTCAGAAACGTCTGCCGCCGCAAAAATCATCTCTGCGTTTGACACACGGTAATTTTCAATGAAGATTACCTTGAGTTTATTATCAATGGATTTGTCATTGTTCACAACATCTGCGACAGAGTTGATCAGCTTGATAATCTTCTTTGCACGGGCATAGCCTGCGGAAGCCTTTGCGCCGAAAATAAAGGTTCTCGGATAGAACTCCATGCCCGGATTTCTCTTAATCTTATCATACAGATAGATTACATGAAGAATATTCAGGAGCTGACGCTTATACTCATGAAGCCTCTTAACCTGCACATCGAAAATAGAATGAGGATCCACTTCCACTCCGTTGTGTTCCAGAATATATTTTGCAAGGCGCTGCTTGTTCTGGAATTTGATGTTCATAAATTCCTGCTGCGCTCTCTCATCGTCCACATACAGCTTCAATTTGCTGATCTGGGAAAGATCTGTGATCCAGTCCGGACCGATGTGATCCGTCACCCATTTTGCAAGAAGCTGATTTCCGTGAAGAAGGAAACGTCTCTGAGTAATTCCGTTTGTCTTATTATTGAATTTCTCCGGCATCATCTCATAGAAGTCTTTCAGTTCCTGATTCTTGAGAATCTCTGTATGAAGCTGTGCCACGCCGTTTACAGAGAAGCCCGCCACAATGGCAAGATGAGCCATCTTTACCTGGCCGTCATAGATAATTGCCATTTTCTTGATCTTCTCATAATTTCCCGGATATTTTGCCTGCACTTCGATAATAAAGCGGCGGTTGATCTCCTCGATGATCTGATATACACGGGGAAGAAGACGGGAGAACAGCTCGATGGGCCATTTTTCCAGAGCCTCCGACATAATAGTATGGTTGGTGTAAGCCACGCATTTGGTGGTAACATCCCATGCCTCATCCCAGCCAAGGCCTTCCTCGTCCATAAGAATACGCATCAGCTCGGCAACCGCCACTGTTGGATGTGTATCGTTCATCTGGAAGACTGCCTTCTCATACAGCCTGCGGATATCACTGTGCTGTTTTTTGTATTTCGCGATCGCTGCCTGAAGGCTTGCGGAAACGAAGAAATACTGCTGTTTCAGACGCAGCTCTTTTCCTGCCATATGATTATCGTTGGGGTAAAGCACTTCCACAATATTGCGGGCAAGATTTTCCTGCTCCACTGCCTTTTTATAATCGCCTTTATCAAAGGAATCCAGGCCGAAATCTACAATTGGCTCCGCATCCCAGATACGAAGTGTATTTACAATATCATTGTTGTATCCCAGAATCGGCATATCATAGGGCACTGCTTTTACCGCCTGATATCCTTCATGGATAAAACGGTTTGATCCTGTGGCAGGATCATATTCAACGCGCACATATCCGCCGAAATGCACTTCCTTTGCGTATTCAGGCCGGCGCAGTTCAAAAGGATAACCGTTCTTCAGCCAGTTATCCGGAACCTCCACCTGAAATCCGTCCTTAATCTCCTGCTTGAACATACCGTAATGGTAGCGGATTCCGCATCCGTAAGCGCAGTAGTTCAATGTTGCAAGAGAATCCAGGAAGCAGGCTGCCAGACGTCCGAGACCACCGTTTCCAAGAGCCGGATCGGGCTCCTGATCTTCAATGGCGTTCAGATCCAGTCCAAGTTCCTCCAGCGCCTCTTTTACCTCTTCATAGGCGGTAAGATTCAGAAGATTATTGCCAAGGGCACGGCCCATGAGAAATTCCATGGACATATAATAAACGATCTTTGGATCCTGTTCCTTAAAAGCATTCTGTGATTCAAGCCAGTTGTCAATAATGACATCCTTCACCGTATAGCTGACCGCCTGGAATATCTGCTCCTGTGTAGCTTCCTCCAGGGTTTTGCGGTAAAGAAATTTTACATTTTCTTTTACGCTTTCTTTGAAAGCTTCCTTTTTGAACTGCTTATTAATCATCTTTTTCTCCTCCTACAGTCTGGTTACACCGAAAACGACGTTCTCCTTATTGATGTTCCATTCCTTCACATAACCGTCTGTTTCGCCCAGATTCATTTCCTCTGCCAGTACCTCAGACATAATTTCTTCTTTATGGTTTTTCATAATTTCCATGATCCGGTCATTATCTTCTGCAGAAATACGGATTTTATCCATCACTTCAAAGCCGGCTTCTTTTCTCATAGTCTGAATCTTGCTGACGATTTCACGGACAAATCCTTCTTCGATCAGCTCCGGTGTCAGATTCGTGTCAAGGACAACAGAAGTTTCTCCCTCGCTCTCTGTCACATACCCTTCTGTCTGGGCAGTTTCGATGAGAAGATCCTCTTCTTTCAGCTCCACCTTGTTTCCGTCAATATCCAGCGTCAGAAGCCCTGTTTCTTTAAGCTCCTTCATGGCTTCCGCACCGTTGATCTCAGCCAGCGCGCTTCGGATGCCGTTCAGAAGCTTTCCGTATTTCGGTCCCACGGTGCGCAGCTGGGGTTTGAAGCTGTAGGAAATAAAGGATTCCACATCTTCCGCAAATTTTACTTCTTTTACATTCAGTTCATCGGCAATAATGTCCACATAAAACTGATCCAGTTTGTTCTCTGTCTTGACATACATGGTGCCGATAGGCTGGCGGTTCTTGATATTTGCCGTATTTCTTGCCGCACGTCCCAGAACCACAATCTTAAGTACGACCTCCATGTCGTCTTCCAGTTCCTTGTTGATCCATTCTTCCTTTACTTCCGGATAATCGCAGAGATGAATACTCTCCGGAGCATTTTTGTCAATGCTTCTCACAAGATTCTGGTAAATATCCTCTGTCATAAAAGGAATCAGCGGAGCAGCCGCCTTGCAGATTGTCACAAGGGCAGTATAAAGAGTCGTATAAGCATTGATTTTATCCTGCTCCATACCCTTTGCCCAGAAACGTTCACGGCTTCTTCTCACATACCAGTTGCTCATCTCATCCACAAATTCCTGCAGAGCTCTCGCGCTCTCCGGAATCCGGTAGTTTGCCAGATGATCATCCACAGCCTTCACCACAGAGTTCAGCTTGCTTAAAAGCCATTTATCCATAACCGGGAGACTGCTATACTCTAAAGTATATTTTGTCGCGTCAAAATTGTCAATATTGGCATACAGAACGAAGAAGGCATACGTGTTCCAGAGAGTACCCATAAATTTCCTCTGTCCCTCTACAACTGCCTTGCCATGGAAGCGGTTGGGAAGCCATGGCGCGCTGTTTATATAGAAATACCAGCGGATAGCGTCTGCTCCGTATTTTTCCAGAGCGTCAAAAGGATCCACCGCATTTCCTTTGGATTTGCTCATCTTCTGTCCGTTCTCATCCTGAACATGGCCCAGGACAATTACATTTTTATAAGGAGCCTTGTTAAAGAGCAGAGTGGATTCTGCCAGAAGAGAATAGAACCATCCTCTTGTCTGGTCAACGGCCTCGGAGATAAAGTCTGCCGGGAACTGCTGCTCAAAAAGGTCTTTGTTTTCAAATGGGTAGTGATGCTGCGCAAAAGGCATGGCGCCGGAATCGAACCAGCAGTCGATCACTTCCGGTACACGGTGCATGGTTCCGCCGCACTCCGGACATTTTATAGTGATCTCATCGATATAGGGACGGTGCAGCTCCACTGTCTTCGCTTTTTCATCCCCGCTCATCTCATACAGCTCCTGGCGGCTTCCGATAGAATGCATGTGTCCGCACTGGCACTGCCAGATATTCAGAGGAGTTCCCCAGTAACGGTTTCTGGAAATTCCCCAGTCCTGCACATTTTCAAGCCAGTCTCCGAAGCGTCCTTTTCCGATGCTCTCCGGAATCCAGTTAATGGTATTGTTGTTGCGGATCAGGTCATCTTTTACCGCCGTCATCTTGATAAACCAGGATTCCCGAGCGTAGTAGATCAGAGGAGTATCGCATCTCCAGCAGTGCGGGTATTCGTGCTCAAACTTCGGAGCGTCAAAAAGCTTGCCTTCCTTGTCCAGATCCTTGAGGATCATGGGATCCGCTTTTTTCACAAAAACTCCGGCATAGGGAGTCTCCGCCGTCATATTTCCCTGTCCGTCTACAAACTGTACAAAAGGCATGCCGTATCTTTGGCATACGCGGTTATCGTCCTCACCGAAGGCGGGCGCCATATGCACAATTCCGGTACCATCGCTCATAGTAACGTAATTATCACAGGTTACGTAATGTGCTTTCTTCTTCTGCTTTTCCGCCGCTTCTCCCGCACATGCGTACAGCGGCTCATATTCTCTGTATTCCAGATCTTTTCCTTTGTAAGTTTCAAGAATCTCATAGGCCTTCTCGCCTTCTTCCTTCGCCAGTTTTCCCAGCACCTTATCCAGAAGAGCCTCCGCCATATAATAAGTATTTCCGTCGGCAGCCTTTACTTTACAGTAGGTCTCCTCCGGGTTCACGCAGAGAGCCAGGTTGGAAGGAAGGGTCCAGGGCGTTGTCGTCCAGGCCAGGAAATAAGCGTCCTCTCCTTTTGCCTTAAAGCGGACGATGGCGGAACGTTCCTTTACGGTCTTATATCCCTGGGAAACCTCCTGAGCGGAAAGAGGAGTTCCGCAGCGGGGGCAGTAAGGCACAATCTTAAATCCTTTATACAGAAGCCCCCTATTCCAGATTTCCTTAAGAGCCCACCATTCAGACTCAATGTAATTGTCATCATAGGTAACATAGGGATGTTCCATATCTGCCCAGAAACCTACGGTAGAGGAAAAGTCTTCCCACATTCCCTTATACTTCCAGACGCTTTCCTTGCACTGCTTGATAAATGGCTCAATTCCGTAGGCCTCAATCTGCTCCTTGCCGTCCAGGCCCAGCTTTTTCTCCACTTCCAGCTCTACAGGAAGTCCATGGGTATCCCATCCGGCCTTGCGGGGCACCATATACCCCTTCATGGTCCGGTATCTTGGAATCATGTCCTTGATCACACGGGTCAGCACATGGCCGATGTGGGGCTTTCCGTTAGCTGTGGGCGGCCCGTCATAAAAGGTGTAAGTCTCTCCCTCTTTACGGTTTTCCATACTTTTCTCGAAAATATGGTTTTCTTCCCAGAACTTTTCCACATTTTTTTCGCGGTCGACAAAATTCAGGTTCGTATCTACCTTCTGGTACACAATAAATTCCTCCTTTATTAAAATCTGAAGATACATGACTGATCACGCAGACTGCACTTCTTATAAAAGTAGATTGCTCCGCACTTATGCGTTCTCACAATCCCCACCCGCTGTCCGGGACTTTTATAATAAAAAAAGCCTCCGCCCTGTAAAAGGACGAAAGCAGCATACACGTTCGCACCACCTGTTACATTGTACGGGCAAAAATGCCGATACATGTCCCTCTTAACGGTGGGAACGCCGTCTTCCCCTACTCCTGCGACGTTTCAGGAAAGAGACTCCGGAGTGATCTTCTGCCGTAATTACTTGCACCGGGCTTCCACCTGTCCCCGGCTCTCTGCTGCGTTCATAAAGTTTCTCCAGTCCGCATCCTGCGTACACACAGAATCCGTATCTTCTCGAAACACACCCGGCATACTGTCTCCATCACAGTCTTTACATATTATGTGTGCTGTATCATTATAAGATGTCAAAAAAGCATATGTCAAGCGTTTTTCCTGTATTTCGTGGAAAATACAGCCTTGTAACAGAAATATGGTATGATATAATAACTGATGATATCCCTGACAGGGAATATAAAGGCAAACCATGATGCCAGAAAGGCTGTGTTTATGAAAAGATACAGAAAAAAAATCGTAAAAAAAATACTCTGCAGTTTTATGGCTGTAATTACCGTCTTTTCCCTTCCCGCCGCCGCTCAGGCCGCGGAAGACGGAACCTATCAGGAAGCGCCGATTGTGACCGCCACTCCAACGCCTAATCCCCATACGCAGTACTACAATCAGGCGCCGGACACCGACAGTATCAAAGGATGGCCTGCCGGGCCAAAAATCGAGGGAGAATCCGCAATTCTGGTAGACATGATCACCGGAGCGGTTCTGTATTCCAAAAATGCCGATAAGGCTCAGTATCCCGCCAGCATTACAAAAATCATGACCTCCCTTCTGGCCAGCGAACATCTGGATATGAACGGAAAAATTGTAATGTCTCAGAGCGCCGCCCACGGCATTACAATCAGCGACAGCTCCAGTATCTACGCAGATACCGGCGAGGAGTTTACCATGGAACAGGCAATGATGGCCGTCATGCTGCAGTCAGCCAACGAAATGACACTGGCCCTTGCTGAAAACGCTTCCGGCTCTGTTAAAAAATTTGTGGAGCTTATGAATCTGAAGGCAAGACAGCTTGGCTGCACCAACACTCATTTTAACAATCCTCACGGTCTCCCTGATGAAATGCACTACACTACAGCCGGCGATATGGCCAAAATTGCCCGGGCAGCCTGGTTTAATCCCACCTTCCGGCGCTTTGTCACCACTGGCTATTACGAAATCCCGCCAACCAATGTATTCGGGGAGACACGATACCTTCTGAATCACCACAGAATGATGGCGGGCCAGCAGTACGCCTACGAGGGAGTCCTGGGAGGAAAGACAGGATATACGGAAGCAGCGGGAAATACCCTTGTCACCTATGCCAGACGGGGAAATATGTATCTGGTAGCCGTGGTCATGCAGTCTGTAAACGGCGCCTATTCTGACACCGCAGCGCTCCTGGACTACGGATTCAATAATTTCACCCGCTCAGCGGTTCGGTCCGGAACAGAAGATATTTCCATCTCCTGTCTGCCTGCGGAAAAATATATCCTGAAAGATTACAGAAACTCCGTGCTCTTTTATTCTCTGAGGACGCCTTCCGTTACGCTTCCCAACGGAGTGGACGTCGAGTCCCTGTCCTCAAGCCGGACACTCAAAAAAAATCCGGCAGGTCTCCCGCTCCTGGAAACCGATTACATTTTCAACGGTCACCAGGTAGGAACTGCCAGACATTATCAAAAAACACTGCTTTCAGATCTTCTCCTCTAAAAGCTTTTTCTTTCTCTTTTTGCGGAGGGAATCCCTTTTGTTCCGGATTTCCTCCGCTTTTTCTTCCTCCACATTTTTCAAGGTCTTCACTGCATAGTAGCGTCCCTCGTCTGTTTTGCGTATCCGGATCTTTCCCTTTACATATCCGTGGTTCTGGCAGAGAGAAATACTCTCGTAAGACTTTGCATTAGCGGCAAACCAGCGGATTTTTCTTTTTGCCGGAAGGCGGCAGACAGGGCATCTGGTACTGGTCGCCTCACGGTCCTTCATTATTTTCTCTTTGTCAGCAAATTCTCTGGAAATATATTTGTCATAGGCCGGATAAGAAATATAAAGTTCTTCTTTTCTTTTCCGGGGATTCTGGTACACATCCACAGAAAAGTAAGGCAGAATTCTGGCTTCGTCCATCTGCGCAAATACTTCCGCTGTATATTGCGCATCCTCAAGGGCTCTGTGGAAGCATCTCTCTTTATTTATTCCCAGCGTGTCCACCGCATACTCCAGGCTTCTGCGCAGCTTTTTATACTCATGAAACCAGCTGAAAAGCTTCTGCGCGTCATAATAGCGCACCGGCCCCGGCAGAAGGCAGAGCATGTCATAATATTTCATATTTCTCTGAAATTCCGTCAGATCCTGATTTCCCCATGTGCAGAAAACATAATCATTCCCGCACCACTCAAGAAATTCTCTTGCGGCCTGCGGAAAAGAAACGCCGTTTAAAAGATCCTTATAGTCTACATGGATCACCTCATGAATACTGTCATGAATCCAGCTGTATACCTGAGGACGGATTATCCTGTGGAAGGTATCCGCCGGCTTTCTTTCCTCATCCAGCTTTACCGCCCCGATTTCAATAATTTCAAAGGGCAGCTTTTTATTTGTGCACTTTTTTCCGTCAGGACTCTGGTTCCATTCCAGGTCAAAAACTATATAATTCATAAAACTGCTACTCTCTCTATTTTATTCTGCCTCTCCCAGCGCATACAAAGCAGTAATCAGATATTCCTGAAATTTTTCTCTGTCCACATCTGTCAGAACAAATACATTTGCTTCTGTCTCCTCGTTTCTCCACCACCGGAAGCCTCCCAGCACCGCTCCCCGGGAAGGTCCGTCAGAACAGTCCACGTCCAGAATTTCATTCTGCCCGCTGAAAATCCCCGGATACAGCAGGTACATCAGCGGCGCTGCGTCATGAACACTGACCTCTCCCCTGTATTTTTCAGAAGTATTTTCCAGTGCAAATCCCATCATATCCCCGCAGGCTCTGGCTGCCGGATATCCGGACTGGCACAGTTTAAGAATCTGATTCCGGGTGAGAGTGCATTTTTCTGTTACATCAAGGCCGCACATAACCAGAGGGATCTGCGAGTAAAATACAATCTTTGCCGCCTCCGGATCCACATAAAAATTAAACTCCGCGGCCGTAGTCACATTGCCTCCGCACAGAGAACCGCCCATAAACAGAATTTCCCTGATTTTTCGTTTCACCTCCGGAAACAGCCTCAGCAAAACCGCAATGTTTGTCAGAGGACCTGTGGCGGCAATTGTAATTTTCTCCTCCTCCGGAAGCCCCGCCAGAATACGGTATAGGAAAAGAACCGCCGGCTCCTCCTCCGCTTTTTCCGGAGAAGCGGGAAGTCTGCAGGTACCCAGGCCGCTCTCCCCGTGTGTTTCGGGAGCATAGTGAGGCTCCTTTACCAAAGGCAGGCCCATCCCCTTTGCCACCGGAACTTTAAGACCGTAAAACGCCGTAAGATCCAGGGCATTTCTGGTTACTTTTTCTATGTCCTGGTTTCCGTTTACTGTCGTTACGGCAAGTATATCAAATTCTTCCCTGTGAGCCGCAGCAAAAGCAAGCATTAAAGCATCGTCCACTCCCGGATCACAGTCAATGATCAGTTTTCTTTTCTCCATGAGAGCCTCCATGTTCTTCTTGTATTTCCACATTTTTTCCGTCATACAGAAAAGTTTTCCACATTTCCGGCATTTATCCTGTGAATAAGTATAACAGACCTGCTTTGGGCTTTCAATATGCCTTTCAATGTCTCTGTCATATCCGGAAAATACCATAACAAAATCGCCGCTTTTTGCAAGCGGCGATCTCTGTTCTGACCCCGTCTTTCTTCCAAAGACAGGCCGTATTCTTCTGATAAATTCATACGCTTCGTACAGCCCCTATGCCCAGACCCCCGGGGCCTACATGTGTGCCGATACTGGCGGTAAGAGGGAAGTAGACCAGTTCCATATCCGGAAAATTTTCCGCCAGCTCTGCTTTAAATTCTTCCAGCTTGTCTGTCTCCATAGCGGTATTGGCAAGTCCGATCTTCATCTTTCCCTGCTTCCTCAGAGTGCCCAGGCGGGTGTCAAAGTCATGCTTCAGCGCATCCAGCATCGTCTGAAAAGCAGCCTTCATCCCGCGGGCCTTTGCATAAGATTCCAGTTTTTCCCCCTGAATGGTAAGAACCGGCTTTAGCCTGAGAACCGTCCCCAAGGCGGCGGCTGCGGCAGTAATACGTCCGCCCTTTTTCAGATATTCCAGTGTATCAACTGCTATATAAATCGTTGCGTCCAGCGCTTCCCTTTCCAGAATTTCTTTTATTTCTGCGGCGGTTTTCCCGGATTCGGCAAGGTTTCTTGCCTCCAGGGCAGCAACTGCCTGGGTAACGGAAATCCGGTGATTGTCCACAACAAAAACCCTGCCTCTGTACGGCTCCTCATCCGCCAGCAGAAGAGACGTCTGGCAGGTGCTGCTCAGTCCGGAGGACATAGGAATAAATACAATTTCGTCATAGGAGGCGAGAAGCCTGTCCCACATTGCAGAGACATCCCCCGGGGACGGCTGGGAGGTGGAAATCACAGCTCCCTGAACCTGTCTCCGGTAAAATTCCTCCAGGGTAATGTCAATTCCCTCGTAATAGGTTTTCCCGTCAATGATAATCGGCATAGGAAGTATATAAATCCCGTATTTTTCCTCTTCTGATGGCATAATCCCACAGTTGCTGTCTGCCATAATCGCAATTTTAGGCATACTTATCCTCCTGAATACTGTTGCTGGTCATTTCGTACTGATTGACCGTTATTATAACACGTGTTAAAATTATAGCAAAACAGAGAGGGAAGCACAATGAACAAAAATCAGAAAATGTAAGCTAATTATACAGAAAGGGAAAAATGTCAGCTAATGGAAGATAAACGAATCGCAAAAACAAAACGAAGCCTAAAAAAAACCCTTACGGAAATGCTGGGAAAAGAAAATTTTGAGCATATTTCCATCACAGAGCTGTGCCGGAAAGCTGAGGTCAGCCGTATTACTTTCTATTCTCATTACAGCGACAAATATGCGCTTCTGGACGATATTTTCAGCGACATGATCAAAATCGGAACGGAAGATTATTACCGGAGGCAGAAAGAGAATAATCCCTCCGGCAGACTGACCGCCGGATACGTGAACATGCTGGACAGCATCCTGCAGCTATACTATGACAGGTTTGATTTCTTTCAGCATACGAACCCGGAAAAAAATCCCTATCTGGCTTCCCGGATGTACAGTATCATACTGGATACTGTAGAGATGCACACGCTTCACATCCAGAAAAAGCTGCGCCTGAAATATTCCCCTAAGAAAATAGCCGGCTTTGTCTGCTATGGCATGTTCGGCTTTCTCAACGAGTCCCATAACGAAAAAGTCCCTCTGGAACAGATAAAAAAAGAAGCCAGGAATCTCCTGACAGATCTTCTCCGCTCCGGAGTGCTTGCGGAATCGGAAACGTTATAGCGGGTTTCCCGTTCACGGACATAGTTTTATGCAAAAAACGTCTGCCCCTTCCGGCATCCCGGTAAATTCCGGGCCTGCCAGGGGAGCAGACGTCTTTTCTTATTACAGTTCTGAAATTTTCATGGCAGATCTGCAAAAAGCCTTTATTTATTACCACATTCCAAAGAATTCTTCATAATCCATACTGTCGTCGTTTCCGTTTTCCCAGTCGCGGAGAATGCTTTCCTCATCAGAAGAATCCTGGCTGCTGCTGTCTTCACTGTCTTCTTTATCCTTGCTGGTATCCTCGTCCAGAGTTACTGTTACCGTCTTTTCTTTATATCCGTCGCCGTCCATTACCTGAAGCGTTACTTCAACTTCTTCGCCTGGTTCATAATACTGAAGAAGCTCTATCAAGGACTCGATGCTGCGGACTCTCTTGCCGTCAAACTCTGTAAT
>DWYN01000060.1 GCA_019118645.1 Candidatus Blautia excrementipullorum | reverse complement strand
CCCGCTTTGGGAAAACGCTTCTGTCGATCTTAAATTTCAGCACCAAAGTCTGGTTCGCACTATGCTTCCAGATGACGGCCCAGGAACGCGGCGGCGGCCTGCGTCAGCTTAATCTCTGTTTCTGTGGGCATATTGCCGTCCTCTAACAGCAGAATGACCGCTCCCGTCACGTCGCTGGATGCGATAATCGGACTGGCCGCTGCGGCCGCGCGGTCGATGCCCTCTACTGGCCGAAGCTCCGGCTTGCCGGATTCTGCGGCGTACTGGCGGCGATCGTGCAGATATTCCTCCAGATCCGGCGTGATGCGGCGCTCCAGAAATTCCTTGCGCGAGACGCCGGCCGCCGCGACAACATGATCGCAGTCGCAGATCAGGGCCGGAAGTCCCGCCGATTTATTGAGCACCTCCGCGTACTGCGACGCGAACTCTGAAAGCTCCCCTACGGGAGAATATTTTTTAAAAATTACGCCGCCGTCGGTGTCAGTAAAGATTTCAAGCGGATCACCCTCGCGGATCCGGAGCGTCCGCCGGATTTCTTTGGGGATTACGACGCGGCCAAGATCGTCTGCACGTGTCAAGTATTCGCAAAAATATTTTTCGAAGGCCGAAAAACGGCTTAAAATCGCGGTTTTTCGACTCTTTGTTTTTTCTTTAATCGCAAAATAAGGCTTACCCAATGTGTAATAATAGGACAAACGCTTTTTTGACGACTTTATCAAAATATTGAGGCAAGCTATGATCTTTGTATTGCCCTGATAAATGTCATACTATCATCCATACTCAACACCTTTCTCCCGGGAGTCTCAAACTGTTCAATCCAGTTCTTTACTTGTATAAGATCTCTTCCTATGCGATCCACATTTTTAACCAGTACACCTTGTACTTGATGAGGAGATATCTCCAATAAGGCGTTTAATCCCAAACGATCACAGCTAAGTCCGTTTCCAATATCTCGGATCGATACTACCACCTCATACCCCTGTTTTTTTGCATATGCCTCCAATAATCTCTCTTGGAAGTTAAATGCTATATCTGCTTGGTCTGCTGTATCAACACGAGTATATATTGCAATCCGAACTGGAGTTTCCATAAATATAAATCACCCTTTCAACGCTGTACGAAAACAGTCATCCAGTTTCCAGAAAATTTCAATTTCCTTGTTGGAAAAGACAATGATCTTATCAATCGTCTGGTACATCTCTTCCAAAAGTTTTTCATCAGACAGCCGCAGCAAGGCACCTGCTTTCTGCAAATATTGCTCTTGCTGCTCTGCCCGTCCTTGCTCGGCAAGTAAGGCTTCCTCCTCTGACTGTAATCTTGCCAAATCCGTATCCAGCTGCTTTTTCCTCGCGAACAATTTTGTTTTTTCCTCTAAAAAGGTTTCTGCACTGTATTCGCCAGCTTTATACCTTTCATATAGTCTCAGATTTTGCTCTGCGATAGATGAAATTTCCCTAGACACTTTTTTCTGCGTTTCTCTGCAAACTCTCACCGGAGAAGGTCCGTTTTGCACTGCGGTTTTTTTATGTTCTTTCTCCATCACTAAAAGCTGCGCCTTATATGCCGCAAGAACAATTCGTTCCAGATCAGTTTTGCTCCACCGGATTTTAGAACATTCTGTTTTTTCGCGGTACAGGGAGGTCGCGCAGGAATAATATTCATCTAATCCAAAGGTCTTTCGTAATCGGCGGCCGCAATGGCCGCAATAGTAAACACGATCCGTTTGATCATGCCGAATCGTGTTATGCGGCTTCACCTTACGGATATGGGCGTTTGCCGCCTCATATTCCTCGTGGGATACAATCGGCTCATGACTGTTTTCAACTACAACCCATTCATCAGGCGAGTTACGTTTTTGTACCTTGGCACGGATAGTCTGATTCTCGCACTTGAAATTAACCATAGCACCGGTATATTTATAGTCCCTGATAATACGTAAAACGGCCTGATGACTCCACATAGCTTCATTGTGTATGCTTTTTCTGGATAGGTTTTTGTATTCCAGCGGAGTGAGAATATGTTTTTCGTTGAGCATGGAAGCTATTTCTGTACTCTTTTTGCCTGCAATGGCTGCCAGAAATATCTCCCGGACAATTGGCGCAGTTACAGGGTCCAAAACCATCTTATGCTTTTCCCCGGGGGACTTTTTATATCCATACGGACAATGTACCACATACCGGCCCCTTGCCATTTTCATATACACGGCAGATTTTACTTTTTGCGAAAGATCCTGACTATACTGCTGATAGACCAGGTTGCGGAATGCGACATCTACACCTCCCGTAGTTCCTTTATAATCAGCGCTGTCATAATGGTCGTTGATGGCAATAAACCGAAGTCCAAGAAAGGGAAAAATATGCTCCAAATAATCGCCAACTTCTAAATAATTACGACCGAATCTGGACAGGTCTTTCACAACCACACACCGGATTTCTCCGCTCCTGATAAGAGAAAGCATTTTTTGAAGCTGCGGACGGTCAAAGTTTGTTCCGGTATATCCATCATCTACAAATTCCAAAACGGGATGTCCTGCAAATTCTGGCTGTTCCTGAATATATCTTTGAATCATCAATCTCTGGCTGCGGATACTGTTGCTCTCGTCTTTAAGCAAGCTGTTCTTTGAATCAATATCCTCCTGTGATAAGCGCAGATATATGGCAATATGCGAACCCATCCACTATGCAACCTCCCTCCTGATTCTTTCGCACTCCTGCATCAACTCCTCAAATTCGTTCCTATAACGGAATTCAATAGAGATACTGTTATCATCATACAGCTTGACTTCCTTGACAAAAGCCTTCACCATATCTTTAGTCAGACTTTCCGCATTGTAATACCGATCTATCAGCTTCATCCATTTTCTCTCTCCAACATTGATTGAATCAGCTTTTTCATGCACGCTTTTCAGCTCTCTTTCTTCCTGTTCAATTTTCTCCAGTTCTGATTGATAGGTTTCCTTAGCGTAGAGATATTCATCCTGGGATAGAATACCATCCTTAAAGTCTACATATAGAGAAGCTATCATCTTCCGTTTCCTTGTAATTTCAGCTTGAAGCTTCTGTAATCTGCCAAATGGAATAGCCTGTTTTGCTTTCTCTTTTTCCATAGCCGTCAACTGATGAAGCACGCGCTGTGTGTCCAAAAACACCTCCATCTGTTTGTGAATGGTCTCCAGCACAGCTGTATCAAGATCTGCAGCACGCATAATTCTTTTCGGGCAGCTTGTTTCCCCCAGTTCAATGTATCCAGAACATTTGTAGGTGTAGTAGCTTTGGGTGCCTCGTTTCTTGGAGGTGCTGTAGGAACGCACCTGCTTGATTACTCTGCCACAGTCTGCGCAGCGGAGCAGATCCCCATATGGATTTTCCCTTTTAGGGAGATCCGAATACTTTCCCTGAGTAGATTTTGCGGCTTTGGAGAGAGATTGATTAACCTTTTGGACCTGTTCCCAAAGTTCCATTCGGATAATGGGCTCGTGCGTATTTTCCGCAATATCCCATTCAGATGGATCCGTCCAATGAAACGGGATTCCCTTATGCAGACAGCTGGAGCTTTTTCCTTGTGCCAAGTGGCCAATATAAGCGATGTTATAAAGTAAGTCTGTCAGAACATGTCTGTTCCAGAGAAGCCCTTTTCCCTTTTTATTGTTATTGGTTATGATGCCTCGCTCATAACGAAGTCTTCCAGGGGACGGGTATCCTTTTTCATTGAGAATCCGTATGATTGTCCCCACACCAAGCCCCTCCGAACGCATCACGAAGATTTCTTCCACAATAGGTGCTGCTTCCGGATCAACAATTAGGTGGTTTTTATCTTTTGGGTCCTTCAGATACCCGTATGGTGCATAGTTGCCAATGTACTCTCCTTTGACCCGTTTCATCTTCAGTGCAGAACCGGATTTGCGGGATATATCTTTGGCATAAATATCGTTTACCACGTTTTTCAGGGTTGCACCTAACTGCTCACCCGATGTGAGGGAGACACTATCATAGTTATCATTCACTGCAATAAAGCGAATGTTTAGGAAGGGGAACACCTTTTCCAGATAATTTCCTGCCTCCACATAGTTTCGGCCAAGCCTGGAAAGGTCTTTAACAACAATACAGTTAATTTTACCCTTCTGAGCATCCTCCAGCATACGCTGAAAATCAGGCCTCTCAAAGTCTGTACCTGTAAAACCGTTGTCCTCATAAATCTCAACCAATTCCAAATATGGGCGGTCGGCCACATAGGAAAGCAACAGCTCCCGCTGATTTTCCAGCGAATCCGCATCCTTTTTGCCGTTGTCCTCTACGGAAAGCCGCAAGTAAATTGCGGTACGGAAAATATCTTTCCCTGTATCCACGATCTGGCCATTTATTCCATTTTTGCGGGAAATACGAGCCATTTATCCCACCTCCCGTTTTGGAAACACTTGTATTTTTTCAGAAATTGTCCTTTCATTTTTCAAAAAATCCATGATATGGGTAAATTGATCCCGCTGCCGGAAAATTACCTCGATCTCGGAATTCTCATATAAATTGATACGCTCTACCAAACTCACGATAAGAGGTCTTGTAATGGCTGTGACATTCTCATACTCACGGAACTGGGAAAGCCAGCTTTGCTGCTTGCTTAGTCCATGCTGAATCTCGCTCCTGCTGCTGTTGAGCTGCTCGATAACAAGCTTGGCGGCGGCAATTCTTGCGGAAAACTCTTCCTTCAGCGTCATAAATTCATCCCGAGATAAGATGCCGCTTTGAAGATCCTCATAAATACCAAGCCGTAACTCATTATTTTTCTGAATGAGTTGGTTTTGCACCTCAATATTGGCGTCGATTTTTCTTAGTTCAGATTTTTCCCATGTAAGCTCCTCAATCTGACTTAATGCACGATCCATATCTAAAGCTACCTCTATTTGACGCTGGATGGTAACGAGAACTGCGCTGTTCAAAGCTTCCTCACGGATGCTATGCTTACTGCAAATATGACTATCTGCTTTATTGGCCCCACAAACATAATACACATACCGTCTTCCTCCAGAAACTGCTGTTTTGCGCACAGCAGGCGCACCGCAGTCGCCGCAAAATATTCTTCCACAGTATGGGTGTACCGCAGATTTTTCGGTGCTTGCTCTCGTATCCTCCTGTAACAGCTGCTGAACCAAATCAAACTGCGGGCGGCTGATGATTGCTTCATGGGTTCCTTCTACCCGAACCCAGTCATCCTGATCCTTATAAATGAACTTTTTCGTCTTATGATTCGGCGTTGTTCTTTTCCCCTGGACCAGAGTTCCTGTATAAACCTCGTTTTGCAAAATTCTCCGAACTGCCACATGGCTCCATTTGGCCTGCGCGCTGGTCTTAAACCGGGATTTATATTTGCTGCCCTGAGACTTCTTATATTCCATCGGGGAAAGCACTCCGAGCTGGTCGAGCCGGGACGCTATGCTGCCAGGACTAAGGCCTTCGATAGCCCATTTGAAAATGTCGTGGACAATACCGGCTGCATAATCATCAATTACAAGATGATTTTTGTTTTCCTTGTCTTTTTGATATCCGTATACGGCAAAGTTCGAAATAAATTCGCCCTGTCGGCGTTTTACTTCCAGATTACTGCGCACCTTGATGGAAATATCTCGGCTGTAAGAATCGTTGATTAAGTTCTTGAATGGGATGACGATGCTGTCGGTGCTGCTGGATGACTTGGTATCGTACCCATCATTCAGCGCGATAAAGCGAATTCCCAGCTGCGGGAATATCTTTTCAAT
>DWYN01000059.1 GCA_019118645.1 Candidatus Blautia excrementipullorum | reverse complement strand
TCCGGATCGTTTTCATCAATGCTCTTCTGCAGGTCATGAAGATCCTTGTAAATATCTCTGTGGAACTTGTTCCTGTATATTCTTGGAATGGCAGCGGAAGCCCTGAAGGTCACATCCTTCCTCAAATTTTTACTGGAGCACCGGCCAAGTAAAGATATGACCGATGAACAGCTTGCAGAGCTGGCACCTTGGAGCGAAAAACTCCAATCTATCAAAAATCGCATGTGAATTATAGTGAATTACTCCAACTCGCAAAGGGATGGAGTAATTTTATATTTTACCGCACTATTATTTGGCGCTTACCGAAAAAATAGGACTAAGTCTGAAAAGCCTTGATTTAAGCGGCTTTCTGACTTAGACCTATTATGCCATAATCATCCACAATTATCATCCCATACTGATCCAACAACGAATGGCATTCTCCCTTTTTGCACAAAGACCCGACCATCGCAATGTCTACAATACCTGTCATAGAATCATGTGCACCCTGCAGCTTCCCTATCAGGCTTTTACGCAATTTAACCCGTCCAGTTTTTGTTTTATATTCCGGCAACTGCTCATCTATATCAAGAAATTGCTCCAATGCATCTTTCCACTGATCCAGCAAAGCGGACGACTCAAGAATAATCAGCGTATTTACTTTTTTCTCTGCGATCATCGCGCTGCATACAACCGTTTTCCCAAAAGCGGTCGCTGCCTGAAGAATTCCGTTATCATGTTTCATCATTTCTTGCAGCGCCGGCTTTTGTTCTTCCCTCAATTTCCCTTTGAAGACAACATTGATATGTCTGCCACACTGGCGTTCATCATTGATCTCACACGGAATACCTGCTTCATTTATTTTTTCCTTTAATTTATCATACACCCCTCTTGGAATTTCAATATATCCACTCAGATGATCCTTTCCCAGATATATCCACTGGGACGTGGCAAAATTCGACATGCCGATTGCAGCATTTTTATAAAAAACCGGATTTCTTATGGCTGCAAGACGTCTGATCTGATTCTGGATTCCCGCTTTTAGATTCAGACTGTCTATATATAAACCATTGGATAAAACAAGTCTCAAATTTCCATCCACATCTTCCCGATGAAAAGGCTTTTCTTTTTTCCACGGTTGTTCTCGTTCTTCTATAGTTCCATTATCATCTGCCGCTTCCGTAATATCCGACGCCATCCATTCTTTTATTTTCACCTCTATAAACTCAGCGGAAAGTCTCGGCTTTCTCCAAAGAACTTCCCACTGATTTGGATAGGCATTCCAGTTTCCGTCTACAAAAGCACTGTTTCCTTTTTGCAATGCCTGTCCCTGCAAGGGAAGAGCGATCAGATTGCCCAATCCTCCTTTCGGAAGAGCCTCCTGAGCCGGAAGCATTCTGTCATAATATTTGAATGATTTCAGATTCACCTGCTCCGCCCCCTTTTCCAGCAAAGCAAAACCAAACCTTCTTGCCAACGCTGCGGGAATCGGTTTATCAAAAAAATCCATATATGAGCCCCGCACCCGGATCTGGAACGCTCCACCAGGGGATCTATCCCGTTTAAACCGCAGATCATGCGCATAGCTTCTACTTCTTCCATCCATGCCTCGTCTGTATTAGCAAAATCCTTCTTTTCTGCATTCTTTTCATGATTATCAAAATCAAATACAAGAAAACGGCAGGTTCCATCTTTTAATAATGGATAAACACCGATTACATCTGAACCGTTATGCGATTTCCCATGTAAATGAGCCAGTATATCTTTCACAGTCAACTGTTTATACGATTGATGGGGACAGTCTTTGCAATTCATTTTCTCATGACGCATTTTAGGGCAGATATCCTCCCACCGATTATGACACTGTGTGTAATATCCTGCTTCTCCTGTGGATTTTTTCTCGCTCCGTCTTGCATAAACATCCTGGCGCCCCCAGAATCTGGCATAGAACAAATTCGCCATTTCAACCGTTATTTGTCCTGGATGAATGATCCGCTCCCCCTGGTTCGGATTGTATTTTTCGGTTATTTCAGGTTCGCTGAGCCGGGCAATTTCATGTGTATACGAAATACCTGAACGATCTAGAATGCTTTTCAGGATTTGATTCTCAAGTTGTAGATTATTGATCTGTTTCTGCAACAGACTGATATTTTCAATCGGCTCTCTCATTTTACCCACCTGTTTTTTCTCTGTTTCAAAAGCGCAGGCCCGCTGTAATCTGCTTGAAAAAGTCTGCGTTCCACATATTCAAAGAAGCTGTATCTCTGATAAACGGCTCTACATCACGTTTTGCCTGGCGGAAATCAATAGTATCAAATCTTTCATACAACATATGCCGCAGCTCAGGAAGCGTACATTCCACATCTTCAGAAATAAAGCCGGACTGCAGAAGCCGTGCCCGCAAATGTTTCTGATTCACAGCACTCCCCCTGGAGAGATAAAAGACATAATCATACAGATCCCGTCCTTTTATCCTGCTTTTCCACGCTCGACAGAGCACCGCATGGATCTTCCCGGCAAACAAAGACGGCATATCATATAGGTTCACTTCATATGGAGTCGGAAGAAGCCGGTATTTATGCTCAAAACCAGCATACTCCGGAGGATTGATATCGACCTCAAATTTTATTTTAATAACCTCGCTTCTGGCAACGCTTCCCGCCAGATTTTCATCCGCATAAAACAGCAAAAGATGTTCTTTGGTATTCCCTTTCAGAAAGGCCGAACGGATAGTACTTTCTTTCGTCTTTTCCTTCTCCTGTATCGTAACGCGCAGGCCAAAGGCACGTACCTCTTTCTCCAAAACCGGGAAATAAGCGGCCAGATCAAAATCCGGGTCCGAAACCAGCAAAGAAAAGTCCAGATCCTCAGAGAAACGATCCAACCCATAAAAAATCCGGAGTGCCGTTCCGCCATAGAAGGCTGCTTTCTGAAAGAAACCTGCCCGCGAAAGTCCGCACAGGACAATCTCCTGCATAATTTCTTTCATCGCATTTTTCTGGTCATATATATTCTCTATCCGATAGTTCTTCAACATCTGTTCAATTGCCGTATTCATCTTTTTATCCTCCGCAATAACGACGCCATTTTCTTTACGTTTCCAGAATGATAATGCTCTGCTAAAACCGACACTTTATCCGCATCTAATTTACACAGTTCCATTTCTTCAATCCGCAGATCTTCCGTCAGAAGCGCAAAGAGTTCTCGGCCGTTTGCCGCCGGATGCATTGTATACAGTTTATCGCACAGGGCCTTTTCAGGTTCTGCAATACGGTAAAAATACTCCTTTTCCTGCACAACCTTGAGTTCCAGCGGAAATACCTCAGAGGGAACATCTCGATAAATAAAGGTGCCAAACATTGTTTCATATCTTTTTTTCTTCTTTTTTTCAAAAGTGGCACAAGTAATCGTATATACGGTCTCAGGTATCAGACCATAATGCGCAAGCGCATACTCGAAAGAAATATAGGACGGTCCATAAATGCTCCCCGCCAACAAGTATCCCGGAACTGTCCGGTCAGTCTCATATAATCCTCGCACAATCGGAAAACATTTCCCCTGCTTCGCCATACGCGAAAGCCTGGCTGCCGGATTGGAATATTCTTTTAATTCTTCCAGCATTATTTCGGTCGTTTTTATCATATTTTCACCTCTTAACACAATAATATGAGATTATATGGTGAAAATCAAGCATTTTATTATTTTTTAATTTTACTTTGCCCGCAGGTAAATAAAAAGGGGATATCGCACTAAATTGATATGCTCCCTTCTAGGTAGACAAGTGAAATAATAAAAACTTGTCACTTAGAAGGGAGTATATTTTATGTCTGAAGATGCAAAAAAAATATCGCCAGAAGAAAAGCTCTGGGCGGTAAAGGAATACCTT
>DWYN01000006.1 GCA_019118645.1 Candidatus Blautia excrementipullorum | reverse complement strand
GCTTCAAACTGAATGAAATAGTAGAAGCCTTCATGCATTTTCTGAATTTCGTAAGCTAATTTCTTCTTACCCCATTCTTCTACTTCTGTGATGGTGCCGTTGTAACGGGTGATGTAGCCTTTTGCTTTCTCAACAACTGCATCGCGTACTTCGTCTTCCACTTTGGCACTCACAACTAATGCTAACTCGTACTTGTTCATGCTTTTTACCTCCTTATGGTCTTTATGGCCCTCTGCCTGTTCAGAGAGCAAGGATATGAAAATATATCACAGTTGGTTATTCTAACATACCCATTTCTGAATGTAAAGGATTTTTTGTCGAAGAAAAAATTTTTTTCCGTCCTGCAGCGTCTAGGCCCCGATACCGGCGATAATTTCCGGAACGACAGTGATATTCTTTTCTGTTTCCTTCCCTTCAAGAATTTCCATGGCCGTCTCATAAGTCAGCGCTCCAAAATCCGGGCTCTGAATCGTTGCATTCAAAATTCCCCGCTCTACCAGGTTTCTTCCGGCCACCTCCCCGTCAAAACCGTCTACCCCGATGAATTCCGTCTTTTCTTTTACCCGCAGCTGCTCGCAGACCAGATAGGCTCCATAAGCCATCTCATCATTAAAAGCAAAAACAATATCCGCGCTGCCGTTTACTACCAGATAGTCTTTCATCCGAAGCTCCGCCGAGTCCCGCAGCCAGTCTCCATAGTAATAAAAAATGTCCTCTTCCGGTATCTTTCCCGCTGCTGCTTTTTTGAATCCCTTCAGTCTTTTGTCGGAAATAGGAGAGCCTCTCATACCCTGTATTACTGTCACGCGGTCTCCCCTTTCATATAGATTATCCACAATATAGTCTCCGGCCATCTGTCCTATTTTCTCATCATCCGCCTGGATCACGGTTGTATACGAATCTGTTTCCGGTTCCGTTCCCACAGCAATTACCGGAATTTTGTCTGCCGTTTCTGCTATGGCCGCGTTTATCTCTTCACTGACGTCCGGCGTCACAATCAGAAGGTCAATCCCATAGTCTATAAGAGCATTTATGTCCTGCACCTGTTTCTCCGCGCTTCCGGCAGCATCCCGGAATATAAAGTTTGCCGTGTGCTCTTCCTCGGCTTTTTCTGAAAGCACCTGCACCAGATTATTCAGCCAGGGCTCCATTACATTGGTAAGACTGACACCGATCAGGTATTCATATCCGTCCGTCCGCACAGTTTTATCCGAACCACAGCCTCCCAGCAGGCCGGCGCAGAGTAAAAGCAGAATTCCTGTTCTCCATCTTCTCCCTCCCTATTTCGTCGTACTCTGAAGAAGTTTTTCCTGTGTGGCGTCTTCCTGCGTAAATTCTCCTGTAAGCTCTCCCTCACAGAAAGTTACAATTCTGTCGGATATGCCGATCACCTCCGGAAGTTCTGAGGACACCACTATGATGGCCATTCCCTGTTTGGCCAGCTGGTTGATCAGCTGATAAATCTCTGCTTTCGCCCCGACATCAATTCCTCTTGTGGGCTCATCCAGCAGAAGGATTTTCGGGTGGGTCATAAGCCACCGGGCAAGAACCACCTTCTGCTGATTACCTCCGGAAAGAGCGCTGGTAAGTGTCTTTGTTCCCGGCGCCTTAATCTTCAGAGCCTGCATCTGTTTATCCCAGATTTTTTTCTCTTCCCGCACTCTCATAAAAAATGCGGGGCTGAATTTTTTCAGAAGAGGAAGGGACATATTTTCTCCTATAGACCGCAAAAGCACCAGCCCGGTTCCCTTTCGATCCTCCGTTGCAAAAGAAATTCCTGCGCGAATGGCATCGCCCGGAGATTTAATATGTACCTGCCTGCCTTCCACATAAATTTCTCCTGTCGTCTCGCCATGGTGAACGCCGCCGATACATTCAAAGAATTCCGAGCGCCCTGCTCCTGCAAGCCCGGCGATCCCAAGCACTTCTCCGTGCCGCACATAAAGGGAAATATTTTTCAGCGACCGTCGGAAGCTTCCTGACGGAGGCTTGTAAGTCAGGTTTCTCACCTCAAGGGCAATCTCCCCCTTTTCTGTAGGATCCTTAGGATACTGTTCACTCATATCCCGTCCCACCATCATACGGATAATTTCATCTTTGGAAGTTTCTGAAGCTTTCACTGTGCCGATATACTGACCGTCTCTCATTACCGTCAGTCTGTCCGCTATCTTGAAAATTTCTTCCATACGGTGGGTGATATAAATAATTCCTTTTCCTTCCCCCCGCAGTCTTCTGATAATTGTAAACAGCCTTTCTGCTTCCTTTTCACTGATTGCGGATGTGGGCTCGTCCATAACAATAATCTGAGAATTCAGAGAAAGTGCTTTTGCAATCTCTATCAGCTGCTGCTCGCCGATTCGAAGATTTTTCAGTTTCTCAGAAGGGGATACCTTTACCTCCAGCATATCCAGGTATTTCTGCGCTTCTGTCATCATACCTTTAAAATCTACAGCCGGCCCTGCTTTTGTCATCCATCTTCCAAGAAAAATATTTTCCGCCACACTCAGTTCCGGAACAATCTGAAGCTCCTGGTGTATCTTGGAAATACCCAGTTTTTTTGCGGTAATCGGATCAGATACGGTAACCTTCTCTCCCCGCAGATAAATTTCTCCGGCCGTAGGCTGCAGAGATCCGCTCAGAATATTCATCAGAGTGGATTTACCTGCTCCGTTCTCGCCCATCAGAGCCAGAACCTCGCCTGCATAGAGGTCCAGGGAAACTCCTTTTAAAGCCTGTACGCTTCCAAAGGTCTTACTAATATTTTTCATATCCAGTAATTTCTGTTCCATAGCTCCTCCTTTTCTCTTTTTCTTAGTGTATTTATTATATATAAAAATTTCATATTTGTATTTCTAATTTTCATCAGTATTTTTATAATTTCTTTACTTTTTTATAAATTGTTATGATTATTGTATATATTAAGCTCTATTCTCCCTTGTTTTATATGCATTATGTATATGTATTCGTTTTCCGCATTATATTTTTCTCATATCTTCTTCCGCTCTGTTCCGATGCGGCCCTTGGAATATTCTTAAGATTCTCCTCTCTCATGGTTCCCGGCCGGAGAGCGAGAACCTGCTTGACAACCCTCTCTTTTTTCTTCTATACTGACCTTAGTTATGATAACGTTCTTACCGAGGAGGAATTACCTATGCTTTTAAAAAATGGTTTTCTTGTAAACCCGGGCACCAATCTCTGTGAACCGGCGGATATCCGTTTTTCTGACGGTATCATCCATGAGATTGGTCTGCCCCTGGAGCCTCAGGAAAATGAAGAAATCCTGGACATTTCCGGGCTGACGGTAGGCCCGGGCCTCATTGACACCCATGTGCATTTCCGCGATCCCGGCCTTACTTATAAAGAAGATATTCATACAGGAGCCCTGGCCGCGGCGAAAGGAGGATTTACCTCTGTCATATGTATGGCAAATACAAAGCCCACTGTAGATTCTCCTTCTGTACTGGAGGACATTCTTCAGAGAGGCGCGAAAGAGAACATTCATATTTATCAGACGGCTTCCGTCTCTCAGGGTCTTAAAGGTGAGATTATGAATGATTTCGAAGCCCTGGCCGCGGCAGGCGCCTGCGGTTTCACTGACGATGGTATTCCTCTTTTGGATGCGGTTTTCTGCCGGGACGCAATGAAAAAAGCCGCAGACCTGAATCTTCCCATCAGTCTGCACGAAGAAGATAAATCATTCATTTCCGACAATGGTATTAATGCAGGCCAGACTGCAGAAAAGCTTGGAATCCAGGGCTCTCCTGCTATTGCGGAAGAAGTCATGGTAGCCAGAGACTGTGTGCTGGCGCTTCATACCGGAGCTTCCGTAGTGATTCAGCATATCAGTTCCGGAACTTCTGTCGCACTGGTACGCCTGGCAAAGCAGCTGGGAGCAGACATCCACGCAGAGGCTACCCCTCATCATTTTACTCTTACAGAGGAGGCTGTTCTTACCTATGGAAGCCTTGCCAAAATGAACCCTCCGCTCCGCTGCGAAAAAGACCGTCTGGCAATCATCCGGGGGCTCCGGGACGGCACCATTGATCTGATCGCCACAGATCATGCCCCTCACAGCACTGAAGAAAAGGAAAAAGCGCTTACAGAAGCTCCCAGCGGTATTATCGGCCTGGAGACCTCCCTCGGGCTTGGCATCACATCGCTTGTAAAGCCAGGCCACTTAACGCTTATGGAGCTTCTGGAAAAAATGACCTGCAATCCGGCTGCCCTTTACCATCTTCCCGGGGGCAGTATAGAAGTTTCCGCTCCTGCCGATTTTGTAATTTTTGATCCTGAGGAGAAATGGACAGTAGACCGTTTCCTGTCTAAATCCTCAAACAGTCCTTTTAAGGGAATGGAGCTATATGGAAAAATTCATTACACTATCTGCGGCGGAAAAATTGTATATCAGCCGTAAAAAAGAGCCCGTATTTCCTGCCGGAATTTACGGGCTCTTTTTCTGGAAGATTATGGACATTCTCTGTTTTTCTTCGGCGGATTTGTGTTTATCTTACAATACTGTAAGTTGTGATTGTCTTTTTTATTAGATATAATAGAGCTGAAGTCCATTGTACGAAACGATAAGGAGGAGTTATCTTGGAAACAAAATCTCCGGCTAAAATTCTTCTTCTGGAGGATGATCCCGATCTCATCGACGGACTTGGTTACGCCCTGAACAAAAACGGCTTTCAGACTGATGTGGCGCAGTCTGTATCTGAAGCTTTTCAATATCTGCATACGTCCGACTACCAGCTTCTGATTCTCGACATTACCCTGCCCGATGGTACTGGTTATGATGTGTGTGAGAAAGTAAGAAAAGCCGGTAGCCATGTGCCTATTTTGTTTCTGACTGCTCTGGACGAAGAAGTCAATATTATCCGGGGTCTGGACGGAGGAGGGGACGATTACATGATAAAGCCATTTCGGCTGGGAGAACTCTGTTCCCGCATACGCGCCCTGCTCCGGCGAAGCGGCACATATACAGAAAATAACGCGGTTCTGCGCTCTGGCCCAATTTCTGTTGATCTGTCTTCCGGAAATGCCTGGCTGAACGGGCATGTTCTGGAGCTCACTCTGGCAGAATACCGCCTGCTCTGTCTGTTTCTCAGACATCCCAATCAGCTTCTCACAAGGGCCGCAATTCTGGATGCTCTCTGGGATGGCAGCGGAAACTATGTAGACGACAACACGCTTTCTGTATATATACGCCGTCTCCGCGAAAAAATCGAGCCGTTTCCCTCATCTCCCCAATATCTTCTCACTGTCCGGGGATTTGGATACCGGTGGAAGGAGGAATCCAAATGAGCTTTCTGCAGGAAAAACAATCCCGCCGTTACTTTCTGTTTATCCTTTTCACAGCAGTTTTTCTTTTGTTCGCCGGTCTCTTTCTTGCCGGAAATTACACAGTCCTTGCCAGACAGCTTCTGTACAACCAAAGACAGACCTTTGTCTCTGCTCTCCTGAGCCAAAAGGTTTCCCCGGAAATCATTGCCGCCGCCTTGAAAAACAGCATTGCGACACAGGATGGAGCGGCTTTCCTGGATGTTGCCGGCTACGGCAGCAGTCTCCCGGCATTTATGATTTCAGAGCTCAGAAACACTGCTCTTCTTTTTCTTCTCCGTACTCTCCTTTGTGCTTCTGCTGCCGTAATTATTCTTTTCTCCGGTACTGTGTATTTTCTGAACAAGAGAGAACTTCTTTGCCGGAAAGCGGTAAATATTATCTCTGAATTCTCCGAGGGAAATTTTCATAATCATCTTCCCTCCGGCGGAACAGGAAGCATTTATCAGCTTTTTTTCGCTGTGGAGCAGCTTGCCACGGCCCTGCAGGCAAAAAGCAGTTCGGAGCACAAGGCCAAAGAGTTTCTCAAAGACACCATCTCCGACATTTCTCATCAGCTGAAAACACCTGTATCCGCTTTAAAGCTCTATCTGGAGATTATACTCCAGGAACCGGATAATCCGGACACAGTAAAAACTTTTTCCAGAAAAGCTGAACAGTCCCTGAACCGTATGGAGCACCTGATTCTCATCCTTTTAAAAATGATGAAACTGGATGCAGGAAGTGTGCAGTTTCATAAAGAAAACTGTTCTGTGGAGGATCTCAGCCTGCGCGCGGTTACAGACTTGAAAACGCGGGCTTCTGTTGAAAAAAAGTTTCTGGTTTTTGAAGGTTCGCCTGACGCCTTCCTCTTCTGTGATCCGGTCTGGACTGAAGAAGCTCTGAGTAATCTCGTCAAAAACGCCCTGGATCATACGAAAGAGGGCGATACCGTCAGAATTTGCTGGAAGGCTTCCCCGGGGCTTTTTCGTCTTTCTGTATCAGATACAGGAGAGGGCATTCTGCCGGAAGATCTTCCCCATATTTTTAAACGGTTCTACAGAAGCAGCAAAACTTCCTCTGCCGGTTTTGGACTGGGTCTTCCCCTTGCCAGGTCTATCATAGAAGATCAGGGAGGAATGCTTTTTGCGGAAAGCATTCCGGGAAAGGGTTCCGTCTTCACTATATCCTTTCTTACAGATCTGTAAGCCTATTTTCACCGGAATGTAAGCACAGTCTGGTATTATAAAGCCATATCCGCAGTACAGAGGGATATAAATATCAGAAAGAAAGGATGTGTATTCATTGCAGCTGGTAAGAATTGAAAATCTCTGTAAAATATACGGAAAAGGAGAAACACAGGTAAACGCCCTCAAACATGCTTCCTTTACATTGGAAAGAGGCGAGTTCGCTGCCGTCGTGGGAGAATCCGGTTCCGGAAAAAGCACCTTGCTGAACTGCATCGGCGGACTTGATCTGCCCACCTCTGGGAAAGTATGGCTCAGCGGGCAGGATCTTTTTGCCATGTCAGAGCAGGAAAGGACTGTTTTCCGGCGGCGGAATATTGGTTTTATTTTCCAGTCTTTTCAGCTGATACCGGAACTGAATGTAGAACAGAATATCATTTTTCCGCTTCTTCTGGATTACCGGAAGCCTGACCAGAAAAAAGTGGACGAAATCCTGGATGTACTCGGGCTGAAGGAACGCCGCAGTCATCTTCCCTGCCAGCTCTCCGGCGGCCAGCAGCAGCGGGTGGCAATCGGAAGGGCGCTCATCACAAAGCCTGTTCTGGTTCTGGCAGACGAACCTACCGGGAATCTGGATTCCAAAAGCAGCAAAGATGTTATCGAACTTCTTCATCAGGCTTCCAGGCGTTATCAGCAGACAATTCTTATGATCACGCATAACCAGAATCTGATTTCTTCTGTTGATCATGTGTTTCAGGTGCATGACGGAATTCTCAGCGATCTTGGAGGTGCATATGTATGAATTCCTATCTTGATCTTGTCTCCCTCTCCGCCGGAGTAAACCGGAGAAACAGCAGGCTGACTCGTTTCTGTATTATTCTCGCCGTCTTCCTCGTATCCTCTATTTTCGGAATGGCAGATATGGAAATCCGCTGTCAGAAAACCATGGCCATACAGGAGGACGGCGCCTGGCATGCCGCTTTCCGCGGAATTACCCGGGAACAGGCAGAACTGATTTCAACACGCCCCGAAGTAGATATCAGTGCTTTCTATGCTGCTGTCAATTACCGGCTGGATATGGATTATTCCATCGAAGGCAAGCAGACCGTTATCTGCGGTTTCGATGAGGATTTTCTGAAACTTTATCCTTCCGTGAAGATTATCGAAGGGACCTTCCCACAGGCTCCGGATGAGGCAGTCGTCACACAAAGTGTGCAGAAACAGCTTGGTCTGCAGATCGGCAGCAACCTAAATCTGAGGACTCCTGATGGAGATGTTCTTACGTATACGGTAACAGGCTATACCGGAGATACCTCCATGATTACCAAATGGGATGCTTTTGGAATCTTTCTGAACCGTGAAGGCTACCTCCAAAGTTTTTCACAGGAAACCCTGGAAAAGGATTTTGAATATTATGTCTCCTTTCATCCTTTTTGTTCCATACAGAAAACCCTTGACGAAATCTGTGCGCAGCTGGATATCCCGGAGACAGAGGTTGCGCAGAACACCAAGCTGCTTGGTCTGATGCTGCAGTCTGACAATGACTTTATTTTAAATCTCTATATCAGCGCGGCGATTCTTGCCATACTTGTAATTGTCTCCGGTATTTTGATGATCGCAAACAGCCTCAACACCATGGTTTCAAAGCGGACAGAATTTTTCGGCATGCTTCGGTGTCTGGGAGCTTCCCCAAAGCAGGTAGCGCGCTTTGTACGCCTGGAGGCGCTGTTCTGGTGCAGGACGTCTGTACCTTTCGGCCTCGGACTTTCTGTCATTCTGGTCTGGATTCTCTGTTCGATCCTGAAATATGTCAGTCCGGGATATTTTTCCGGTATGCCGTCATTCAGCATCAGCTGGACCGGCCTGATTTTTGGGGCGGTAATCGGACTCCTTACGGTACTTCTGGCTGTCCGGTCACCGGCCAAAAAAGCTTCACAGGTATCGCCCCTCACCGCGGTTTCCGGTAATGCAGGCACCATCCGGGAAATGAAAAAGCCGGCGCAGAACCGTTTCTTAAAAATTCCGGCGGTTCTCGGCATACATCATGCAGGAAGCAGCAAAAAGAATCTGTTTTTCATGTCAGGTTCCTATGCATTTACAATTATTCTGTTTCTGGCATTCTCTGTATCCATTGTTTTTATGAACCGCGCGATTACACCGCTTCGTCCTTATACGCCTGATCTGTCCATTTACAGCGACGAAAATCAGCCTTCCGTAACTCCGGAAATTGCAGCCGCGGTAAAGGAAAATCCGGCCGTTGAAAAAAGTTATGGAAGATATTATGCCGACTCCGTAGTTCTGAGACAGGGAAACCGGACGCGGAAAATCCACCTGATTTCCTATGAAGATATACAGTTTCACTGGGCAGAAGACGCTCTCCTGGAGGGGGATCTGCAGGCAGCCGAGGAGGGAAAAGGAATTCTGATGGATTATTCCGCCTCTCAATATCTTTCCATGGGAGATAAAATCACCCTGGAAACAGCAAATGAGGCTGCCAGTGTACCGGTAACAGGAGTTCTTGCTTATACTCCTTTTAACGCCAGTTCCGGTATTCTCATCTGTTCCGAGGATTTGTTTGTCCAGATTGCCGGCTCTCAGAATTATACAGTCCTTGACATTCAGCTTTATCACAATGCTTCAGAACAGGATATAGAGGAACTGAGGGCTTTGGCAGGAGATTCACTGTCATTTTCTGACCGGAGAGCTGATAATCAGGAAGTTCGGGGAACTTATTTTGCCTTTGCGCTTTTTCTCTATGGATTTCTGTTTATTATTGCACTGATTGCAGTATTTAATATTATCAACAGCATCGGCATGAGCGTTTCCTCCCGAATGTCCCTGTTTGGAATCATGCGGGCAGTAGGAATGACAGAACGTCAGCTGATCTGCATGATCATCAGCGAGGCCTCTGTTTATATTATTGGCGGAATTCTGATCGGGCTTCTTGTGGGGCTGCCGGTTAATTATCTTTTGTTCACCAGTATGATTACTTCCCATTGGGGAGATTCCTGGAGCCTCCCTGTTTCCGCAGTAGCGGTTATTCTTATTCTGACTTCCGGTTCTCTGATCCCCGCCGTGGCAGGACCGGCGAAAAGAATCCGGGAAATGTCGGTGGTGGATACAATCCATGAGCTTTGAACAGATTCATGCGCCCTGAAAAAAAGATGCGCGGATACTGTCACAATCCTGTGAAAGTTTCCGCACATCCTTTTTTCTAGTTCTGTGTGATCTTAAAAAATTCAATTTCCGCGCCTTTTGCCTCTGCAAAAAAGCTTCCTTTTTCCGGATAATATCTGGTTGTGAACACAAATTCGCCGTCATTGAGAAAAACTTCCGCAGAAGATACGTCTGTCAGAATCCTGACATTTTCCAGCTTTTCCATATCTGCATATCGAAGACTTCTCCCTGCCGATACGGATTCCCGGTTCTGATCAGCAAACCGCATTTCAAACCGGCCGCTGCGGTATTCCAGAATCAGTTCTTTTCCCAGCACAGCACGGAACTGGTTTTTCTTCACTCCGGAAATATACGCCTCATATACCGGATGTCCTTCCATGTTCATACTGTCTGATGCTGTCATAAGCTTCTGCTTTCTGCTTTCCAGCTCTCTTACCGGTCTCTGGCAGATTGCATCTCCCTTTCTGTATACTTCCCTGGGGAAGGTGAAGCAGTGCTGCCATCCTTCTTCTATTGTCCGGTTCGTATACTCCTCACAGTCCGGCATTCCCATCCAGGCAATTAATACAACTCTCCCGTCTTCTGTCTGAAAGCTCTGTGGTGCATAGTAATCAAATCCATAATCCCAGAGACGATATTCCGACAGCCCATATTCTCCCAGAATGTTCCCTTTTACGAGAAAATATCCGGACTGATACACATTATGATCCACCCATTCGGCTCCTGTAAGGCCCTGCACAGATACAGAAAGTATTTTCATGCCCTCTACGTTAATATAATCCGGACATTCCCACATATATCCAAAGGGCTTATCCGTACAGACGCGGCTCCTGTAAGCCCAGTTTCGTCTGTCTTCAGACTGAAACACAATCGCCTGCCCCGTATTCTTTTTCGTTCGTGCTCCCTGGATCATATAATATTTTCCGTCTTCTTTCCATACCTTCGGATCCCGCACATGCATGGTTAGGTCAGAAGGATAATCGGAATTGCGCATCAGTTCTCTCTTTCGGCTGAAGTGAAGTCCGTCCTCGCTGGTCACAAGAATTGTATTCGCCTCCCGGCCTGTACAGATATAGTCGTAATCCTCCCGGTCTTCCAGCTTTACATTTCCTGTATAATAGAGATACATTCTTCCTTCTTCAACCAGAGCTGATCCGGAATAAACCCCGCTGCAGTCGAAAGGCTGATCGGGATACAATACTGCTCCCTCATATTTCCAGTCGATCATATCAGCACTGGTATAATGTCCCCAGAGCTTTACTCCTCCGTTCACATTAAAGGGCGCGTACTGAAAGAACGAATGATATATACCTTTAAACTGGCAAAGACCATTGGGATCATTGAGCCATCCAACAGGGGGCATCAGATGCAGTTGCTGCCGGAAAAATCCGTCCCATCTGGCGTGTTTTTCCGCCAGTACCGTCAGCTGCTTCAAATCATTCGTCAATGCACTCATATAAAATCTCCTGTGTTTAATATAATTCTGCTATTTGGTCAGTTCCATGATCATGCCGTCTGTATTTATGTCGCCTGATTCTGCCTTTTCCACTTTTGAAAAATCATCGGCATTTGTAAGAATCACCATAGTAGTCGCCGGATATCCTGCTTCTCGGATTTCATTCAGATCCACTTCAATAAGAACGTCGCCTTTTTTGACTTTGTTTCCGTCAGAAACCCTTTTTGTAAATCCTTTTCCATTCAGTTTCACGGTATCTATTCCAATATGGATCAGCAGTTCGCCTCCCGCCTGAGTTGTAAGGCATACCGCATGTCCTGTGTCAAAAACATTTACAATCTCTCCGTCGCAGGGAGCTACAATTTTTCCGTCACTGGGCTCTACTGCAATTGTGGTTCCCAGCATTTCTGAAGCAAATGTGCTGTCGCTTACTTCTGATAACGGTACGATTTTTCCATTTGCCGGACTGTAAAGCTTTTCCTCTTTTACTGTATCGTCCATTCCTGTCTGTGTCTCAACACCGGACTTTTCATTTTCGGATATTTCTGGTTCCATACTGCCGCCGGCTGCCTGAACTGCCGGTTTCTGGTCCTTATAAAGGATAAAGGAGATTGCAAAAGCAACGCCTACCGAAATAAGCATTTCAATCAGATACTGTAAAGGCTGGTCAAGGCAGAGCAAAATACCGAAAATGCCTGTCACACCGGTTCCTTTTGCTCCAAGGTGAACGACAGAGGCATACAAAGCACCGCATCCCCCTCCAATACAGCCTGCAATAAAAGGTTTCAAAAATCTTAGGTTAACACCGAAGATTGCCGGCTCGGTAATTCCCATAAAAGCACTTAAAGAAGATGGCAGCGCAAGAGATTTTATTTTTTTGTCCTTAGATTTCACTGCAACCGCAAGGGCAGCAGCACCCTGGGCAATATTTGCGGCACTTGCCAGAGGAAGCCAGTAGGTCACTCCGTATTGAGCCAACTGTCCGATATCAATCGTTGTATACATCTGATGTATACCTGTTACAACTGTCGGGGCATACAAAGCTCCCATGACCAGACTTCCAAGTCCCAAAGGCAGAGTGAGCAGCCATTGGATAGCTCCGAGAATCGCATTTTCCGCCCATACAAAAATCGGTCCGATAATAGAAAGAGTCAGATACCCTGTCACGAATACACTGACCAGGGGAGTAACAAAAAGATCAAGGATTTCCGGTACAATTTTATGAAGTTTCTTTTCAATTACAGACAAAAGCCATACCGCAATAACGACCGGAATTACATGTCCCTGGTAGCCCACCATATCAATATCATACAGCCCGAAGAAAACAGACTGTGTCTGCTGTACGCCATTGGTTGCCACATCATAAGCATTCTGCAGAGAAGGATTAATCATAATCATACCAATGACAGCTCCCAGATATGGGTTGGCGCCAAATGCTTTTGCAGCTGAAAATGCAATCAAAATCTGCAGGAAGGTGTATGCCGTATTGCTGAAAAGACCGGCAAAAACATAAATGGAACTGCTGGTATCCATATTGATAAAGCCATTGTTAATCATAAAATCCAGCGTATTCATAATTCCCATCAGGAAACCGCTGGCTACAATGGCAGGAATAATCGGCACAAAAACATCTCCCAGAAACTTAATCGCCCTCAGAAAGACATTCTGCTTCTGTACCGCCGCCTCTTTAGCTTCAGCCTTCGTACTGGCAGTGATGCCGGCAATGGAAATAAATTTGTCAAACACTTTATTAACTGTTCCTGTGCCAAGAATTATCTGAAGCTGTCCGGAAGCCTCAAATACTCCTTTTACACCATCCACATTTTCAATGGCTTCTTTTTCCACTTTGCTGTTGTCAGCAATAACCAGACGAAGCCTGGTTGCACAGTGAGCAGCAGATACAATATTTTTGCTGCCGCCGACCTTATTAAGGATTTCCTGTGCAGTTTTTCTGTAATCCATATAAATTCTCCTTTCCCATATATGTAATCGTTTTCATATCTGCTTTTCTATAATAAATAAAAAAATGCCATTTGTAAAGATGGCATTTTTACTGATATTTCTTTTCTATTTTTGTGTATATTTCAAAAAGTCATCTGATCCACTGGGAAAATAAACCCTGCACAGGATTTCCTTTTTTCTTTTCTCTGCAATTTACATCTGATATTTTCTAAAATTTATGAAATTGATTACATAAAATAAAACTGCACCTCATAGTTTTGCGCAATAAAAAAAGAATCCTGATACAGGACTCTTTCAGAGGTGCCACCCGGATTTGAACCGGGGATAGAGGTGTTGCAGACCTCAGTAAAAATCCTCGGACCCCGCTAAAAATCTGGGGATTTTAATAGCCGCCCACCTTATAGACACCCTATTCTTACTAATATGAATAGAGCCTTTTTGCCAACTAAGGTACTTATTCCGTTATTTTATGGTCATATCACTGTCACGGCTGCGCCTGTTTGATATGATCTCATTATACGCAAATAAAATCCTTTCGTCTATCCAAATTTTCAGATTTAACAGAAAAATTATATCTTACAACAATAACAATACAAAATAGGAGGTATTTATGAAATATCAATTAGAATTAAAGCAGTTAGTGGAATATCCACGCTGTCGTATATATCGAAATTTTATCCGCACTCTTACTGGAGATAGGAGCATCCGAACCAACGGAAACTCCTATCTCTTTTATTTTATGCTCCTGTGCTCTTATGCAAATTATCGTACATCACATCGTCGGCTGGAAGGAGTATCATACACTCTGACTGCTGGGGAATGGATCTGTCCTCTTTCCGAACTTCAGGACAGCTTCCGTTTGCGATTCCAACATCAAGTCCTTTCCATTCTTCAATTTTTGGAAGAACAACACTATATTACCTATTCCGTACTCGGGAAGAATCGACTGATAAAGTTCTCTATCCAAAACTGGCAAAAGGATAATACGGTCCTTGGTTACAGCTATCCGTGCAAAAAAGAAACTGGATTTTTCTTCTTTCCAATTTCAAAAGTCCATGAACTGATCGGCTTGGGAAAATGTTCTGAAATGGATATTCTGTTAGATATGTGGATTCACGCTATCTATAATGATACACAGGTTACTGGCTCTGACCTTGGGCCTGTTGTCTATTTTAGAAATTGTACCGGCAACCCGCTCACAAACTATACCGAACTGGCTGAAAGGTGGGGACGGTCACGCTCTACAGTACACCGGATTCTCAAAAAACTGGAATCGCTGAATCTATTGACGCTCGTTCCATTTGCTGGTTCTTCCGGAAGCATCATTTATTTAAAGAACTATCTATCCACCATGTTCAGTATCAGTGATGTCATGATTGATAAAGAGGAGGTGGCCCTTGCCCTAAGTCTGCCTGTCCATCTGCCA
Source organism: Candidatus Blautia excrementipullorum (assembly GCA_019118645.1). Lineage (GTDB taxonomy): Bacteria > Bacillota > Clostridia > Lachnospirales > Lachnospiraceae > Blautia_A > Blautia_A excrementipullorum. The sequence goes on along the minus strand of DWYN01000006.1, from coordinate 8,292 downwards.
GATGATGAAACTGCTGTTCCAGAACCTTCTATTTCTGAGCAGATTGTCATCCCAGATGATGAAAATACCATTCCAAAACCTTACATAAAATTCGTCATCGGGAAAGTTGCAGATCTCCTGCAAACACAAGGGCTCCCGTGCTGTCAATGCAAACAGGCCCAGTACCAATTATCAAATTTATCAGACAGCAGGAGGGACTGTAATATATATAGCTTACAGATTATCTGCCCCTACGGGAATATGGCATACCAGTTTGAAATGACACTAATCCCTCGGCAAGAACCCCATACGCTTTTTCATACCATACCAACAACAGAATTGAAAGGAGAGGATATTCATGCCTAGACGAAAAAACCATGAGTTTACCAAAGAAGACGATCCGAGATTCCACAATACCTACCAGTTTCTCAAGCATTATCGTGATGCTACCTACAGCCTGAAGGTTGTAGTACATCAACTCGAAACACAGTTTCAGAAAGAGTACGGGACTTCCATCGATCAGTTCCTGGATTCCGTATATGCAGCTGGAGCTGATTTGAATGGCAGTGAGATTGCAGAACGAGCAAAGAGCATAGAGCGGAGTAATAAAATGCTCAAACTTTTGGATTCTTCTGTGGATATTCTACGAAACAACCACAAATACGGGGAACAATATTACTGGATTTTATATTATTCGTTCCTATCCCCGCAGGAACTCCGAAACACGGATGAAATTATAGACAAACTGGTTCCCCATATGGGAATCTTGTCTTTCCGTACTTTTTACCGCAGACGGCACGCTGCCATTGAAGCTCTCAGTGCTATCTTGTGGGGATATACTGCTCAGGAAACTCTGGAACTCTTAAATCAGTTTTTTCCGGAATAAACGTCATACATTGGCATAAAACCGGCACAGTTCTGCGATTGAACAGGTAAAAAGCACATGCTACAATGGTCATGCTTATAGTTTTCGTTTTTTTCAGCACCAAAAGAATGGTGCTATTTTTGTACCTAAAATTCTGTCTTTCTCCAGCATGACCTCCTGTACGTAGAACTGCACGTAATCATAACGTGAACTTTAATCAAGTATATTGCACGTAGAGCTACACTTGCAGAATAGAAAAGGAGTTGGATTATGAAGACAAGAGAAGAAATCTACGAAATAGAGGGTGCAGCACTATTGCGTACCATATCAACCTATCACACTTTGACATATGAACAGGTTATCCGCACCTTTAACCGTAAACCGGAGACGATCCGAAACCTTATCTCCAGTTTGGTTAAACAGGGGCGGATTTTTTATGATCCGGATTCAAACCTCATTTGTGACCGAGCGAATAGAGTGGATACACCGGATCACGCCATCATCGCCGCTTATTGGGTACTCCTTGATTTTGATAAAGCACTGGTCTATCACACAAGCGGAGAATTTCCGGTTACAATCACCTTTTTTTCTGAAGATGAAGAGTATGAAATCATTTACGTCCAGCCTGGACAGGAATTATTGATCAACCATGTCCTGTCAAAAGCAAAAGTTTCTGCTAACAGACTACTCATTGTATCTTCACCGGAACAGGCTAACCAGTTACATATCCCGAATGTGATCGCTTTTTGTATCGTAGAGCAAGACGGAAAAGTAAAGTATTACAGGAAAGGACGGTGATTCCTATGGATTCCAAAGAATTGCTACAACGCATCGGCATGATTGAAGAAGGCATTGAAAAATTACAGAACTCTATATACGCAATGAAGGTTACGGATATTCAACAGTATCCTGTCAATTACGAAACACTCAGCACTGATGCAGCACTTCGTGCAGAACGCCTAGCCTGTCAGTTACGAAATCTGATTTTCGCAACTGGTTTAATCAGCAAACCAAATTATATGGAGAAAGCAGCGAAAACGCAGGGAATCCAGTTTTTCTCGGATGGAAACTTATTAACCATTCGTTTGCCTGGTCTTCTTCCAAAAAGGAAAGTCCATGCAAACACAGCATTTATCAACGAGCCATTGCACTATGCTCTCAAACAATACATGGAAGAACATCCGCTTCCAGTGTTTGATTCCTGTGTTGTATGTTTCATACAGTTTTATGACCGGAGACTTCCTCTGCGTCGTATCAGGGATTATGACAATATGGAATATAAGCAGATTCTGGACACCATCTCCCCCTTTATCTTACGAGATGACAGTGGGATCTTTTGTGATTCCTACCACACCACAGAATTGGGAGATTCCGACTATACTTCCGTGAATATCATGGAAAAATCAATGTTCCCTGCATGGCTGCAGGACAAGAAAAACCGAATCTCTGACCTATCGGAAATTCGATGATTTTTCTCAATTTTTCTCCGACATGGGTAAAAATCGGCATCCACGCTCACGTTTGCATGGATTTTCGACTCTCAAATTACGCTTAATTTACCCAAGTAGGGAGTCTGATAGGTATTTTTTTGAGGAGGTATTCATTGAATTTTACAGATACAACACGTTATCAACTTTTAGAACTAACAGCTCTTTGCGGAGAATTTCCCAGTGATCAACTTCACCGGTTAATCCCCAGCGAAACCTATGCAGAAAAGGTTATCACTCAACTGAAATCTGAAAAACTTCTGCGTACACATTACCGGGACAAACTCCGAGGATACCGGCTCACCAAAAAGGCCAAGCAGTATCTGCTCTCGAATCACCCGGAACGTTTTTCCTTTTATCTGACTGGAAATTCAGAAACCAATCAGATCCGCTCCGAGCCATCCCGGCGGCTTCGGCTGCATCAGCGTGCAGAGGGATATCTTACTCTTTTACACGCCCATATTCCCATGTTTCCGGATGAAAAGCCTAAGCTGTTTCATTCCAGCAGCGAAGCAGTTTCTATAGACTTGCGAAGCCGGACACTTTTTTACACATCCAGGGAGATTAAGCAGTTAGGTCCTTCCACAACGAAAATTCGTAATTCCCGCTGTATGGGAGTGCTGCTCTCCCCTAAAACTGTTTATGTGGTTTATAACACGGGAGATTCTCTGATGAAGTGGGAATATCGCACTGAAATACGGGTGAATGCCCTTTTACAGCACTATCTGTCTGGGAATCCCTATTCAAGAGTGCCTGCGATTCATGCCATCATCTTAGGGAGAAACATGGATATGGCTTATCGCCTTTTCACCAGCACCGGAGGATATAAGAAATCACAATTTCTTCTGGATAGCTCTTATGAGCACTTCCATTATGTGCCTAACACACCGGAAGGCGAAGTGCTGCTACAGATTCTTTGCAGCCCGAAATTACAAAAGCGATTAAACCAACTGCTCATCTCTGATTTACTGGCACCTGATCCTCAGCTTGCCATTGAGCATGATGCCCTAACTTCTGAACATGATATTGTGCTGTTGGCGTATGATTTTGACATGTCGCGCATCAACAAATTCAATACTGCTCTAAAGCTGTTTGGTTACCGCGGTCTTTTGATTGCCTTTGACTTTCAGCTTCCGGTTCTGAAGGACTATCTCGGTGATAACCTTCAGTATTCCAGTATTGACCTTCTGAAGTTTAAAAGGGGTTTTTTACATGAACTATAAATGGTGGAAATCCATTTTTCTTCTGCCGCTTATCGGATGCACTCTCTATGCCGGCGGTTACATCGCCCAGTTTATAAGAAATTATCAGTTTTGGGAAAAGAGCGGACATTTTGCAGGTGACGGTACCAATCCGCAATTTCCTTCACTGGCTCCTTTAGAGTGCTTTAAAGCCCTAACAGATTTCCCATATAATCTGTATGGTATTTTCATTTGCCTTGCAGCCTTTGCACTACTCACCTTCCTGTTAATGCGGATGGGAATCGACAGAAACGGCGGTACCTCTGACCGGGAACGGAATCTGACCTATTCCACTCATGGAACCTACGGCACTTCTGGATTCATGACACCTGCAGAAATGCACCAGGTCTTAAATTTGGTGGATAATGTAAAGCATACCAAGGGTCAGATTCTCGGCAGAATCGGCAATCGGGCTGTCTGTCTCCCCGAAAACACAAGGATGAATAAGAATGTTGCCGTCTATGGTGCATCAGGGTCGATGAAGTCCAGAGCTTATGTTAGAAATGCGGCTTTTCAATGCGTTGCCCGCGGAGAAAGTCTGATATGCACCGATCCCAAATCCGAGCTGTACGAAGATCTGGCAGTATATCTGGAAAATAACGGTTATACCGTAAAGGTTTTTAATTTGGTAAGCCCGGAAAACTCTGATAGTTGGAACTGCCTGATGGAAATTGGTGGTTCAGAAACGATGGCTCAAATTTTTGCGGATGTTATCATTCAAAACACCGGCACCGGAAAAGGGGATCGCTTCTGGGATAATGCAGAACTGAATCTTTTAAAAGCACTGATTCTGTATGTTGAACAGGGATTCCCTCCTGAAGCGAAAAATATCGGTCAAGTTTATAAGCTGCTGACCATGAGTTCAGAAAAGGAGCTGAATGCACTCTTTGATCTACTTCCGGTCAGTCACCCGGCAAAAGTACCTTATTGTATCTATAAGCAGGCCTCCGAAACCGTTCGAAGCGGTGTAATCATTGGACTCGGTTCCCGGCTTCAGATCTTCCAAAGCAAGGTCATCCGGCAAATCACTTCCTATAATGAAATAGACCTTACACTGCCGGGCCGTAAAAAATGTGCCTATTTTTGTATTGTGAGTGATCAGGATCACAGCTTTGATTTCCTGTCCTCACTTTTTTTATCGTTTATTTTTATCAAACTGGTTCGTTATGCGGATCTTCACTGCGAAGGCGGTGCTTTGCCGGTCCCGGTACACATCCTGGCAGACGAACTTGGTGCCGCTGCAGGAACGATTGTTGATCTGCCAACCAAGATTTCTGTTATCCGGAGCCGTCGCATCAGTATTTCCTGTATCTTTCAGAACCTGCCACAGATGCAGAACCGGTATCCTTATAACTCCTGGCAGGAAATTTTAGGTAATTGTGATACCACCGTATTTCTTGGATGCACAGATCCTATCACTGCAGCGTTTATTTCAGAACGCACCGGAATCGCTTCCGTCAACGTAACGTCTGAAGCAAAACAATTAAATAGTTGGCGTGTATCGGATTATACACCGGAGTATCGGCGGACCGAATCCATTGGGAAGCGTCCGGTTCTTACCCCGGACGAAGTTTTACGACTTAGTCTGGATGAAGAATTGATCATTCTTCGCGGCCAAAAGGCTTTGAAAGCACAAAAATATGATTTCACTTTACATCCGGAATCCAAAAAGCTGATAAAACGCAAAGCCTCCAGCCATGTTCCGGACTGGCAAAAACAGCAGGTGGACGAAATTGACTATTCACCATCAGTTCCTAAACCGCGTCGCTCCCGCAAAAAGAAAGGACCAGTGCTGCCTCCGCAAAGTGAAAGCTTCCAGGAATTTACTTATGATACTACTTTCCAGAATACTCCCGAAGATGACTTATCTGAGGAATTTCTTGAGGAAGATGACTTTTTGACACCTATCGATAAAGATTCCATTATGTCTTAGAAAGGAAAACCATTATGCCAAACGAAATGAATAATATTTTAACTTTAGATGCTGATTCCAATATTGAAACACAACAGAGCAAAGAAGATCTCATCTGGCATGAAATCACCAACGCCTACCGCACCCGCAGGATTCTGACTGGTACTCTTGGCGGAATTGAACGTCTGGAAGGCGGTGCCACCATTGCGATTATCTACTATAAGAATTTCAGAGTGGTCATTCCCATCACAGAGATGATGATCCATCTGATTGAAGATGAAGCACATAATTACGGTGAGATTTCTCTCCGACAGAACAAAATTGTCAATACCATGCTCGGATGTGAGATTGACTTCATAATTAAAGGACTCGACAGCAAAACACGAAGTATCGCTGCCAGCAGAAAAGATGCCATGTTGAAGAAACGTCAGATTTTCTATCTGGACCAGGATGTTTCCGGCAATCATAAAATCTATGAAGACCGGGTGGTACAAGCAAGAGTTATTGCTGTAGCTGCAAAAGTTGTACGCGTAGAAATTTTCGGCGTGGAAACTTCCATCCCTGCAAGGGATTTATCCTTTGACTGGCTGGGCGATGCCAATGAACGCTTCCATGTAGGGGACCACATTCTCGTTCGTATTCTGGATGTCCAGGCAGAGGATCCAGAGCACATTTCTGTCAAAGCGGATGTGAAAAGTGTGGAAGGTAATACCAGCAAAGCCAATATGGCTCTATGCAAAGTCCAGGGCAAGTATGCCGGCACAGTAGAAGACATCCATAAAGGCACTGTCTTTGTCCGTCTCAGCATCGGAGTCAACGCCATCGCACATTCCTGTTACGATAACCGGCAGGTAGGGAAAAAGGATACCGTTTCTTTCGTAGTAACGCATATTGATGAAGAACGAAACGTAGCCGTTGGGATTATCACCAGAATTATCAAGCAAAACCTTTAATTTTTTCTATACAAAGGACTGATTCTTATGGACAAAGATCTATTTGAAGATATGAAAAATAGAATAGGCTGCAGTTATATTTCTGATCTTCCCTTCCATAAACGCAGAATCTGGAGGGAGCTAAAGCACTTTCCGCTGTCCGCTTATCCAGAAAATCAGAAGCAGGATTTTTTCCATTATGTGTTTGACATGGATTATGCAATTGCTTCTGATCGTCTGCATCTGTCTGACATATAATTTCTAAAAATACGCAGGGTTCAACTTCATTTGTTCCCTGCGTATTTTCTCTGTAGGATTTATTCTATAAAATTACTTTATTATATATGTTTTACTTATAAAGTTTTGAATAAATTCCATTCATTTTTTCTACCGCTTCCTTTATCTCTCCCTGCAACGCTGAATAAATTTTATAATCTTCCTCATCCATTTTTTCTGGATTTTTTATCTCTCCGTTTTTATCAAGCGTGTATTCGCTAATTTGGGGAGAAACTCCATCTACCGTATAATCTCCTTTCGAGATATTTAATGTTGTAAATTGCTCTGTTTTCCGTATTGTCATTTCTACCTTTTTTGTCTCTAGTAAATCAGAATCGTTTTGAGTATATGTTCCTACCACAAATTTCTCACTTGAATCTAATTCTTGATTCCATTTCCATATAGCAGGCTTATCAAATAAATAAATATCATATCTGAAATCAACATCTTCTAAGCAGTAATTATTCCCGTTTTTTTCAAATCCTAGTTCTTTTAAACTACTTTCCATTGAGTGGGTAATATTGTTTTGCTTAACAGTCTGAATACCAAAATATGATATAACGACTAAAATAATTGCCGCTATAACAGCTGTTCCTATCTTAAATAATTTCAAATGTTTTACCTTTTTATCAATTTGCTGCACCATTATAAAATTGTCTCTCAACATAGAATCTACTGAAACTCCAGCTGCATCGCTAATTTTAACTAAAGTTTGTAAGTCAGGAAAACTCTTCTCCTTTTCCCAGTTTGAAATTGTTTGTCTTGTAACATGAAAATATTCTGCGAACTCCTCTTGTGACATTTTTTTCTCTTCCCTCAATTTTAAAATTGTTTCTCCAATCTTCATTTGTCCGACCTCCTTATCTTTGATAATTCTATCTTAACAAAAATCGCCATAATAACTAGCAAATTCTACTTACAGCCTCGTTTTTTAACCGCAAATTATTTTTACGTCTAATAATTCTTCTATATCACCTTATTTCTCCCATCTGACTATACTATTATCAACTGCTTAAGTCCTTTATATTTTCAGCCTTTTTATACTTTAAGGTGTTTGAAAAAGGTGTTACTTCAGACCACTATCATATTATACGATTCCTGCCTTATTTTACATCTCAATCAGATCAGCATAAAAAAGAAATAGCATCCACCTCCGCAGATGCTATTGTCCTCAGCTCACTTACAAATTAGGATTTTATTTAGACTTATTTTTTATTGGATCTCCATTTTCATCAATTTCTCCCTCAAGCCATGCCATAATACCAAACTTGCAAAAAGGGCATATAATCGCTTCTTTGTAAACCTCTTGCTTGCAACGTGGGCAAATAACATATTCTTCATTCTTTACATTTTCCATCTGGTTATCACTCCTTTACAACATCCAATTTTCTACTCTACAACTTTGTTAGGTTAGAATCGATGATGGGGTAAACGAAAAAGCAGTTTTGGCATTCCAGTGAACTGCCCCTTCGTTTACACCATTTTCGATTTGACCTAATTGAACAAAGTAAGCGTCCGGGTAGCCAGTACCTATGGATTTTCAATTCTTTGTCCTTAACCTTGATTATACAAGATTTCTTTCCTGGAAACCACAATAATC
>DWYN01000058.1 GCA_019118645.1 Candidatus Blautia excrementipullorum | reverse complement strand
GATAATTTTGCATCCAGGATATGCCGTCTGGAGGTAACTTCGGGAGCATTAACAGTACTCATGGCGGCGGGAGAAGAACTTTCTGAAATTTTTTCTAATGTTCATTCTGATCAGCGGCTGTATGGATGCTTTTTAGCTTTTCATGATAACGGTCAATGATTTCCTGAAGAGTAATTTCTTTCATTTTCTGCTCTGCCGCTTCTTGTATCTCTTCATAGAAATCTCCGATGGCAAGCTGGACATGGATTCCTACTCCGCACTCCGGATTAGTGTCAATATCCAGGTGAAGCAGAGGCTTCTCGCCCTCCACTGCCCGATAAATATCCAACATAGTAATTTCCTCCGCAGGCTTTGTAAGGCAGGCGTTTGCCTGTCCCCGGGTATTGGAGATAAGCCCTGCATTTTTCAGCGCCGCCATTAACTGACGGATATATGCAGGGTTTGTTTTTACACTTTCTGCGATTCTGGCGCTGGTCAGATGTTCGTTTTCTCCCAGGCAGATAAAAGCCAGGGTGTGAATGGTATCGCTTAGTTTTCTGGAGTATTTCATGTTTCCTCTCTTTCTGGCCGAATGGCCATAAAGATATTCCATGGCGGAATTTTGTGCCCAAAATTTTTTTTGATATTTGTGATTTATAGTTTGTTTAACATGACACATTCTCAATGTAATTTTTATAATAACAATACAAAGAAAGAAAGTCAACTATGCAGGCGATGAAAAATAATGTTTTTTAAGATATACGCTTGAAAATATCCGGATCTTACGGTAGATAAATTTATTTCTTCTCCTTAACGTAATTAATATTTCAGAAACAAAACGGAAACGTTTTTTAAAAAATAGCGGAGTATTCTTACACCATGAAAACGAAATAGAAATTGAGGAGGAAACAGTAATGGCAAAATCAAAACTTGTTCTGACAAAAGACGGGGAAACAGTAGAGGAAGCCAAAATAAGACTGGCAGAAGAGCTGGCAAAAAGAAAAGCGGCCGGAATACAAAACAGATAAAGAAAGAGGAGAGGAAATTATCATGAAGAAGAGTAATTTTGTAGCAATGATTTTAGGAACAATCGGAGGAATTCTGTTTGCACTTGGAATGTGTATGGCGCTGATTCCTGAATGGAATGTCTTTAACCAGGGTGTTGTAATGGGAGTAATAGGGGCTGTTGTACTGCTGATTATGGTTCTTGTATGGAGAAAGATGGAGAATAAGAGTCCTATCCGGCTGTCGGCAAAGACAATCGGTACTGTCCTGCTGGGAATCGCCGGAGCGCTTGTTCTGGGAGTCGGGATGTGCCTGACAATGGTGTGGAGCAATATGATCATCGGTATTGTAGTCGGAATTGTGGGTATTGTGCTTCTGCTGTGCCTGATTCTTCTGACAAAGGGGCTGAAGTAAAGAACAGAAAAAGCCATTGATCATATCAATGTGAGAAGAAACGGCAAGAGAAAATGAAAAAGGCAGAAGAATTGGGGGTGTAAAGAGAGGCTGCTGAAAAAGAGACAATATCAAATAGAGCATATGGGAGAAACCATAAATTTATGATATAAAATTCTGCTGCAGTATGGTAAAATAGGTACTGGATTTATCTGAAATAAAAACATATGGACCATGGAATTAAGATTCGGGAAAAAAGAATTCCTGACAAATATGAGGAGGAATAAAAATGCGGTACTTGATTATTATTGATGTGCAGAATGACTTTGTTTCAGGCTCTCTGGGAACAGCAGAAGCCCGGCAGATGCTCCCCGCTCTGCTGAAAAAAGCATCAGAATTTGAGGGCAGAATAATAATGACAAAGGATACCCATGGAGACGATTATCTGGATACGCAGGAGGGAAGGAAACTTCCGGTTCCCCATTGCGTCAAGGGAACGGCGGGATGGGAGTTCCCGGAAGAACTTGAAAAAATACAGAAGGAAAAACAGGCGGAGATCTATGAAAAGAACTGCTTCGGAAGCAGAGAACTTGCAGAGGATATCCGCCGGCTCTATGAGGAGGGAAAAATAGATTCTGTAGAACTGACCGGGCTTTGTACGGATATCTGTGTTGTGTCCAATGCCCTGCTGATCAAGGCAGCGGCTCCGGAACTGCCGGTCAGTGTGGATGCCTCCTGCTGCGCAGGCGTTACGCCGCAGAAACATGAAGCGGCCCTGGAAGTAATGGAAAGCTGCCAGGTTACGATAGAAAGATAGGAAGCGCATCTGTATACAGTATTTTGAATTTGGGCAGAAAAATTAATATTTCTAAAACCAAAAACAGATATTTTTGAAATAAATTGGGTGTACGATTCTTTTATTAAAGTAGAGAGACACAGAAGAGACGGAAAAAAGGAACAGGAAAAAGACTATGAAAAGAATTGTGAAAGCCAAAGGAAACCCCTTAACAAAAGAGGATGTAATCGCAGTCGTGTATAAGCTGTTTTGGATATATGTAGTGTGCGGCACTGCAGGATTCCTTATAGAAACGCTGTGGTGCTGGATCGATTTCCGGGAATTCAGCAGCAGGACAAGCAATCTGTTTTTTCCCATCGGTTGTGTATGGGGGGTGGAGGAATGTTTATCTATCTGATGACAGTGAAAAACCACTGGAATCATTTGGGATATATTTTTTTGAAATGTACCTTTCTGGGGGCAGCTTTCGAATTTTTTTGCGGATATCTTGGAGAACACCTTCTGGAGGTGACTTTTTGGGATTACTCGGGAAGACCTTTTCATATCGGGAAATACATAAATGCGCCGTTCTGTCTGGTATGGGGGCTGATCGGTGTGATATGAGTGCGGAAGATTTACCCTTCTTTGAATAAAAAACTGGAAAGTCAGATGGAAAGTATACCGAGGTTCGCCATGAATCTGTTTCTTTTTTTCATGATTTTTTCCCAGATTATTACGGGTACGGCGCTGCTGAGGATGCATGAAAGACAAAAGGCGGAGAAACCTGGAAATTATATTGATTATCTTCTGGATTACTGCTTTACAGATCAGGTTTTGCAGAAATATTTTCCCAAAATGAAAAGTACTGTGACAGGGGAAAAAATTTATATACAGTCTGAGAGGAGAAGCTTATGGACACAATAACAAAAAATCTGCTTGCTTTTATTGAGAAAAGTCCTACCTGTTTTCACGCGGCAGAAACAATGAAGACAAAACTTGCGGAAAATGGATTTACAGAATTAAAAGAGAATGAAAAGTGGAAAATTACAAAGGGAGGGCAGTATTTTGTGACGAGGAATGATTCTTCTCTGATCGCTTTTACGATTCCGGCGGGGGAGATGAAAGGCATGCGGATTATGGCAAGCCACAGTGACTCTCCATGTTTTAAGGTAAAGGAAAATCCTGAAATAGAAACAGAGGGACACTATGTAAAACTGAATGTGGAAAAGTACGGAGGAATGATCTGCGCGCCATGGTTTGACAGGCCGCTGTCCATAGCGGGGAGAGTGATTGTCCGGGAACCGGAAACGGGAAAACTCAGATCTGTTCTTGTAAATATTGACAGGGATCTGCTGATGATACCCAGCCTTGCCATACATATGAACCGGGAGGTGAACGACGGATACAAATATAATGTACAGAAAGATATGCTGCCGCTGTATGGAGATGCTGCATCGAAGGACAGTTTTATGAAGTTGATTGCCGGGGCGGCCGGCGTCCCGGAGGAGAACATCATGGGGCATGATATTTTCCTGTACAACAGACAGAAGGGATGCACCTGGGGCGCCTCGGAAGAATTCCTGTCCTGCAGCCGTCTGGACGATCTTCAGTGTGCATTTGCTTCACTGGAGGGATTCCTGGCCGGAGAAAAGAAACATTATATGGCAGTGCACTGCGTGCTGGACAATGAAGAGGTGGGAAGCGGAACAAAGCAGGGGGCTGCGTCTACCTTCCTGTATGATACAGTTACAAGAGTACATGAAGTAATGGGATATTCCAGGGAGGATTATCTGATACATCTTGCGGACAGCTTTATGGTCTCCGCGGACAACGGCCATGCCGTTCACCCAAACTACACAGACAAGACGGATCCTGTAAACCGCCCTTATCTCAATGAAGGTATTGTGATCAAATTTAATGCAAATCAAAAATATTGTACAGATGGAGTTTCCGCGGCGATCTTTCGGAATATCTGCCAAAAAGCCGGAGTTCCGTTTCAGACTTTTGTAAATCGTTCCGATATGGCGGGAGGATCCACTCTTGGAAATATATCGAATACTAAGGTGGCTCTGAATACCGTGGATATCGGACTCCCTCAGCTTGCCATGCATTCCCCATATGAGACGGCCGGAGTGCGGGATACGGAATATCTGATAAAGGCGGCAAAGGTACTGTTTGCATGATGAATTTTACAGTTGGAATATTAATTAGAACAGCGGCGTGGTCAGTGAGCGCTCAGCTGCCTCTTATGGAGACCTGGCTCAGATGCATGGAATGAATATAGCGTTTTTCTGGATGGCAGCCGGTGCGCTGGTGCTGATTTTTATTTCCGTCTTCGGTACCAGGAATGCCCGGGTACAGGCAGGAAAATAAGAATGTAAAGCAGAAGATTAAGATTAATTACCGTTTTCGGACGCAGCGGCGCAAAGCTGCAGAAAACGTTTCAGTGCCGGAAGATCATCATCGTATCGGTAATGAATTCCAAAAGGAAGACAGGGCAGGTCTGTAATCGGGATATAGATAAGCTCAGGATCTCTGGCAGGAGGAACATCCGGATATAAAGTATATCCTAGGCCTGCTTTTACCAGAGTAAATGCGCTTTCTATACTTTCGGTAAAGTACTGCTGGGCGGGAGCAAGCTGGGAGAGGACTTTTCCCTGGACAGCGAAGACAGAGCCGGAAATTTGCCGGGGAGAGCAGGCAATCATGCTGCCGGACAGCATATCTTTTGTAATGGATTTATACTGAGCCAGCGGATGCTCCGGGGAACATATACAGGAAACAGGAGCGGAATAAAGCTCCCGGAAAGAAAGGGCAGATTTTTTCTGCTCTTCTTTTACGCTGAAAGCGGCGTGAAGCTTCTGATTTTCCACAAGGCCCAGAAGAGAAGGAAAGGGAACAATGCGGATGGAAGGGCGCAGGAGGGGAAATTCCTCTCCCAGTTTTTTTAATATCGGCGGAAGAAAATTCAGTTCCATATAGTTGTGGCAGCCAATCTCGAAAGGGATAAAATTTTCATGGCGGGTAAGCCGCTCTTTGGCGGACAGAGCGGTTTTTAGAATCAGGTCTGCATCAGGAAGAAACTGGATGCCTTCCGGGGTGAGAGAGACGCTTTTGCTGGTGCGCTTGAAAAGCTTAACTCCCAGCTCTGCTTCCAGAGTACGTATCTGATGGCTGACGGCGGGCTGCGTGATTTTCAGTATTTCGGATGCTCTGGAAAAATTCAGGTGTTCTGCTACGGTCATAAAACATTCAAGCTGGATTGTGTTCATAATTCCTCCTGAAATAAAAAATATTATTGAATTTTCTGCAGGGAAATATATTAATGATTTACTATAAAATATTTTTATAGATTATATCATCTTTGAACTTTGTGTTCAAGAAAAACAGAAAAAGTACAGGGAGCGTCAACGTTTTCGTTGTTTGGAAATATGGACTGTGATAAAATAATGTCGTTAAAATTCAGTACATATGCTGCAGCTTCTGACAGGCTGCGCAGCAGGAGGAAATGATATGAGAATTCTTTTTGTCCGTCATGGAGATCCGGACTATGAACATGATACACTGACTGAAAAAGGCCACCGGGAGGCGGCGCTTCTGGGAAAGCTGGCGCCCGCCCTGGATCTGGGAGAATGTTTTGTGTCGCCGCTGGGACGTGCGCGTCATACGGCGGAATACTGTCTGAAAAGCACAGGAAAACAGGCAAGGGAACTGGAATGGCTTCAGGAATTCCCCGGCACAGTTGACCTTAACCGCTCTCCTGAGCTTCAGAAAGCTTATCCGGACTGTATAAAAAAGGGAGAGAAATATGCCCCTCGGATTCCATGGGATATGGTGCCGGCCTATTATGCCTCTCATCCGGAATATATGAGCAGAGAAGGCTGGAGAAATTCAGAGGTGGCCAGGTGCAGCGATACGGTGGCGGTATATGATAAACTTACCTGTAACCTTGACAGGCTCCTTGCGGAATACGGATATGTCCGCGAGGGCAGCCGCTACCGTGTGGAAAAAGAAAGCCGGACAACCCTGACTTTCTTCTGCCATTTTGGCGTGACCTGCGCCATGCTGTCTCATTTGTGGAATGTATCGCCCTTTATTCTGTGGCATTCTCTGGCGCTGCTGCCCACCTCTTTCACTGAGGTGGTAACAGAAGAAAGAGAGAGGGGCATCGCCTATTTCCGGGCCCTCCATATTGGAGATACTTCACATCTGCGAATGGAAGGCGAAGAACCTTCTTTTGCATGCAGATTCTGTGAAGTATACAGTGATGATGAAAAGAGGCACTGATTTTTCCGGAAATCAATGGAACGCAGGAAGGCTACAGATATTTTCCGGTAATGCTGCCGGCGGTATTTTTTATATCTTCCGGAGTGCCTGCGGCAACAATCTGTCCGCCGTCAGATCCTCCGCCCGGTCCCATGTCAATGATATAGTCGGCGTTACGAATTACATCCAGATCGTGCTCAATGACGATTACCGTGGCGCCGTTTTCGATGAGCTTTTCAAATACGTGGAGCAGTGTCTGCACATCCAGAGGATGAAGACCGATGGTCGGTTCGTCAAAGACAAAAACAGAATCCGACTGACCTTTTCCCAGTTCACTGGCAAGCTTCAGCCGCTGAGCTTCCCCGCCGGAAAGGCTGGGCGTCTCTTCTCCAAGAGTCAGGTAGCCCAGACCAAGATCGTTGAGAACCTGAAGCCTTTGGCGGACCAGCTTCAGATCTTCGCAGGCTTCAAGGGCTTTGCTGATATCCATGGACATCAGCTCCGGCAGGGAATATTCCCTGCCTTTTTTAGAGGAATACTTTATTTTATAGGCTGATTTGGAATAGCGCGCTCCTCTGCATTCCGGACAGGGGATATTTACATCGGGAAGAAACTGTACGTCCAGACTGATCTGTCCTGTTCCGTCACATACCGGGCAGCGGAGCTTTCCGGTGTTGTAGGAAAAATCGCCGGCCTTAAAGCCGCGCTCTTTTGCAGCGGCGGTTCTGGCGAAAACCTTCCGGAGCTCATCATGCACGTTGGCGTAGGTGGCTACGGTGGAGCGGACATTGATTCCGATGGGAGAGGCATCGATCAGCTTGATCTGTCCAATACCCTCTGCCTCTGCAAAAAGCACATGGTCCGGAAGCCTCTTTCCCTGCAGAAGAGCTGTCAGGCCGGGAATCAGACTTTCCAGAATCAGAGTGGTCTTGCCGGATCCGGACACTCCTGTTACAACGGTGAGCCTTCCTTTGGGGATTTTTACATTCAGAGGCTTTACCGTATGGATCGGGCCGGTAGAGAGAAAAATGGCGCCCTCTGAAAATAGAACTTCTTTTTTTACTCTGTCCCGATGAAGACCTGAGGTTCCGGACAGAAAAGGACCGATTCTGGACTGCGAATTCTGAGAAATTTCACGGACAGTACCTTCTGCAATCAAAAGACCGCCGGAGGATCCGGCTCCGGGCCCCATTTCCACAATCCAGTCCGCCTCAGAGAGAATCTGCGTATCATGATCCACAAGAACGACAGAATTGCCGTCGTCAATCAGATCGTGCATTACACCGGTAAGGCCGGTGATATTGGAGGGATGAAGTCCAATGGAGGGTTCGTCCAGTACATAGAGAACTCCTGTGGTACGGTTTCGGACAGCTCTTGCAAGCTGCATTCGCTGACGTTCTCCAGTGGAAAGAGTGGAGGAGGCACGGTCCAGGGTCAGATATCCAAGACCGAGATCCATCAGCCGCTTTGCCGCTGAGAGAAAGGAACTGCAGATACTCCGGGCCATAGGCTGCATTTCTTCCGGAAGAGTTTCGGGCACGTTTTTAACCCATTCTATAAGATCAGCCAGCGTCATCCGGCACACTTCATCCAGGGACAGCCCCCCAAGCTTCGGCGCTCTTGCCGCTTCGGAAAGCCGTGACCCGCCGCAGTCCGGACATGTCTCCTCTTTCAGAAATTTTTCCACCCTTTTCATACCTTTTTCATCTTTCACCTTGGCCAGAGCGTTTTCTACAGTATAGACCGCGTTAAAATAGGTAAAGTCAAGCTCTCCGGCCTGGTTGGATTTTTTTGCTTTATAAAAAATGTGCTTCTTTTCCGCCGGGCCGTCAAAGACGATTTCTTTTTCTTTATCAGTCAGATCGCGGAAGGGCACATTTGTGCGGACTCCCATTTCCCGGCAGACATCTGTCATCAAAGACCACATCAGAGAATTCCAGGGAGCCACTGCCCCTTGGTCGATGGTGAGAGATTCATCCGGCACCAGAGTGGAACGGTCTACGGTCCGGACAATCCCTGTTCCGTCGCAGGTCCGGCAGGCGCCCTGGCTGTTAAAGGCAAGCTCCTCGGCCGAGGGCGCGTAGAATTTTTCACGGCAGACAGGACAGACCAGCTCCTGATCAGCCGCCACGGCCAGGGTGGGAGGGTGATAGTGCCCGTTTGGACAGCGGTGGCTGGCAAGACGTGAAAACATCAGCCGGAGGCTGTTGAGAAGTTCCGTGCCGGTGCCGAAGGTGCTTCGTATTCCCGGTATGCCCGGGCGCTGGTGGAGAGCAAGGGCAGCGGGAACATACAGCACTTCATCCACCTGAGCTTTAGCGGCCTGTGTCATACGTCTGCGGGTGTAAGTGGAAAGGGATTCCAGATAGCGGCGGGAGCCTTCCGCGTAGAGAACTCCCAGAGCCAGAGAAGATTTTCCGGATCCGGAAACCCCGGCGATTCCCACGATTTTTCCCAGAGGAATGTCCACGCTGATGTTTTTCAGATTATGTACTTTTGCACCGCGGATTAAGATTTTATCTGCCATGTGAAGGCTCCTTCCTTTCAGCTTTTTGGGGATGTCGGATTTTACTATATACTGTGAATTATAGTACGGCGTTTCCGGTGAAGTGTCAAGGAGGGAAAGAGGGGTGCAGAGGACCTGATCCGGGATGCATCTGGAAAGGGAAGACCGGCGGCACAGAGTGTGCTATACTGGAATACAGGATGATGTGTCACAGCCGTATGAAGAAAAAGAACGGGCTGTATCGTTAAACTATACAGACGATAGATTATGAAAGAAGGCTTGGAATATGGAGGAAAAGTACAGGATTCTCAACAGGGATGCGATTAAATATATTGCCGTGGCGGCGATGCTTCTTAATCACATTTCTACTGTTTTTATGAAACCGGGCACGGTTTTGGGCGAACTTTTTCTGGACATTGGATATTTTACAGCGATTACGATGTGCTATTTTCTTGTGGAAGGATCTCAGCATACACGCTCCAAAAAGAAATATGCAGAGAGACTTGCTGTATTTGCGGCTGTCTCAGAAATCCCTTACTGTCTGGCTTTTACAGAAGAAGGGGTGATAGAATTTTACGGAATGAACATGATTTTTACCCTCCTTTTATGCTTTTTTATCCTTCTGGCAGAGGAAAGAATTCAAAGTATTTTTCTGCGGAACATGATTATTGCCGGGTTGATTTTCCTTTCCTGCTTTTCGGACTGGGCGGTTCTGGCCCCGGTGTTTACGCTTCTTTTTTCCTGGGCGAAGGGGTCGGAGGAGAAATTGAAAAAAGCCTTTCTCACAGCGGGCATTGTTTTCGGTCTGATGAATCTGGCAGGAGGCTCCGGGCGCTTTCCTGCGACAGTCAATATCCTTTATGCTCTTGCAAGCGTTGCGGGAATCTTTTTTTCCGGAATTGTCATTATCTGTCTGTATAATGGAAAACGGACGGAGAGGGGGAAAAATTTTTCCAAGTGGTTTTTCTACTGGTTCTATCCGGCGCACCTTTTGCTGCTTGGACTGATTCGTATTTTGTGAAACAGTTCTGCAGGGAAAAAGCGGTTTACGGAATATACGGCAGAGAGTATAATTAGGAACGAGGCATATGGATGCAGTTGTCTGATCCTAAAAAGTGAAGAATAAAGAATTTATTCAGAGAAAGGTGGAAACTGAGATGTGGATGATATTTGCTGTACTTTCGGCGGTATTTGCGGCCCTTACTTCCATTCTTGCCAAGGTCGGAATTGAGGGAGTGAACTCAAATCTTGCCACAGCCATACGGACGGTGGTAGTGGTTATAATGGCGTGGGGAATGGTATTTCTGACCCATACGCAGAGCGGAATTGCCGGGATAAGCAAAAAGAGCTGGATCTTTCTGATCTTGTCAGGACTGGCCACAGGAGCGTCATGGCTGTGCTATTACCGTGCCCTGCAGCTGGGGGACGCTTCAAAAGTAGTGCCGATTGATAAGCTGAGTGTTGTGATTACGCTGATTCTGGCATTTGTGTTCCTGCATGAAGAGTTTACTGCAAAATCACTGGCAGGCTGTATTCTGATCACTGCAGGAACTTTGATCATGGTATTATGAGGTGTGGAGCCATGAATAATGATAAAGTTTAGCAAATGAAATTTTCCTGGATTTGTCCTCCTCTTTTGAATAAATCTGTCAGAACGGGCCGGGATTGCATGAGAACAGGAAATGGATCAGAGGATCAATATGCCTTGAAAAATCAGGGACAGTGGTGTATAATTAATTAAATTCTTATTAATTAAGGAGTTAAATATATGGATCCTGAATGGAGAGAACAGTTTTTTACAATTATAAATCATTTCCGAAAACTGGAGTCCGCGCTTATGGCGGAATGTGAGATACAGATCAATGAAATGGTGGTTTTGTACAGCATTGCGGGAACCTGCTGCCGGGAATATCCCTGCATGAACCTTAATGTCCCTAAAATACAGGAAAAACTCTGCATATCAAAGCCGGCGGTATCTTACATATTGAATTCTCTGGAGAAAAAGAATTATATTACCAGAGAAATTGATCCCAGAGACCGGCGCAAAGTCTCTATCCGCGTTACGATGGAGGGAAAGGCAGTCGCCGAAAAGTCTATGGGAAAATATGAAGAACTCTGGTCGGAGATCCTGGATCGTTTCGGGGAAGAGAACATGAAGAAGCTGGTGGGGCTCCTTCAGGAGCTGGACAGCTGTACAGGAGACGAGTAAAAGACGCAATAAACAGATACTATAGTGCTGAGAAAAACATAGACGAAGAAGACCTCGGGCCGGCATCCCATACCGGTTCGAGGTCTTCTTTGATTTTTACTGAGCATATTCTTTTTCTTTTCGGGAAATTTTCACTTTGCCGTTCTGTGCGGATGCCAGAAGCGCTTCTCCCTTTCCGGGCTGATTTTCCAGCAGAGCGTCTGCGACAGCATTCTGCAGGAGAGACTGAATTGCCCGCTTCAGTGGTCTGGCTCCATAGGAAGGATCATAACCTTCTTCAGTAAGCAGATCCCGGGCGCTGTCCGCTACATCCAGCTCAATGCCCTTGGCTTTCATTCTGTCGACAAGCTTCTGTATCTGAATATCTGCAATTTTGCGCATATCCTCCTGACTGAGAGGATGGAAGATGAGAACCTCGTCCAGCCGGTTTAGAAATTCCGGACGGAAAGTCTGCTTCACAGCGTCCATAACATGCTGTCTTACCATTTCCTCCTGTTTCGCCGCTGCATCTTCCTCCTTCTGTATAAATCCCAGAGTCCCTTTCTTTCCGGTAATCTCCCTTGCTCCGATATTGGAGGTCAGGACAATGACGGTATTCTTGAAGCTTACGGTCCGTCCCTGTCCGTCAGTAAGCCGTCCGTCGTCCAGAATCTGAAGAAGGGAATTCCAGATATCCGGATGCGCTTTTTCGATTTCGTCAAAGAGGACAATGCTGTAAGGCCGTTTTCTGACAAGTTCGGTGAGCTGTCCGCCTTCCTCATATCCCACATATCCAGGCGGAGAACCAATCAGCTTGGATACCGCGTAGGACTCCATATATTCGGACATATCGAAACGGATAATCGCGTTTTCGTTATGGAACATAGCTTTGGCAAGCGCCCGGCACAGTTCTGTCTTTCCGACACCGGTGGGGCCAAGAAAGAGAAACGAACCGATGGGACGATCTGGGTCGGCAACACCTGTCCGCCCTCGCCGGATTGCCTTGGAAACGGCGGAGACGGCCTCTTTCTGGCCGATTACATATCTGCCAAGCGTGTCTTCCAGAGACCGGAGATTTTCTGCTTCACTGACAGTGAGCATAGTTACCGGAATCTTTGTCCAGGAGGAAACAACCTGAGCGATATCTTCGGCTCTCACAGTGCGGCTCTGTTTTTTCTGCCAGGATGTCCGCCTGCTGTCGAGCTCTTTTTCCAGAGCCGCCTGTCTGTCACGCAGTACAGCGGCGTTTTCATAATCCTGCCTGTCCGCGGCTTCTTTTTTCTTTTTGCGGATCTCCCTGATCTCTTTGTCCAGATGAACCAGACGGGGAGGAATTGTCAGCCCTTTTGTGCGGACTCTGGAGGCGGCTTCATCCATAAGGTCCACGGCTTTATCAGGAAGAAAACGATCCTGAATGTATCGGTCGGAGAGTTCCACGGCGGCTTTAACTGCCTCGTTTGTAATCTTCAGGCCGTGAAACTTTTCATATTTTGTCCGAAGACCGTTCAGAATCTCTATGGCGTCTGCCTTGTCCGGCTCAGGAACCTCCACCGGCTGAAAACGCCGTTCAAAAGCAGCGTCTTTTTCAACATAACGGCGGTACTCCTGCTGCGTAGTGGCGCCGATAACCTGCAGTCCGCTCCGTGCGAGCACCGGTTTCAAAATGTTGGCGGCGTCTACGGTACCTCCTCCGGCGCCGGCGCCCATAAGCATATGTAATTCATCAATAAACAGAATGACATCTCCTTCTTTTTCCGCATCCGCGAGAAAGAGCTTCATTCGTTCTTCAAAATCTCCACGGTATCGTGTGCCGGAAAGCATTCCCACCAGATCCATGGAAATGATTTTTTTATTTTTCAGATTGGAAGGAATACTGCCGTCGGCAATTCTCTGGGCGAGACCTTCTGCTACAGCTGTTTTGCCTACCCCGGGTTCTCCGATAAGAACGGGATTGTTCTTCGTTCGCCGGGACAGGATCTGTATCAGACGCTCTATAATCTCTTCCCGTCCGATCATGGGATCAAAAGCGCCTTCCCGGGCTTTCTCTGTTATATCTGTTCCATATTTCTCCAGAACAGACTGCTCCTGGGGCGAGGCTTCCGCAGATTCCGCCGGTTCAGACAGAACCGGTTCGCCGGGGGCGTCCAGACTGCACCGGATTTCCTCCAGATCCATTTCCAGAGACCGCATCAGCTGAGCCGCCGCGCAGTCACCGACGTTCAGAATCCCATGGAGAATGTCTTCCGGACGGATCTGGCGGTTTCCCTTGTTTTTAGCGTAGCCGCTTGAGAGATGGATAATTTGTTCCGCTTCCTCGGAAATCTGTACGGCACATGAGTTTAATTCTGTTTTTGCATCCCAGTCGTACTGATGCAGATACTCTTCCACAAGAGTCTGATCAAGCCCGCTTTTTCTCAGCACCTGTCCTGCCCTGCCCTGATTCTGGATCAGAGCCCACAGAAGATGCTCGCTTCCCACAAAGCGGTGCCCCATATGAAGCACAAAACGGATTGCAGAGAGAAAAAGGCTGACAGTTTCCTGACTGAATATTTCAAGATTAATTTCCATGATTGCACCTCTTTTCTTCCATTGCGATATCATCCCGCAGTTTTGCGGCTTCTTCGTAATTCTCCAGTTTTGCAGCTTCCGCAAGCCGGGAACGGAGAGCGTTCAGCCTGCGTTTGGTCCGAAGTCCCTCTACCGCAAGCTGCGGAAAGGGCTGATCCCCAAGATGTCTCGGATCCGGCTGTCCCGGATACCAGCCCGTGCGTTTCTTAAAGCTTTCTGTCTGCCCTGCCGAAACGGCTGCCTGCCATCTTTTCTGGAGACACTCATTGCATACGGGCATCTGATAGAATGTATTTTCATAATAAATATAAAATATTTTATCTGCTTGTTTTCTTTTGCAAAATTGACACTGCATTCAGGTTCACCTCTTTAAATAAGTAAGAAATTCAATATTAAATAGTTAAGTTTTTAATAATATAATACAAAAATGTTAATATGTCAATAGAATGCACAAAAATAATATATTCAGGATTTCAGCTTGACAGAAAAAATCTCTGATAGTATCATTTTTTTAAGTGGGATATTTTTTGAAAGAGAGGAACAACAGATGGCAAATGATCATGGAGAACAGATAAGAATCGTACAGGAGACAGTAGCGGGCAAGGAAATTACTTTTGCCCATGTAATGGGCGGTCCGGCTCCGATCATATACCAGAAACTGGGGCTGAATCCGCAGCTGGATTACCGTTCATCGGCAATTGGAATTATGAACATGACGCCTCCGGAGTCTGCTGTGATTGCCTCAGATATCGCGGTAAAGAGCGGAAATGTTTATCTTGGATTTGCCGACCGTTTTACCGGCACTTTGATTATTACCGGTGAAATTTCAGACGTTACCTCGGCGCTTACAGAGATAGTAAATTATTTCAGAGATTCTCTGGGATATGTAGTCTGCGATATTACGAAGAGATAGGAAGTGCGGTCCATGGCTCGAATGACTAAGGAGGAACTGCTGGAGAAGCTGTTCCATGACGACTATGAACATCTGAAAGGGAAGAAACTGCGTATGACCCGTGTCCGGGTGCCGGGCAAAGAAGTATGCCTTGCGCATGTGATTACGCCCTCAGATACCAGCGTTTATCATAATCTGGCTCTTCATATCGGCGTGCATGAGGGAGAGGATCATACAGGAGAGTCCATAGGTCTGATCCGGTTTACGCCCTGGGAGTCGGTGGTGGTGGCCGCCGATGTGGCTGTGAAAAGCGCGCATGTGGAGATTGGATTTATGGACAGGTTCTGCGGATCTCTGATCCTCACGGGAGGCCTTGCCGAAGTGCAGACTGCGGTGGAGGAAGTAGTGCGGTTTTTCGGAGAAGTGCTGGGATTTCATACCTGTGAGATTCATAAAAGCTGAGCTGCCATGCCGGAAGCAGCTGCAATAAGAATAAAGTAAGGTGACAATGTGAAGAAATTATTTTTGATGGGCAGAAGCGAAGCGGGAAAGACTTCTCTTACGCAGGCTCTGAAAGGCGAGGAGCTTCATTATGTAAAAACTCAATATACGACTACGGAAGACGATACGATCGATTCGCCGGGAGAGTACGCGGAGTCCAAGCGCTTCAGCGTTGGACTGGCCTGCTTTTCCTTCGAGGCGGATGTGGTGGCGATTGTCCAGGCGGCAGATGAGCCTTTTAACCTGTTTGGCGACAGCAGCCGGTGCTTTATCCAGCGTCCGCTGATCGGGATTATCACAAAGACCGATTCTCCTTACGCCAACATTCCCATGGTCAGACAGTGGCTGATCAACGCGGGCTGCGAGCGTATTTTTCTTGTCAATAATGTGACAAGAGAGGGAATAGACGAGCTTTTGGACTATCTGAAAGACGACCTTCCAAAGCTCACCCTGGAACAGGCGAAGTTCAAGCAGGAGCTTGGGCTGAATGAGTGGGATCCTCTGCCGGAAGGGGTGGAGTATCCGAAAGAACTCGCCTGAATACCTCTGTATTTCATAAAAATCATATCATTTAAAAACCTTCTGACAGGACTGCGGCGGAAATCCTGGAAGAGGGTTTTTTTATTGCGGGGAAGGCTGGCTGGATGGACGAAACTTTATCCCCCGGAATTCATGACGGAAATCCTGATAATTTTCCACAATACACAAGGCACATAATACAATTTATGAAAAATGGGAAAAAGAAGAATATGCAGTTACGGAAAAATGGAAGAAACAGGGCGGAATATAAGCTGCAAAATCGGCGGATTCTCTATAGAAAGGCGTGTCTTTTCAAAAAGACTCGGGTTCTTAGAAATAGCATTTTATAGTGTGTATTGCATAAACATAATTGGATTTATGTGATATATTTTTGTGCATAATTAACAGAAAAAAATCCATTTTATTTTTGCATAACCGCTTGAGAATCCATTTTTCCGGTGCTATAATAAAAAAAATTTTGGCACGGAGTGCCGGCAGAAGGAGCATGGAAAGGGCAGGAATTTTATGAAAAAAAGATCAGGATGGAAAATCATTTTCGTTCTTTCAATTATCGGCTGTCTTTGCTGTGCCGGCTTTTTTGGCTGGTATGTATATCAGACATATCAGGTGCAAAAAGAATATCAGGAGCTGCAGGAAGAAATGAATACTGCAAAGGAGACTGCCGTTGAGCCTGCAGAAGAACAGCCGACACTGGAAGAAATAGAAAATGCGGAATTTACCGGAGAACAGGAAGGGGAAGAGGCGGAGATTTCTGAGAGTTTCTTTGTG
This sequence comes from Candidatus Blautia excrementipullorum, assembly GCA_019118645.1. GTDB lineage: Bacteria > Bacillota > Clostridia > Lachnospirales > Lachnospiraceae > Blautia_A > Blautia_A excrementipullorum. The sequence continues at coordinate 66,010 of DWYN01000058.1, read as the reverse complement.
GATATGGAAAATCCTATTAATTTTGAGGAACTTCAGGCGATCAATACAGACATTTATGCATGGATACGCATTCCGGACACAAAAATAGATTATCCGATTGCCCAAAGAGCGGGGGATGACTCTTTCTATCTGAGCCACGATATGTATCAGGAACCGCGTTTCGCCGGCTGCATCTATACAGAAGACTGCAACAGCAAGGATTTTATGGATCCCAATACGGTGATTTACGGACATAATATGAAAAATCAGTCCATGTTTCAGAACCTCCATCTCTTTGCGGACCCGGATTTTTTTAAAAGCCATCCGGATGTGTACATTTATACTCCGGAAGGTGTCCTGAAATATACAGTGTTCGCAGCCTATACTTATGATGACAGACATATCATGAATTCCTTTGATTTTAATGATCCTGCAGTATTCCAGCAGTATCTCGACGAGGTGTTTTCCGTACGGGCAATGGATGCGAATATACGTGAAGATGTCAGTGTAACTGCAGATGACCATATTATAACAATGTCTACCTGTGTCGGAGGCCAGACGCAGTCCAGGTATCTTGTACAGGCGGTTTTGACCAGGAGTGAAAACGATGGATAAACGACCAGGAACAGAGAAATCTTGGAAAAAATGTGCCGGAAGATGTATCCGTAATAGGAGAGGACAATTCGGAACTATGCGAGGTATGCAAGCCCCGCCTGACATCAATGGACACCATGCTCGGTCTGTCCACAGTTTTGTCGGCCCATATACTCACAGATATTCTGGACGGAAGAACCCGAAATCATCAGACGATCATGGAAATGGAAATTATAGACAGGGAGACAGTATGAGTGCAGAAAGATTCGGAATAGGGAAAATAAATATGATGCATTGTTTTTGAGATCATGCAGGGCTCCTGTCCGCTGAGAGTTATGACGCGGTAAGGAGCCCTGCTGTTATACTTTCTGAAGTCTGTGCTCCATATATTTTTTATTGAAATCTGAAATGCTCAGCGGCCTGCTGTAGAGATAGCCCTGCCCTGTATCGCATCCGATTGTCCGGATTAGCTGTTCATCCTCTGGAGTTTCCACACCCTCTGCCAGGGTAGAAATGCCAAGCCGTCCTGCCAGACGGACAATTTCTTCCATGATCAGTCTTACGCGGTTTTGTTTCTGATCTGCCGCGCTTATCAGGAAATCTCTGTCCAGCTTTACTTCATCGATTTTTAGATTCCCAAGTATGTTCAGAGAAGAATATCCGCTTCCGAAATCGTCCAGAGAGATCCGGAACCCTTCATTCTGCAGCTGAATGATTTTGGCATTCAGTTCATCTACATTATCAAGGGCCATGCCTTCAAGAATTTCGAGGGTGATAAACTGGGCGGGAATCCGGTATTTTTTTAGAAGATCCGTCATTTTTTGAACATAATCTCCTTCAAAAAACAAAAGCTTTGACTGATTTACAGAAATAGGCACAGGATCGATGCCATTGTCCATCCAGTACCGGATCTGGCGGCAGGCCTGCTCTGCCATATAAAGATCCAGATTCGTGCAAAAGCCGTTTGTTTCAAATAGGGGGATGAACTGATTTGGGAAAATCATCCTTCCATTGTTAGACTGCCAGCGTACCAGAGCCTCTGCACCGCATAAAGAGCCGCTTTTTAAATCTGTTTTAGGCTGTAAAAACAGTTTGAATTCTCCGTTCTGCAGTGCACCGTGCATATGGCTTTCTATATAATTTTCCAATTCTTCCTGTTTGTGCAGTTCTGTATCAAAGAACCAGATAGTACTGCTGTGGCCTCCCTTTGCTTTATCCAGGGCAAAATGGATTCGTGTCAGCATACTTTCCGCCTCCTCCTGAGGATCGCTGCCGACAGAAGAGATCGTTACGCCGCAGTAGATAGCCAGCTGATAATCTGTCCGGCGGAACAAAGAGTTTGTTTCAATTTCTTTTATAAGATTTTCCAGACGCCTGCGTATGATGCCTGTGTCTGTTTCTTTATAAAAGAGATAAAAGCGGTCCTCTGCATCGCGGCAGAAAAATTCTCCCGTTTCTATATGCCTTTCCGCAATTTCTTTGATCTGGCAAAGGAGCTGATCCGACTTTTCTTTACCGAAGATTTCGGTCAGGAAAGGAAACTGACGGATACTGAATGCTATGATGCATCCCCGGGTGCTTTTCAGGGCGTCAGCAAGTCTCTGCCGAAAGCGTGACATATTCTCGGCTCCGGTAAGAGTATCGTAATAGGCAAGCTGAAGCAGCGCCTGATTATAATTGCGCAGAAGCCGATAACCATAGAGCATCAGAAAAACAATAAGCAGAACTATGGCGGCAAACAGGATCTGGACCACACGGATGGAAAGAACGGAACCGCTGTTCAGTCCTCCGCCTGTATTAACACAGAATAAATACCAGTTATTCAGTCCTACAGGCTCCAACAGAAAAGGATATGTCTGGCCGTTATAGGTAAAGCTGGAAAAAATCCTTTCCTGATCTTGCAGTGCTTCCTGCACTTCGGCTTTAGATGACTCTGACAGGTAAGGCCCTTCAAAAATAGAAGGAACATCTTCTTTGACAACAGTGTTTGAAGAACGGATGAGGAAATCTCCGTCGGAATTGATCAGATGGATATAACCGCCGCCGCCCAATACTGTATTGCCTGAGAGAATGTCGGAAAAAATCTCAATATGACTGCTGGCGGAAAGCGCTCCGGTTATTTCATTTCCTTCAAAGACAGGCACACTGTATACAAATACATAACTATTTGAAATTGTACTTTTAAATAACTTTGAAACAGACGATTCTCCGGACATAGCTTTTTTTATTCCTTCCTGTCCTTCGGCGGAGAGTTCAGAAAGACCGGCTCTGGTTAAAGTGTTTTTATCTTTGTTGGAAATGACCCCTTTGAGATCCTGATCATAGTAGGCAATAGTAACAAAGTTATTGTATTTTTGTGTCTGGCTCAGGCGTTCTGCCAATAGATCCTGGTCTAAACTGTAATCACTGCCAAGGAATATAGATAATGAGGACAAAGTCTGAAAATCTGCCTGAAGCTGTTTTAGAATTCTGGATTTATATTCTTCTGCTTCCAGAATCCCCTGCTCTCTGAGAAGCTGATTTTTGGCGTCTTTCAGATAGGCTGAGAATGCTCCGCCGCATATAAGAAACAGCACGCATATGCAGGCTACCAGAATTACAGCTTTTTTTAACCGTTTCTGCAGTTTTTTTTCAATCATATCTTTCTCCTTTGTTCCGCAAAGCTTCAATGACATTGAATCGTATGTCCATATATAGATAGATAGGTTAAGGATTATGTAAAATATATCATGATGATCAGAAAAAAGCAATTGCCGGACCGGAGTTTTGCGAATGAATTACAGTATGTATAAGGAAAATTATAAATATTGTAATGCTGGATGCGAGAAGAAATCTTTATGAGTTAATGTTGACTAATTTAATCCAGAATTGATATAATGCAAGTGGACTTTAAAAAACAATATAACTGAATAGACAAACGGTCTTTTCATTGATATATTGTAAATATAGCAAAGAATATACCAAAGGAGGATCAGAAAAATGAACGAATGTTTTGGATGTTCCACATGTAAGAGCGCAGACAAACCGCTGGAGAATTACATCGCGGGTCTGCCGATGGAAACTTCCCACCACAGAGTAGAGAGTCAGAGTACGAAATGCGGTTTCGGCCTGCAGGGTGTATGCTGCCGTCTCTGTTCCAACGGACCCTGCCGTATTACGCCGAAGGCGCCTAGGGGAATCTGCGGAGCTACAGCGGATGTGATTGTGGCGAGAAACTTTTTACGAGCAGTGGCAGCCGGTTCCGGATGCTACATACATATTGTAGAGAATACGGCTCTCAATGTACTGAAAACCGCTCAGACTAAAGGCGAGATCAAGGGCGAAAACGCACTGAATCATCTTGCAGAGGTTTTTGGCATCGAATCGGAAGACAAATATGAAAAAGCGGAAAAGGTCGCTCAGAAGGTGCTGGACGATCTGTACAAGCCGGAATATGTAAAAATGGAGCTGGTGGAAAAACTGGCGTATGCTCCACGATTTGAAAGATGGAAGGAGCTTGGAATCCTTCCGGGCGGAGCAAAAGGCGAAGTGTTCCATGGTGTTGTAAAATGCTCCACCAATCTGAATTCTGATCCTGTGGATATGTACACCGACTGTCTGAAGCTTGGAATTTCCACCGGACTTTACGGACTGACACTTACCAACCTTCTCAACGATGTGCTCCTGGGAGAGCCGGAAATCCGCATGGCTCCGGTAGGTCTCCGTGTTGTGGACCCGGATTACATCAATATTATGATCACCGGACATCAGCACACAATTTTTGTGGACCTTCAGGAGAGACTTACCAGCGAAGAGGCAGTGGCAAAGGCAAAAGCGGCAGGAGCCAAGGGATTCAAGCTGGTAGGCTGTACCTGCGTAGGCCAGGATCTGCAGCTTCGCGGCGCTCACTATGCAGAAATTTTTGAGGGCCATGCAGGAAACAACTATACAAGCGAGGCTGTTCTGGCTACAGGAGCCATCGATGCGGTTCTTTCCGAGTTTAACTGTACTCTTCCGGGAATCGAGCCGATCTGTGACGAACTTAAGATCAAACAGATCTGTCTTGATGATGTGGCAAAGAAAGCCAATGCGGAACTGAAGCCTTTTGTATTTGAAAACAGAGAGCAGCAGAGCATGGAGATCATTGACGAGATCGTGGAAGCTTATAAAGAGAGAAGAGGAAACGTTCCCATGAATCTGTTTCCGGAACATGGAAACGACGATACTCTGACCGGTGTCAGCGAAGGATCTCTCAAGAAATTCCTGGGAGATTCCTGGAAGCCGCTGATTGATCTGCTGGTGTCCGGAGATATCAAGGGTATTGCCGGAGTGGTAGGATGCTCCAACCTGACGGCAGGAGGCCATGACGTTCTCTCCGTTGAGCTTACCAAGGAACTGATCGCGAAAGACATTCTTGTGCTGACAGCCGGATGTTCTTCAGGAGGAATCGAAAACTGCGGCCTGATGGAACCCAAAGCGGCGGAGCTTGCAGGACCGAAGCTTCGTGCAGTCTGTGAGAAACTGGGAATTCCGCCCGTTCTGAACTTTGGCCCATGTCTGGCCATCGGACGTCTGGAAATTGTGGCCACAGAGCTTGCAAAAGAAGTAGGCGTGGATCTTCCTCAGCTTCCGCTGGTTCTCTCCGCGGCTCAGTGGCTGGAAGAGCAGGCGCTGGCAGACGGATGCTTCGGACTGGCTCTGGGGCTGCCGCTGCATCTGGGACTTCCGCCTTTTGTCACAGGAAGCAAACTTGCGGTGAAGCTTCTGACAGAGGATATGAAACAGCTTACCGGAGGACAGGTAATCATCAACGGCGACGCAAAGGAGAGCGCAGATATTCTGGAAAAGATCATTATGGAAAAACGTGCTGGTCTGAATATCTGATAAGGGGGCATGACCATGAAAAGAATTATCATTGACGCGGAAAAATGTGACGGCTGCAAAAGCTGCAGCCTGGCATGCATGCAGGCCCACCGGAAGGATACGGGCGATATCTATACACTGGATCTGAACGATCCGGCAAATGAAAGCCGCAATTTTATATACAAAACAGCAGACGGATACAAGCCGGTTTTCTGCCGTCACTGCGACGAGCCGGAGTGCGTGCTTGCCTGCATGAGCGGCGCACTGACCAAGAGTCCGGAAGACGGACATGTATACTACGATAAAGAGAAATGCGGCTCCTGCTTTATGTGCGTGATGAACTGTCCTTACGGCGTGCTGAAACCGGACGATGAGACGCACAGTATTGTGATCAAGTGCGATTTCTGCAGAGATCTTGGCGGAGAACCCAGCTGTGTGAAAGCCTGTCCGAAGCAGGCCATCCATGTGGAGGAGGTGTGACGAAGATGAAATATGTGATTATCGGAATCGGCGCGGCGGGTATGACCGCAGCCAGAACTCTTCGGGAGCTGGCTCCTCAGGACGAGATCGTGATGATCTCTGTGGATGAAAAGCCGCATTCCCGCTGCATGCTGCATAAGTATTTAAGCCATGAGCGCGATGCGGCGGGGCTGAACTTTGTCCCGGCAGACTTTTTCGAAAAGAATCATATCTGGCAGATTGCCGGACAGAGAGTGACTAGGCTGGATACCAAAGCGAAAAAAGTATATTATGGAACAGAGGGATATGCCTGTGACTATGACAAGCTTCTCATCGCCACAGGTGCGGAAAGCTTCATTCCTCCTGTGGGAGATTTGAGAAATGCTCCCAATGTTTTCGGGCTTCGCCATCTCAGCGACGCCAAAGCCATTGATGAAAGAGCGGCAAAGTCTGAAAAAGTGGTGATCATCGGTTCCGGCCTTGTCGGCCTCGATGCGGCCTATGGACTTCTGGAACAGGGAAAGAAGATTACGATTGTGGAGATGGCGGAGCGGATTCTTCCTATCCAGCTTGATGAGAGAGGGGCTGCGGAATACCAGAAGCGTTTTGAAAAAGCAGGATGCCGCTTCTGCCTGGGACGAAGAGGAGCAGATACGGTTTCCAATGAAAAAGGCGAGATCACCCATGTGGTTCTCGATAACGGGGAAAAATTGGAGTGCGATATGGTGATCGTGGCAGCCGGCGTGAGAAGCGCTGTGGCAGGATTTGAGGACAGCGGCCTTGCCATTGACCGGGGAATTCAGGTGAACGATTATATGCAGACCGGCGTTTCCGATGTGTATGCGGCGGGAGACGTAACCGGCCTTTCCGGTATCTGGCCGAATGCTCAGAAACAGGGGAAAATTGCTGCCCAGAATATGGTTCTCGGAAATAAATTTATGTATGTGGATCGGTTTGCGGCGAAGAATACTATCAATTTCTTCGGACTGGTGTCTCTGTGCGTAGGCACCCTGAATCCGGAGGAGGGAGATCAGGTGATCGCAAAAGAGAGCAGAAACCAGTATGAAAGGGCGATTTTCCGGAATCACCGGCTTGTGGGCTTCCTTCAGCAGGGCGACATCTCTCATGACGGTATCTATCAGTATCTGATCAAGAACGGAATTGATCTTACCGGACGTGAGGGAGAGATATTCTCTTTGAGTTTTGCCGATTTTTACGGTGTAAAGGAGAATGGAGAATATCTGTACTCAGTATAAAATTTCCGGAAAACAGGTATATTTGCAAAAAAATTACAGACGGGATAAAGCGCGGGCACTGTGTCCGCGGCTTTATCCCGCTTTTTTTCGGGAGAAACATGCTGCGTTCCCTTCTTGAAAGAATACAGATGACAGATTTTTTGTTTGTCTTGACTTTTTTTTTGTAATATTTATACTAAAACAAAGGGGTAAAACAGGAGGAAGCTTATGAAAATATTATTAAAAAACGCCATGGTCATAACCATGAATGAAAAACGCGAAGTTTACCGCAAAGGGGATGTCCTGATTGAGAACGACAGAATTGCGAAGATCGGGCATTTTGAGTATCCGGATGACTGTGATGAAGTGATGGACTGCGAGGGAAAAATCGTCATGCCCAGTTTTGTCAATACCCATACGCATACTTCCCAGCAGCTGGCCAGAGGCCTGGCGGATGACGTGGATCTTCTCACCTGGCTCAGAGAACGCATCTGGCCGTATGAAAGCAATATGACGGAAGAAGATTCCTATATTTCCACGCTTCTGTTCTGCGCGGAGCAGATTAAAGCAGGATGCACTTCTATTGCAGAACCCGGCGGACAATATGTATCTGGTATGGCGAAGGCGGTCACAGAGGCCGGTATTCGTGGAAAACTCGCAAAATCCGTGATGGACTGCGGAGAGGGCCTTCCCGGTCCCTGGCAGCGCAATACGGATGAGGAACTGGCAAAACAGGAGGAGGATCTCAGAAAATACCATAATACCGCGGACGGCAGAGTAAAAGTATGGTTTGGCATCCGGACGATCTTTAACGCAACAGATGACCTGATTATGAGGACAAAAGAGCTTGCGGACAAATACGGCGTGGGCGTACATATGCATATTGCGGAGGCAAAATCAGAGGTAGAGTACGCAAAGGAGACAAGAGGATGCACAACAGTCACCCATCTGAATCGCCTCGGCTTTCTGGATAAAAATGTGATAGCCGCTCATGCCGTCTGGCTGACGAATGAGGAAGTAGAGATGTTCCGGGATCACGGTGTAAAGGTATCTCACAATCCTGCGTCCGCCATGCGTGTTCTTGGCTTTGCGAAAATTCCGAGAATGCTTCGGGAAGGCGTCTGCGTTGCCCTGGGGACTGACGGCGCTCCTACAAATAACCGTATGAATATGGTGGATGAAATGTGGGTGACATCGCTGATCCACAAAGGATGGAGACTGGAACCGGATGTGGTGAAGGCGGAAGAAATACTTGCCATGGCGACTATTAACGGAGCAAAAGCAGTAGGGGAAGAGGAACTTTACGGAAGTCTGGAAGCCGGGAAGAAGGCAGATCTGATTGTTATTGCCCCGGATATCAGTCCGGATATGGTGCCGGTTCATGATCCGATTGCGAACCTGGTTACCTCCATGCACAGCACGAATATTCAGTGTACCATGTGCGATGGAAAATGGCTGATGAAGGACAGAGTGCTTCTGACCATCGATGAAAAAGAAATTATCCGCCTTGGGAAGGAACATGCCGCTGCCATCTGCAGACGGGGAAATATTTCTCTGCCGGACAGATTTCCGATGATTTGACAGGTCTATAAGACAGGAGGAATGCTATTTGGGAAAAAACGTACTTGTGATTGACGCCTGTGTAAGAAGGGAGGAATCCCGGACAAAGCAATTGATGGATACCGCGGTAGGTGAACTGAGGGAACTGCATCCGGACTGGAACTTCGAAATCCTGAATCTGATGGAACTGGATCTGAAATACTGGAATACAGAAACGCTGAAAGAAAGAGACGCACTTCTTGCAAAAAAAGAATACGGACATCCTGTATTCAGATATGGCCGCCAGTTCAGAGAAGCGGACGGAATTATTGCGGCGGCTCCTTTCTGGGATTTGAGTGTTCCCGCTGTGCTCAAGGTATATATTGAGAATGTCTCGGCAGATCAGATTACGTTTGCCAGCAGCGCAGATGGGCTTCATGGAATCTGCCGCGGCAAATGGCTTCTCTTTCTTACAACAAGAGGAGGCCTCTGGGCAGACAGTGATATGGAGCAGGGAAGTCCCTACATGGAAGCCCTATCCAGGTTTTTCGGCATAGACAGTTATTATTGCGTATATGCGGACGGGGTCGATATTCAGGAGCTGGACGCCGGAGCCATTATGGAGAAAGCCAGGGAAGACACCCGTCGGGTATGCCGCCAGCTTGCTCTGTAATCTGAAGCAGGAGAGGACTTCTGCAAAAAAAATAAAAAAGTAGAAAAGGAGAGTACGGAATGGTTTATTCGAATGACGGAAGAGCGTATCACATTAAGGTGGCTGAGGGGGAAGTCGGAAAATATGTAATTCTGCCCGGTGATCCCAAGCGCTGCGCTTCCATAGCAAAGTATTTTGATGATCCCGTGATGATAGCGGACAACAGGGAATTTATCACTTATACAGGATATCTTGACGGGGAAAAGGTCAGCGTCACATCCACCGGCATAGGAGGCCCTTCCGCTTCCATTGCCATGGAAGAACTGGTGCAGTGCGGGGCCGATACCTTTGTCAGAGTGGGAACCTGCGGAGGTATGGATCTGTCTGTAAAAGGCGGCGATATTATTGTAGCTACCGGGGCCATTCGTATGGAGGGCACAAGCAGGGAATACGCCCCTATTGAATTTCCGGCGGTGGCAGATCTTGACGTTGTAAATGCACTTGTGGGATCTGCTTCTGACCTGGGAGTCACTTTCCATACCGGCGTTGTGCAGTGCAAGGATTCTTTCTATGGACAGCATTCACCGGAGACAAAGCCGGTAAATTATGAGCTGGAAAATAAATGGGAAGCATGGATGAGACTGGGATGCCTGGCTTCAGAAATGGAGTCCGCTGCCCTGTTTACTGTGGCAAGCTATTTGAGAGTACGCTGCGGTTCCGCTTTTCTGGCAGTAGGAAATCAGGAAAGAGCAAAGCGGGGCATGGATAATCCGCAGATACATGATACAGATATGGCTGTGCGTGTAGGCGTGGGAGCATTGCGCCGCCTGATTGCACAGGACAGAGAAAGAAGCGGAAAACAGTAATAAAAAATCCAGGGAGGAATCAGTCCCCGGACGATTTCTCCCTGGATGCAGAAGATATTTTGTTATCCCAGATAATGCCGGCGGCTACCAGGACAATGCCGAAAATTTTCCTGATGCTGATGTCCCGGAAGACAAAGGCGTCAAAAAGAATTCCGGCTGTGAGCTGCCCGACAAGAAGAAGGATGGTGGACTCCATCACCTTCAGGCGGGAGAGTGTGATCATAGATATAATAAAAGCGACAATGCCAAAAGCTCCGCCCAGATACAGCCACCAGGGGGTCTGCCGGAAATCATTCAGATCTGCCGATGATCCGGAAAACACCAGGAGCAGGACGAGGGACAATACAGAGGCTACGACATAGTTTACCAGAGAACCGTTGTTTGTTCCCAGATATTTCGTACAGCGGTAATTGATCATTTTTGAGATAACGGTGGCGCATCCGTTTAAAAACGCCAGTGTTAATACAAAAGCCATAGGAACTCCTTTCTGTCAGGAAAGATTTAAGATAATCAGTCCGGCAAGTATCAGGATAAAACAGGGAAGCCGTTTTCGGTTAAAGGGGATCTTCGGCACTCCGAACCAGCCGAAATGATCAATGACAGCGGAAATAACAAGCTGTCCTGTCACAGAGATGCAGGTCATAAAGGAAACCCCCAGAACTCCGATGCAGTAGCTGGAGCTTACCACGAGGAAAATTCCGAAAAAACCCGCTGAATAAAGATACCAGGGCATTCCGGAAATTTTCAGCCTTTCATGGGTAGTGGCTTTCATATACAGTATGAGAAGAATTCCTCCGATGGCGTGAACGCAGAAGCTCATTCCGAACATACCTATATGATCTGTGAGCATACCGTTCAGGCTGGCCATGGCGGATTGGCAGGCTCCTGCCAGAAGAGTAAACAATGCGTACATATAAGGTCTCCTTTCGATTTCCGGACCGGACAGAGGATATGTATGATATATCCCGACCAGGGACTTCGCCGGTGACAAAATTCTAATAAGTGAGTATGACATAAGTTATATAAAATTGCAATAACATGGGGAAAAATAATTTGACATAATTTTACTAAAAAGTATAGTAATTTGTTGAAAAATGTTATAAAATAGAGTTGATACTTTAAGAGTATTTGTGAAGATTTGAACAAAAGGCTGGTATAAACGCGACAAAAAGGAGAAAAGTTCATGAAAGCATGGAAAATTGCGCAGAAGGTCTTTACAGAAGCAGTTCCAGTTGTCCGCACGGAAGAGGAGCAGACCTGGACAGACAACATTGACGTATCCGGTTTCTATGACCAGAACCTGCTGCTGGACTGGGGCAGCAATGTGCCGGGGTCCGGAGCGCCGGAAAAAATCATGGTAGCGGCGGTTCAGGCACTGGAAAACAGAGGCTACAAAGTAAGCGAAAAAGGATACCAGTATCTGGAAGAGGGACTTGCCGCCCATGAACAGAAGGACTTCGTAAAGCTTCATAAAGCATCCGCGCTGCTGCGCAGAGAGCTTGCGAATGCTGAAAAAGACGAAAACTCTTCTTACTGGGATTATACAGTTTATAATTCTTTCGAAGAGTATGAAAAGAAAGTTCGCTTTCCGGATAAAATCCCGGTGGATACATCCGGGGAGGCTTTCAGAGAAAAAATCCACGCCGGATGGCTGGCGCAGCTGATCGGCGGCGCAATGGGCACGATGGTGGAAGGCTATACTCATGAAAACCTGGTCAAAGCCTTCGGAGATGTGACCGGATATCTCAGAGAGCCGAATACCTACAATGATGATATTACCTTTGAGCTGGCATTTCTGGACGCCTTTTCAGAGAAAGGATACCAGGTGACTTCTGAAGATATCGCGCTTTCCTGGGTGGGGCTGATTCCCTGCGGCTGGTCGGCGGAAGAGCTTGCCATCCGTAATATTAAAAACGGCATCTTTCCTCCGGAAAGCGGCACATGGAGAAATCCCTTCAATGAATGGATCGGCGCACAGATGCGGGCGGGTGTCTGCGGCATGGCGGCTCCGGGAGACGCGCGTCTGGCAGCGGAACTTGCCTGGAAGGACGGGGAAGTGTCCCATGCCAACAACGGGATTTTAGGCGAAGTTTTTAATGCGGTGATGACGTCTCTGGCTTTTGTTACAGATGATGTAAAAGAGATTGTAAAAAAAGCAATCAACCTGATCCCAAAGGACAGTGAATATTATTCAGTGATTTCATTTGCGTATGACTGCTGCCTCCGGTATGAACGTTGGCAGGATGCCCTTCATGCCTGCGAGGAAAAATACCACAGGTATAACTGGATTCATGCATATCCCAATGCCTGCTGTGAAATCATTGCATTAATATACGGAAACGGCGATTTCCGGGAAACGCTTCACATTATTACCATGTGCGGAATTGATGTGGACTGCAACGCGGGAATGATTATGCCGGTTCTGGCAATACAAAAGGGAATTGATTCGATTCCCCGGGAATTGATTCATCCGGCGTTCGGAGAGCTGGTTACTTACATGAGAGGCGGCTTCCGCAGGATCACTATGGAAGAATTGATTCAGAAAACTATCACAAGCATCAGAAAAGCTGAGCAAGAAAAATAAAAGGAGGATAAAAATATGAAGAAAAAATTCTTAGCAGCAGCACTTTCCATGGCGATGGCTTTGTCCCTGGGAGTATCTACAGTGCCTGTAATGGCAGAGGATGACGGCGAACCGTATAAAGCCGCCCTCCTTCTGAACGGTACTCTTGGAGATAAATCTTTCTATGATTCCGCCAATGCAGGTCTCACAGCTCTACAGGAAGAGCTGGGCGAGGATGTATTTACCTTTAAGGTGGAACAGATGGGCGCTACTGCTGCGGACGAAGCAAAATGGGAGCCTACGCTGTATGACTACTGCGATGACGGCTCTTACGATGTAATCATCTGCGGAACTTTCCAGATGCTGGCGGCGCTTACAAATGCGGCAAATGATTATCCGGATCAGAAGTTCATCTATTTTGATGAGGCATTTGACTACAGTGCAGGCGGAGAAGAAAATGTGTACAATGTTATGTACAAACAGAACGAGGTTTCTTATCTGGTAGGCGCTATGGCAGCCCTTATGACTACAGACGATTCTCTTGAGATGGTTGATCCTTCCAACAGCATCATCGGATTCCTGGGAGGAATGGAAAACTCTGTTATCAAAGACTTCCTGGTAGGCTATATTCAGGGAGCACAGGCTGTAAACCCGGATATTCAGGTGGCCCTGGCTTATGTGGGCAACTTCTATGATTCCGCGGCAGGAAAAGATATGGCCCTTACCCAGTATCAGAACGGCGCTGATATCGGATTCAATGTTGCGGGAAGCGCCGGTCTCGGACAGATTGAAGCGGCAGTTGACTCCGGAAGATACGCATTCGGCGTTGACTCTGACCAGGCGGCCCTTCTGCCGGACTATGCAGCAAACATCCCCACATCTGCAATTAAGAATGTAGGAAACTCTCTGATTCGTGCGATTAAACTGGATATGGAAGGCGAACTTCCCTATGGCACACTGGAGTACATGGGATTTGCTGAAGGCGGCGTAGAGCTGGTAAAGGATGCCCATTATGAAGAAGTTGTTCCTGAAGATATCCGTACTCAGATTGACGAGATGCAGGAACAGATCACAAACGGAGAGATTGAAGTTCAGTCTGCTCTCGGTGAAAATGCAATGAGTGAAGATGAGATTCAGGCGCTTATCGATTCTGTACAGGTAGGATAAGCTTGATGCGGGCCTGGGCCCTGTAATCCAGCCCCGGGTATTTGGCCGGGGCTGGAATTTTTTTATGAATTATATAAACAAAGAATAAAATTTTATTAAAAATTTATTCTCAAAATCAGAAAAGAAGAGGTGAGCAGATTTGGATAATCAGATTGTATTACAGATGAATCACATCATGAAAATTTATGGAAATGGTGTGGTGGCAAACGAAGATGTATCCTTAGAGCTCCGAAAAGGTGAGATTCATGCTCTGCTGGGAGAAAACGGAGCAGGAAAAAGTACATTGATGAAAGTGCTTTTTGGAATTGAATCCCCAGATCAGGGAGAGATACTGCTTAATGGAAAAAAGACAGTGATCAAATCGCCGCAGGATGCCATCAGCAAGGGGATCGGTATGGTGCATCAGCATTTTATGCTGGTACCGTCTTTGACGGTGGCGGAAAATATTATTCTGGGAGTTGCTCCGAAAAAAGGCCTGTTTATTGACATGGACAAAGCTCTGGAGGCGGCGGAAAATATTGCAAAAGAATATAATTTCGATATTGACGTCCGCCAGAAGGTGGAGGAGATTCCAGTCGGAATCAAGCAGAAAGTAGAGATTCTGAAAGCTCTTTACAGAGGAGCGGAAATTCTGATTCTTGATGAGCCTACGGCTGTTCTGACTCCCCAGGAAACGGAAGAGCTTTTTGCCCAGCTGATAAAGCTTCGTGAAAAGGGCCATACGATTATTTTTATTTCTCATAAGCTGGATGAGATCAAGCAGATCTGCAACCGGGCTACGATTATGAGAAACGGACGAAGCATGGGAACCTATGAGGTGGCGGATATTTCCACCCAGGAAATGTCGAGGCTGATGGTGGGCAGAGAGATTTCTCTGACGTTTGATAAAAAAGAACAGAAGCTTACAGACAATGTTTTCCTGAAAGTGAGAAATCTGACGGTACATAACTCTCAGGGCGTCCTGAAGGTGGACAATCTTTCCTTTGACCTGAAGGGCGGAGAAATCCTCGGTATTGCAGGTGTAGAGGGAAATGGTCAGACGGAACTTGTGGACACGCTGACAGGACTGAATAAGCGCTATAAAGGCGAGATTCAGATTAAAGGCCAGGATATTGCGAATTCTTCTATAGCGGATATCCGCGATATGAAGCTCGCAAACATTCCTGAGGACCGCATGTCCTCCGGATGTGCAGGCACTTTAAGCATACAGGAAAATCTGTTCTCCAACCAGTATCGTGATTCCAAATATTCCGGACGTTTTTTCATGAAGCGGAAAGCCATAGAAAACAGAAGCGATGAACTGATTAAGGAATATATGATAAAGTGCAAAAACAGAAAGCAGAACGTGGGAATGCTTTCCGGAGGAAATATTCAGAAGGTAATCGTGGCCAGAGAGTTTTCCACCGGACCGGATCTGATTATCGCGAACCAGCCTACCCGGGGAATCGACGTAGGCGCGGCTGCCTTTATCCGAAAGAGACTTCTGGAATTCCGCGATGCCGGATGCGCGGTGCTGCTGATTTCAGCCGACTTAACGGAGATTTTCTCCCTCAGTGACCGTCTGGCAGTTATGTATAAAGGAAAATTTGCCGGATTCTTTACCGATGTGGAGAAGGTAACGGAGGACGAGCTTGGCCAGCATATGCTGGGCATCAAGCAGGACGATGTATTGGAGGGCGTAATGTATGAGTAGTGCAAAAAAATTTGAAGTTATTCGGACGGTGTTTGCCGTACTGGTCGCACTTGCAATCTCATTTGTTATTATCTTTTTTGTAAGCGAACAGCCTGTGGAGGCTATCAAGCAGCTTCTGACAGGCCCATTGTCCAGTAAACGTAATTTCGGCAATGTACTGGAGTCCATGGTTCCCCTTATTTTTACAGGAACCGGCGTATGTATTATGTTTTCCGCGAACCAGATTAACCTGGCAAGTGAGGGAGCGTTCCATGTGGGCGGCCTGATCGCCACCTGCGTAGCGATTAATATGACGACAAGATTCATGTCGCCGATCTGCGCTATGGTCTGTGCGGGTATTGTGGGCGCGATTTTTACAGCAATTCCTGCGATCATGAAAATAACCACATCAGCTCCGGAACTGGTTTCCTCGCTGATGATTAACTATCTTGCTCTGTACTTCGGAAACTATATGCTGAACAATGTTATCGGAGACCCGAAAGCCAGCGCGGCTTCCTATGTTCTTTCCGATGCGTCAAAGCTTCCGGTCTTAATCGACGGCACCCGCGTGCATCTTGGATTTGTCATTGCCATCCTGGTTGCAGTTCTGGGCTATATTTTCCTGTACAGAACAAAAATCGGCTATGAACTGCGTCTTACAGGTGAAAACGGAGAGTTTGCGAAGTATTCAGGCATTAATATTGTGAAAGTTATTCTGGTTTCACAGCTTGTCGGCGGTTTCATAGCAGGTCTCGGCGGCGGTGTGGAAATGCTGAGCCCCATTTATCAGCGCTTTACCTGGACAGCGCTGCTGGGATATGGCTGGGACGCCATCGTTATCTGTACCCTGGCTAAGAATAATCCGCTGTATACACCTTTTGCAGCTTTCTTCCTGGCTTATCTGAGGACAGGAGCTTCCATCATGTCCAGAAGGACAGATGTTACTCTGGAAATTGTTCAGATTACACAGGGCATTATCATTATGCTGGTTGTCGCGGAGCAGTTCCTGAGCAGATATAAGCATAAGATGATTGCAAAAGAGGCGAAAGCCGCACTTAAAGAGGAGGAGGTGGCATAAGTATGTGGAGCGCGATTTTATCCCCTGATTTTTTCAGCGCAATTTTAAGATCTGCGACACCGATCCTGTTCGCAACTCTGGCAGCCGGAATTGCGGCGAAATCAGGCATTACAAATATGGCCCTTGAGGGAATTCTGCTTTTTTCCGCACTGTTTGGAGTAATCTTTTCCTCTCTGACACAAAGTGCGTGGCTGGGCCTGATTATCACTGTGGTTATCGGAGGTCTCATCGGCCTTGTGCTTGCATTTTTTATTCTGAACCTGAAAACAGACGAAATTCTGGCGGCGATTGCCATAAACCTGGCGGCCACAGGAGGAACGGTACTTATTATGCTGTATTTTTCCGGAGACCGAGGAGTATCGTCCTCTATCAGAAGTTTTGCCACGCCGACAGTAACAATCCCTCTGATTGATAAGATTCCGTTTATCGGAGAAGTTCTTTCCGGACAGAATGCCCTGACCTGGCTGGCCCTGCTGGCGGTGATCGTAATGCATCTGTTTCTGTATAAGACGCCAATGGGTCTGTCTATCCGGGCGGTCGGAGAAAATAAAAACGCAGCGGAATCCGTAGGAATCAGTTCCAGAAAAGTACAGTATATCGCGCTGATAATAAGCGGCGCCCTGGCGGCGATGGGAGGGTTCTTCCTGTCCGGCGGATACATGAATATGTTTACAAAAGATATGGCAGGAGGCCGAGGCTATATTGCGCTTGCTGCTTCCAGCATGGGCGGAAATACACCGGTAGGCGGCTTTTTAGTATCCCTTCTTTTCGGAGCGGCCCAGGCGCTTGCGAACATCATGCAGCTGACATCTGTTATGCCGTACGAAATTATTCTGATGGTACCATATCTGACAACTCTGGTGGGTCTTGGCATTTACTATTACAGCCAGAAGAGAAAGAAGGAGCGGTTGAGTGGCAAGTAAAAGAAAAATTATAATGGACTGTGATCCGGGAATTGACGACGCGGTGGCTCTCTGTCTGGCGGCCGCGCATCCGGAGGCTTTTGATATTGTGGGCATTACTACGGTTGCCGGCAACCAGACCATTGAAAAAGTAACGGAGAACGCTCTCCGGCTGGTGGATTTTTATGGCCTGGATATACCAGTGGCAAAGGGAGCCGGCACCCCCATCATGCGTCCTCCGGTGACTGCTTCAGATATTCACGGGAAAAACGGAATCGGAGATATCGAGATTCCGGAGACGGACAGAAAAACAGTGCCGGAACATGCGGTTCTGTTTATGAAAAAAATTTTTGATGAACTTCCGGAGGGAGAGAAAATTACTCTGGTTCCCACCGGACCCCTTACCAATATAGCGCTGATGTTTGACCTTTTTCCGGAGATAAAGGATCAGGTAGAGGAGATTGTCCTGATGGGAGGAGCGGCAGTTGGAGGAAACGTAACTGCGGCCAGTGAATTCAATATTTATGAGGATCCGGAGGCTGCGGCGATTGTATTCAGAAGCGGCCTTCCGATTGTGATGTGCGGGCTGGACGCCACGCATCTGTGCGGCGTGAACAGAGAAAACGCCGCGGATCTTGTGGAGCATGGCGGAAAAATTGCCGCTGCTGTTGGAGGAATGGTTCAGTTTTATCTGAAAAGCCCGGCATATAAGGAAAAAGATGCCGCCTGCATCCACGATGCGGTTACCTTTATGTATCTGATGCATCCGGAAATATACAATGGGGTAAAAATGCCAGTATCCGTGGACTGTTCGGACGGCCCCATGAGGGGCAATACGCTCTGCGATATGCGCGGGACGGTTCCTGAGGAGGGACTTACCGTGACTGTTCTGATGGATGCGGACGGATCAAAATTCCAGGAATATCTCCTGGAGGCAGTCCGTATGCTGGACGCAAAAAGAAAATAGAAAACCGGGACGGACAGAGCGGAAATTTCCCGGGCAGAAAAAACAGCTTCGTGAAAATCGAAGCTGTTCTCTACTCAAATAGAATTTCAGACGAAACGCAGTTTGGCGAATTCTTCATCAGGAAGAATGGCGGAGGAATTTTCCACAACCGCGGCGGCCACCTTATTTGCGTTTGCAATAGCTGCCGGAAGCGGCTGGCCAAGTTTCAGACAGGCGATAACGGAACCGATATGGGAATCTCCGGCGCCTATGGTATCAATCTGGCGGCTTTTTACAGCAGGAATGATTTCCTCTTTGCTCCCGTCGTAATAATAGCATCCCCTTTCGCCGAGGGTGATGATTACGGCATTCTGCGTTTTTTCATAAAGACAGAGGGCTGCCTCAGAAAGTGAGGATGCACCAGTGACTTCCAGCGCCTCATTCTCATTCAGATGCAGAATAGGGGACAGCCTGTAAATACGCTGAACCAGCTCCGGATCAATAACCGTCAGTCTTGGACCGGGGGCAAAAAAGATTTTTAACTGGGGATTTTTTTCCAGAAATTCAACGATCACACTGCCGGTTGTCTCCTCAATTTCCAGACCGCAGATATATACAGAATCGATTTCTTCTGTATCTATAAGGTCGAACCATTCCCGGCGAAACAGATATTCGGCGCCGTGATAGGAGACAAAGGTTCTTTCTCCGCTGCTCTCCACAAAACAGTAGCAGCAGCCATTATCCAGATTCGGAGACGGAATGGGAGAGGAAATGCCGCGCTTTTTCAGTTCTTCCCGCACATAGTATCCATAGATTCCTGTGCCTACGGGAGAAAAAAGAATGTAGGGAACCTGGAAATGGCGGACAGAATCTGATACATTATAAGCACAGCCGCCGAGAGACATCTGCTGACGGCGTACATGGACATCCTCTCCGGTTCTGGGAAGACGTTCCATAAGTTCCACAATGATATCTACTACAGTAGATCCGATTACTAATATTTTTTTCATGACAGCTCCTTTGGTTATTTGCAGGCGCCGTTAAACTCCTGCTGTATGAGATGAGGCGGATGCCTCTGTGAAATGCAAAAAGACTACGGAGCTTATGCTACCACAGTTTTATTTTACTGGCAATACGGAAAGGAGAATTTATGGGAAAAACAATTTTGTTAAAAAATGCATCCCTTCTGAATGAAAAAGCGGAGTGCATACAGAATCAGAATTTATATGTGCGGGATGGAAAAATATTAAAAATTGTCCATCAAAACGAAGATGACGCCTCCATTGAAGCACAGGAAATCCTGGACTGCAGCAGATTTTATGTAAGCCCGGGACTTGCGAACCTGCATACCCACACAGCAATGAATATTTTTAAGGGAATTGCAGAGGATGTAACGGCGGACGCCTGGTTTAACGAGATGATCTGGCCCTATGAGAGCAAAATGACAGACGATGATGTCTATGTGGGGACTCTGCTTGGAATTGCGGAAATGCTGAACAATGGCGTTACTGTATTTGCAGATCATTACTTCGGCGAGGAACAAGTGCTGAAGGCAGTCAAAGAGACTGGAATCCGGGGCGACCTGGCGCCCACATTGTTCGGCGCCACTCCGGAGTTTCCGGAGCGTCTGGAACAGGTGAAGGAGTTTATTGTGAATCACAGAAATGATTCAGACAAAATTTCCTTTCACATGGGGCCTCATGCAAATTATACCTGTCCGGCTCCAACCCTGGGACAGATTGTGGACGCAGCAAAAGAACTGGATCTGCCTATTCATCTCCATGTGTCGGAGGAGGATGTGCAGGTGGAAAAGGCGAGAGCCGAGACCGGCCTGACTCCCTTTGGCATTCTCTATGAGGCGGGAGGATTTGACTGCAAAGTCCTGATCGGACACGGACTGTGGATTGAGGAGGATGATCTGAAATACCTTCGGGAGGATACCTGGTTTGCTTTTTGCCCGAAGACCTATATGAAGCTTGCTTCCGGAAAAGGGGGATTTTTTGACTATTACAAGCAGCTGAATTATGGCTTCGGAACAGACGGAGCCGCCAGCTCCAATACGCTGAATCCGGTGGAACAGGCGCGTCTGTTCGCCCTTCTGGGAAAATATCAGGACCGGAATTCCGCGGCTTATACAGCATCGGAAATATGGCGGCATCTGATGAACAGCCACCAGGCCTTTCCCTTCGGAAGCGGGAAAATGAAAGAGGGAGCGCCGGCGGACCTGGTAATCTGGGATCTTCATCAACTGGACACCTTCCCCTTTTATAATCCTGTTTCCGCAATCCTTTACAGCAGCGGCAGCCAGAATGTAAAATATACCATGGTAGCCGGAGAATTCCTGAAGTATGACGGAAGGCTGAAGATGGATGCTGCCGGGCTTATGAAAGAGGCGATTCGCCTGCAGAAAGCGCTTCTGGCAAGAGGAAAAGGAAAGGCTGAAGTCACCTATTGAGGCCGGGAAAAAGAAAAATGGAGGAAAAATTTTGAAAGCAAAAAGAGTATTTATCATAGTTCTTGACAGCTACGGAATCGGTTATGAGCCGGATGCGGACAAGTTTGGAGATGTGGGCGCCAACACACTGGCGTCAATCGTAAAATCAGAAAAGTATGATACTCCAAATATGAAGAAGATCGGACTTTTTAATATTGAAGGAGTGGACTGCGCGGAAGGGGTGGAGAACCCTGCAGGCTCCTTCGCAAGACTCAGAGAAGCTTCCATGGGGAAGGATACAACCATCGGACACTGGGAGATCGCGGGAGTGATTTCCCCCAATCCCATGCCCACCTATCCGGAGGGATTTCCGGAGGAAGTGCTGGAACCCTTCAGGAAGGCCACCGGAAGAGGCATACTCTGCAACAAGCCTTATTCCGGTACAGAAGTAATTAAGGACTACGGCCAGGAGCATGAGAAAACAGGGGATCTGATCGTCTATACTTCTGCAGACAGCGTATTCCAGATTGCGGCCCACGAAGAAGTGGTTCCTCTGGAGGATCTGTATCGGTACTGCCGCCAGGCAAGAGAAATTCTTACCGGAAAACATGCAGTAGGACGGGTGATCGCCCGGCCGTTTGTGGGGAAATATCCGGATTATCAGAGAACGCCCCACCGCCACGATTTTTCTCTGGAGCCGCCCAAGACAACAATGCTGGACGTGCTGGCAGAAAAGGGGTTCGACACCATCGGCGTAGGAAAAATTTATGATATCTTTGCCGGAAAAAATGTAAAGCAGACAACTCCTATCGAAAACAATACAGATGGAATGAACAAGACGATTCAGATTATGGATCAGGACTTTACAGGGCTCTGTTTTGTAAATCTGGTGGATTTCGATATGGTCTACGGACACAGAAATAATGTGGACGGCTACGCCAACGCGGCAACGGAATTTGACCGCCAGCTGGGAGAATTTATGAAAAAAATGAGAAAGGATGATATCCTGATCATTACTGCGGATCACGGATGCGATCCCGGATTTACCTGCAGCACAGATCATTCCAGAGAATATGTGCCCATGCTGATGTACGGAGAGCCTGTCAAAGCTGGAGTTGATCTCGGAACGCGGCCAACCTTTGCGGATATCGCCGCTACTGTGCTGGACATCTTCGACACAGAGGGAACGGAGGGAACAAGCTTCCTGCCGGAGGTTCTGAAACAGTAAGTTTAATACACAGAGGAAAAATAAAGAAACGGAGGTAAACATTATGAGTATTCCAACACCACACAACACCGCGAAAAAAGGAGATATCGCAAAGAAAGTGCTTCTTCCGGGAGATCCGCTCCGCGCGAAATATATTGCGGAGACCTACCTGGAAAATCCGGTATGCTTTAATACCGTCCGCAATATGTTCGGATTTACCGGTACCTACAAAGGCCAGGAAGTTTCCGTTATGGGAAGCGGAATGGGAATGCCTTCCATGGGCATCTACAGCTATGAGCTGTTTAATTTTTACGATGTAGATAAGATTATCCGCATCGGTTCCGCCGGGGCTCTTCAGGATGACATTAATGTAATGGATATCGTTATTGCCATCGGAGCCTGCACAGATTCAAATTATGCAAGCAATTACTGCCTGCCGGGAACTTTTGCTCCCACAGCAAGCTACAGTCTTCTTGAAAGAGCTGTGGAAGTGGCAAAAGAACAGGGGACGCCTGTCCGCGTAGGAAATGTGGTATCTTCCGACGTGTTCTACAGTGATGATCCCACAAAGCAGGACGCATGGAGAAAGATGGGCGTTCTCTGCGCGGAGATGGAGTGCGCGGCTCTTTATATGAACGCAGCCAGAGCAGGAAAGCAGGCGCTTGGAATTCTTACGATTTCTGATCATATGTACCGCGAGGAAGCGATTTCTGCAGAGGCCCGCCAGACCTCCTTCAATAAGATGATGGAGATTGCCCTTGGAATTTAAGAGGCAGGAGCCGTGGTTTGATTTTGCGGCTATCTGAAAACATTAAGAAATACCCCCGGCAGGAGGGCTTCCGCCGGGGGTATTTTTCTACGCAGATGAACTGGCCGGAACTGTATTTTGTGTATAAACCAGAAATGTGTGTTGACATTGTCTCTGCTTCGTGGTAAGGTCATTATAGTACCTAAATCTGACTTTAGGTCAAGATAAATTTTACGATTTTTATCTGAAAAATTTGGCAGGAAAAATAGAATTCTATGTTTCCCATACATTGTCTGTAAGGCAAAAGGAGTGGTCAGGAATGTATACAATTGGACAGATTGCGGAAATGTTTCAGATTCCCATATCTACGCTGCGGTATTACGATAAGGAAGGTCTGTTCCCGAATCTTCAGAGAAGCGGCGGAGTAAGGAGATTCAGCGAGCGGGAGATAGAGGCCCTGCGTGTAATTGAATGTCTGAAAAAATCGGGACTGGAAATTAAAGAAATAAAGGTATTTATGAAATGGTGCGCCCAGGGAAGCAGCACATATCCGCAGAGGCTGGAGCTGTTTGTCAGGCAGGAAGAAGCGGTAAAGGAAGAAATGCGCAAAATGGAAAAGGTTCTTGCTATGATACAATATAAAAAATGGTATTATGAGCAGGCCATAGAGAATGGAAGCGAGGAACGGATAAAAGAAATGCTTCCCGATCATCTTCCAGAGGAAATTCAGGCGCTTTATGATATGGCACAGGATTAGCGGGGAGGAAAGAAATGAAACAGGAAATTCAGATAACGGAAATCGGCGGAATTAGAATCGGACAGGCAGAAAACACGGAGGCGGGAACAGGATGTACGGTTCTGATATCGGAGAAAGGAATGGCTGCGGGACTTGACGTAAGAGGCGGGGGACCGGCGTCCAGAGAATCGGAACTGATGGATCCTCTGACCGCGGCAGCGGAGATCCATGCAGTGGTGCTGGCAGGAGGGAGCGCCTTCGGCCTGGGCGCTGCAGACGGAGTTATGGAGTATCTGGAACAGAGGGGCATTGGATTCGATGTAGGTGTGACAAAAGTGCCTCTGGTGTGCCAGGCGGATTTGTTTGACCTTACTGTGGGAAACTCCTCTGTCAGGCCGGACAAGGAGATGGGATATCAGGCCTGTGTAAATTCTGAGAAAGGAAATTACCGGGACGGAAATTACGGAGCAGGCTGCGGCGCTACTGTGGGGAAATTTGCTGGAATGGATTTCTGCATGAAATCCGGAATCGGCAGCTATGCTCTTCAGATAGGAGAACTGCAGGTAGGCGCCATTGTGGCGGTAAATGCCCTGGGAGATATTTATGACTGGAAAACAGGAGAAAAGATTGCGGGTCTCCTGTCAGAGGACAGAAAATCGTTCCGTCAGACAGAAGAACTGATGTATGCAAATACAGAAGTGGTGGAAAATAAATTTACCGGGAATACCACCATCGGAATTATTCTCACAAATGGAGAATTTTCAAAGCCTTCTCTTTGTAAAATAGCGGGAATGGCTCATGACGGGTATGCCCGTTCCATAAGGCCGGTGCATACTACCGCAGACGGCGACAGTATTTACGCGGTTTCGCTGGGAAATATAAAAGCAGATCAGGATCTTGTGGGAACACTTGCCGCTGAGGTGATGAGTGAGGCGATTATCCGCGCGGTGACCAGTGCGGAGAGCAGATACGGGTTTCCGTCTGTACACGAATTTAGAAATATGCCCCGCAATTAGGAAAAGCATAAAAAAGGCTGAATCAGGAAAAAAAGGTCAGGAGGAAAGAAGAAATGAAAAATCCGGAAATTGTGATTATTGGGGCGGCGATTCTGGATGTGCTTGTCCGTCCGGCAGATGCGGAGGTATTTCAGAACGGCTCCTCTCCGGCAGAAGAAATTCGTCTGTCCGTGGGAGGAGACGGGCTGAATGAGGCAACGGTTCTTTCTAAGATGGGAAAAACAGTCCGGCTGGAAACAGTGATCGGATCTGACAAAGCCGGAAAATATGTCACAGACCACTGCCGGGAGGCAGGCATTCTTCTTGGCGCTGACTGCATAAGATCAGAAATTCCTACAGGAATTAATGTAGTTCTGGTAAGCAGGGACGGTTCCAGACATTTTCTGACCAATCCTTCAGGCAGTCTGAGGAAGCTTTCTATAAAAGATATTCATATGCCTTTCCCGGAAAGCACAGGAATTATCTGCTTTGCCAGTATTTTTGTGTTCCCTGAAATAGGCCCGGCAGAACTGCGGACAATCTTTAAAAAGGCAAAGGAGCAGGGAAAATTAGTATGTGCTGATATGACAAAGCGGAAGAACGGAGAGACAGTGAAGGATCTCTCTTTGGCCCTGGAATATGTGGACTATCTGATTCCGAATGACGAGGAGGCTATGCTGCTTACCGGAAAGGATACTGTGGAGGAGGCAGCGGCGGAACTTCGGGGCGCCGGAGTCAGTCATGTGGTGATCAAGTGCGGAAGCAGAGGCTGCTATCTGGACTGCTGCCAGGAGAAGACCTGGATTCCCGCAGAGAAAGATGTGGTATGTCTGGATACCACAGGTGCGGGTGACAGCTTTACCGCAGGTTTCCTGTACGCTCTTTCAGAGGGAAAGAGCGTCAGGGACTGTGCAAAACAGGGAAACCGATGGGGTGCCAAAGCGGTTTCTGCGATGGGAGCTACGGAGTGGCTCAGCGGAATGTGAGGGATATATGTGACGCCCTGAGTTCTACTTTATAGAAATACTATAAGACTTTTCAAATACATCTCCGGCATCCAGGCGGTTGATTCCCGGCTTGGCGCTGAGTTCACCTTCAAAGCCGGAATTATCGCAGCGGCCCATCCAGGGCTCCAGGCAGACAAAAGGAGCGTCCATGGAGGAAGACCAGATGCCGAAGTTCGGGAAACCTTCGCAGGTGAGCTCCACATAGGGAGTGCCGTCAGGCAGCGCGATTCCGGCCTTGGTAATCTGCCCGTTGTCAAAAACCAGAGCATCCTTGTCAAACATATGGGGAGCAATACGGCAGACTCCATTTTCCAGATTCAGGATGCGTGTCTGATCCGGGAGAGCTGTGCCGGTGGAGAGATCCAGCAGACAGTAGGTAAGCTCTTTCTGGCCGCTGAAGGTAAGAAAATACTGGTCGCGGCTGGTGCCGGGAAGCACAGGCACACGAAAAGCCGGATGGCCGCCAATGGTGAAATACATAGTTTCCGAACCTGCATTGACTACCTTCCAGGAAACTGTGATGTCTCTTCCGGAAAGCTGATGGGTAATAAAAAGTTTAAAGTCAAAAGGATACTTTTCCTTTGTGGCCGCAGAAGAATTAAGAAGATGGGTGACGGAATTTTCGGATTTATCTGTACATAGAAATTCCATGTCTCTGGCAAAACCGTGCTGACCGCAGGAATAAGTTTTTCCGCTGATCAGGCAGCGGTCCTTATAATATCTTCCTACATTGGGAAAGAGGACAGGGGCATGGCGCTTCCAGTGAACCGGATCTGCGCCCCAGAGCACCTGGCGGTCTTTCTCCTTATCATAAATTTCAGACAGCTCCGCGCCGTGATCGTTAATTTCTATGCGGAGCATTTCGTTTTCCAGTATGTGTTTCATAAAGAATCCTCCCGATAAAATTTTTTGCAGCACCTGCCGCGCCGTGTATAGACGCCGGTAAAATCTGATTTCAGTATAACAGATTTTTTCAACTATAACGAGAAAAATATGCGAGTATTTACTGATGAAAAATATAGATCAAAAATCTGCAAAAATATTTTGTGAATAAACATAATACGGTTGAAAATTCAGAAGATATGTAGTAAAGTTGTCTTATAAATCAAATATTTTTGGAGGAACATGGGTATGAAAAAGAAAAAACTTTTGTGTGCTCTTGTGCTGGCGTTCATGATGCTATTTGCAGTTCCTGCGATGAGTCCGGGACTTCCTGCTGTGTCTGAAGTTCAGGCCGCCTCTGGCTTGACGGCTCCCTCACTTGTTTCAGTACGTCCTTATGGAAAAACGAAGACCGTGCTGAGATGGAAACCGGTAAGAGGAGCGACGGGATACCGCGTGTACAGAAGGACAAACGGCGGAAAATGGCAGGCGCAGAAGAACATTTCCGGATATAGAAATGTTTCTTATTCGGATACGAAAGTCGTTTCCGGAAATAAGTATACATATACGGTGAGAGCGTATAGAAGAAGCGGCGGAAAAGTTATCTGGAGCAGTTATCAGGTAAGAGGCGTTACAACGATAGCAGGACTGAACTATCTGAAGATAAATGTATATCGAAAAAATCTTTATGTGGGAGATTATTATGATCTTAAGATAAATGGCACAAAGATTCGGCCGACATGGAAATCAAGCAACAGCGGGATTGTGTGGGTGTACAGAAACGGACGCATTCTTGCAAAGAGGCCGGGAACGGCGACAATTACCGCAAGCCTTGGAAGCAAAAAATTCACTTGCAAAGTTACTGTGAAAAATAAGTCTTCCGCTTCCTCTAAGCTGGCGCGGGATTATTCCACGCTGAAAAATTATATCAGCAGGTATGGTCGGACAGACGGCGCCGGCAATAAATATCTGCTGAGTATGTACCAGGGCGGAGACCTCAAATTTATTGTCCGTTATTTCAAAAAAACAGATCAGATAAATCTGCGTTCTGTTCTGGCGGAAAGATCAGAAGGAATTCAGATTGTCACAGACATTCTGGTAAACGCAGTGAAATCCAAAGATGCAACGGTAAAAAATATTGTGACGGTACAGGGGCTGCAGGTGAATTCCTATACACGTCTTTATGTGCCGAATTACAGAGAAGATGATAATCTGGCGTTTTACATGGGCGGAAAGACTGCACCGTATGAGGTTTCTGATTTAGGAGGCGAGTGCCTGAATCTTACCCTTGAAGGATGCCATGATCTGATCAGATCAAGAGTTGGTCTGTCCATCGGAGAACTGGGATTTACTTCGTTTTAGTTATTAGTTATAAAAAAAGAATCCGGAAGGAAAAGTTCCTTCCGAATTCTTTTTTTTGACTGTTCAGTCCTCTTCTTTTTGAGGAGATTCCGGCACTTCTACAATAGCCTCCACAATTTTGTGCTTTGCAACGGATTTTACATGGATGATCATGCCGCTGCTTTCACAGGTGAACTGGCTTCCGTCTTCAGGAATACTGTCTATAATACTGTAAATGAAACCGTTAAAGGTATCGTAGTCGCCCTCCGGAAGCGTAAGGTGCAGGGCCTCGGCAACGTCATCCATTTCCACATCGCCGCGGACAAGCCAGGAAGTAGGAGAGAGCTTCTGGATCTTTTCAGGATTTTCTTCGTTCTCCTCATAAATATCCCCCACAAGCTCTTCCAGGAGATCGTGAAGTGTGGCAATGCCGGACATTTCTCCGTATTCATTGAGCAGAACGGCAAAGTAGTTTCTTGTCTGCTTCATATGATCGAAAAGCTTGGCTGCCTTCATGCTTTCCGGAATGAAGTGAGCCGGTTTTACCGCTTTGGCAAGAACATTTTCGCGGGAGTAGTCTTCCAGACGGAAATAATCTTTGGTATCCAGAATACCGATGATATTATCCTTTGTTTCCTGACATACGGGATAATAGCTGTGACGGTTCTGGTAAATGGTTTCTTTCCACTCTTCCATAGAATCCTCGGTATCCAGGACAATCACATCGGTGCGGTGTGTGCAGACCTGCTCAGTGGTAATATCATGGAATTCAAAAATATTCTGAATAAACTCGTTTTCCTGGGTATCAATCACGCCCTGGGCGTTGCCTTCCATCAGCATCATCTGAATTTCTTCTTTTGTTACCTGGTCATCGTTTTCCGCCGGGTTGATTCCGAGCAGCTTCAGAATCAGGTTTGTAGAAACTGTCAGCAGAGATACAAGCGGAGAGAACACTTTTGCGACTCCGTACAGGGTGGGAGCCAGACCGAGAGAAAGAGACTCGGAATTTTTCATGGCGATTCTTTTGGGAACCAGTTCGCCGAAGACGATACTGATATAAGAAAGAATCACAGTGATGATGACCATGGCAATGGAATTCAGAGTTTTTTCCGGCACAGGCACTCCTGCGGAGAGCAGGGCGTCCACAATAATTCCGGCAAAGTTGTCAGAGGCAAATGCACTGTTCAAAAATCCGGATAAGGTGATGGCAACCTGAATGGTAGCCAGGAACCGCGCCGGCTGTTCTGTCAGGGCGGAAAGCTTTTTCGCCCGCTTGTTGCCCTCGTCTACCAGGCATTTCAGCTTTGTCTCGCTCATGGAGATAACGGCGATTTCCGCGCTTGCAAAAATTGCGTTTAAAAATGTAAAAACAATAATTAATATAATGGAACCTATCATAATATACTTTCTTTAAATCCTCCTGCTATTTACTGAATCATGCAAAATTTCCACTTTGGAAGGTCTGGAACCTTTTGCAAAAGAACACAAAAAGGTATAGCCTGTAAGCTGCGCTCACAAGCTATACCTCTATATATACATGATTTTTATGCGGGAATCAATAGTGTGGCAATCGTCAGATGAATCTTCCACGCAAATCTCACATCCTTTCTCTTATCAAGAAAAGATACCATATTTATAGAAAGATGTCAAGATTTCTGCGGTTCTTTTCAGAACCTGCCGAAGGATTCGCAGAGTCTCTGTTTCAATTTCATCTGTTTTCAGAATATATCAGAGAATCTGGCACGCCACAGGAAAAACTCTTGACATTTTTCTATTTCATGGTAGACTTTTTGTAGAAACAAGCAGTACAAAGGGGTGCTGGGGAAAGCCCGGCTGAGATGGATACCGTATTCGTATCGGACCCGCTGACCTGACCTGGATAATGCCAGCGTAGGGAACATAGAGGATTTTTGTGCTTTCTGAGAAAGCTGACTCCCGTAGTTCTCTGCGGGAGTTTTGTTTTGGGCGCAGCACATGAAACTCCGGAGGAATCTCCGGAGCCCAGTCTCCGCAGCTGGTTTGTGCAGGCGGCTGCCTATTGATAAAAAGGAGGAAATGAAAATGAACGCAAGTGTAGCTATTCAGGTACTTCCTGAAGCAAAAGATGATGAGGAACTGATCCGTGTGGTGGACGAGGTGATTGCCTATATTAAGAGCACGGGGCTGAACTGTTATGTCGGGCCTTTTGAGACGGCCATCGAAGGGGATTATGATGAACTGATGGATATTGTAAAAGAATGTCAGCACATTGCCATTCGTGCGGGTGCGCCGTCTGTGGCTGCTTATATTAAGGTTACTTACCGCCCGGAGGGAGAGGTGCTTACCATTGAGAAAAAGGTTACAAAACATCACCTCGACGATTAATACACTGGCAGCGCTTCTGGTGCTGCTGGCCGTGTGGCAGATTGTCTGCGTACTGGGAATTGTGCCGGGGTATATGCTGCCGTCGCCGGTTCAGGTGGCGGCGGCCTTTGTGGAGGAATTCCCTCTTTTGATGTCTCACCTTCGGGTGACGCTGACAGAAGCATTCCTTGGTCTGCTGTGCGGGGTAGCCTTCGGATTCGCAATGGCAGTTCTTATGGACCGCTTTGAAGGGCTGTACAGAGCGGTTTACCCTCTGGTGGTACTGACACAGACGGTTCCCACAGTTGCGATTGCGCCTCTTCTGGTTCTGTGGTTCGGCTATGAGATGCTGCCGAAGATCATTCTGATTGTGATTACTACCTTTTTCCCGATTACGGTAGGTGTGCTGACCGGGCTGAGAAGTGCGGACAAGGATACCATGAACCTTCTGCGGTCCATGGGAGCCGGCAGAATGCAGATTTTTCGGTATGTAAAACTGCCGGGAGCCATGGGCCAGTTTTTTTCAAGTCTCAGGATATCGGCGGCATACTCTGTTGTAGGAGCAGTGATCTCAGAGTGGCTGGGCGGATTTAACGGACTGGGAGTTTATATGACCAGAGTGAAAAAGGCGTTTGCCTTTGACAAAATGTTTGCTGTTATTTTTCTAATTTCGATCATCAGCCTTCTTCTGATGAAGCTGGTGGATTATTTACAGAAAAAATGTATGCCATGGGAGGATACACATGAATAAAAAAAGATGGCTTGCGGCGGGAATCGCCGCGATAACGGCGGTATCAGCAGCAGTTCCTGTCGCTGCAGAGAGCGGGGAAAAAGAAAAAATCACATTTGTACTGGACTGGACGCCGAACACAAATCACACAGGTCTGTATGCGGCTCAGAGCCTCGGTTATTTTGACGACCAGGGCCTTGAGGTGGAGATTGTGCAGCCGCCGGAAGACGGGGCAGATGCATTGGTTGCCTCCGGAAAAGCTCAGTTCGGAGTCTCTTTCCAGGATACGATGGCTCCTGGCGTGGCCGGCGACAACGCCCTTCCTACCACAGCGGTGGCTGCTCTTATCCAGCACAATACATCCGGAATCATTTCCCGAAAGGGAGAGGGCATGGATACCCCGAAAGGAATGGAGGGAAAGAAATATGCCACATGGGACAGTCCGATTGAGGTGGCGATGATCCAGAATGTGGTGGAAGAGGACGGAGGAGATTTCAGTAAAGTGGAGATGATCCCCAGTACGGTTACAGACGAGGTGTCCGCTCTGGAATCAAAGTCCGTAGACGCGATCTGGATTTTTTATGCCTGGGCAGGAGTGAAATTTGAACTGAGCGGAATCGAAACGGATTATTTCGCTTTCAAAGATATCAACCCTGTATTTGATTATTATACTCCGGTAGTAATTGCCAACAATGACTTCCTGGAAGAGGAGCCGGAGACTGCAGAGAAATTCCTTACGGCACTGCGGGACGGCTATGAATACGCCATTGAAAACCCAAAAGAGGCGGCAGATATTCTCTGTGAAGCTGCGCCGGAGCTGGACAAAGATCTGGTGCTTGCCAGCCAGGAATACCTGAAAGACCAGTATAAAGCGGAAGTGGATCAGTGGGGCTATATCGATCCGGAAAGATGGAACGCTTTCTATCAGTGGCTGAATGAAAACGGTCTGACGGAGACGGAGATTCCGGATAATGCGGGATTTTCCAATGATTATCTTCCGGAATAGGAAGGAAGCGGAATATGTCGGAACTGACAGTAAAAAATGTAAGCAAATCCTTTGACGGGAAAAAGATTATACAGAATATAAATCTGACTCTGCATCAGGGAGAGCTGGTCAGTATCCTGGGTGTCAGCGGGGGAGGAAAAACAACTTTGTTCAATGTGATTTCCGGACTGACAGAGCCGGATGAGGGACAGGTGCTTCTGGACGGCAGGGACATTACCGGAACACCGGGTAAGATCAGCTATATGCTGCAGAAGGATCTGCTTCTTCCCTACCGGACGATTGAGGATAATGTGGCTCTCCCGCTTCTGATCAGAGGAATGAAGAAAAAAGAGGCCAGAATCCAGGTGGCGCCTTACTTTGAGGAGTTCGGCCTTGAAGGAACACAGAAACAGTATCCCCGTCAGCTTTCGGGGGGAATGCGGCAGCGGGCGGCCCTGATGAGGACTTACATGTTTTCCCGGAATGTGGCGCTTCTGGACGAGCCGTTTTCCGCCCTCGATACAATCACAAAAAGCAGCATGCACGCCTGGTACCTGAATATCATGGAAAAGATTAAGCTGTCTACGCTTTTTATCACGCATGATATTGATGAAGCGATACTTCTCTCCGACAGAATCTGTCTGCTGACAGGGCGGCCGGGAGAAATCACCAGGGAGATTGTCATCCGCGAGCCAAAGCCGAGAAGAAAGGATTTCAATTTGACCGGAGCCTTTCTGGACTATAAACGGGAGATTCTTTCCGTTCTGGAGGAACAGACGGAAAAAGAAACTTCTGAGAAAAATCTGAAAATAAAAGAGGCATAAATTTCTTAAAATATTTTGAAAAACAGTATTTTATTTCCAGAGGAAATGTGTTATAGTAAATTCTGCGCATTTCATGCGCATTTGCACCATTATGAGGAATTTTAATTAGAGAGGGACGGGAGAGAACTTGGAAAGAATGCAGAAAAACGAGCTGAATTATTTTCAGGTAGATGGATCGTATGGCGGAAATCAGGACTGGTTTCCGGAATCTTCTATGAGAGACGGAGGATGCGGCGCAGTGGCAGCCTGTGAGAGCTGTATTTATTTTGCGCGTCAGGCGGGAAAGACCGATCTCTATCCTTATGAGACAAAGGAAATTGACAAGGACGAATATATCAGGTTCGCTTATCAGATGAAACCTTATCTTTGTCCGAGACCAAATGGGATTGACACTCTGGAAATGTTTATGGAAGGCTTTGAGGGATATCTTCACGATGTGGGAGATACGCAGCTTGAGATGAAGCCTTTTCACGGAGAGCATACCTGGCAGGAAGCCGCGGATGCGATCCGCGGACAGATTGACAAGTCATGTCCGATTCCTTATCTTCTTCTGAAACATAAGAACCTGAAGCTGGATGATTATGTCTGGCACTGGTTTATGCTGACAGGATACCGAGAGACAGAAGAAGGCTTTCAGGTTAAGGCTGTTACATATGGAGAAAGCAAATGGCTGTCCCTGGAGGAACTGTGGGATACCGGTTATGAAAGAAAAGGCGGTATGATTCTGTACCGCATGTAAACGAGGGAAATTACTGGAAGGAGAATGCAGAAAGTATGCAGGAAGCATATGGACGGCAGACTCCTTTCTTTTTTCAAGGAGAGGTATATAATGGAAACAAGGGAAATTCTGACCAGATTTAAAAACAATGAAATCAGCCTGGAGGAGGCGGAGCATTATTTCCGAAAGGGACCTTTTGAAGAAATGGGAGAGTATGCGAAGCTGGATTCCCACAGGGAAATCCGCAGCGGCTTTCCGGAAGTGATTTTCTGCAGCAGAAAGGCCGATGAGCATTTTGTCCGCATCTTTCAGAGACTGTATGAAGATAACGGGGAAGTGCTGGGAACAAGAGCTTCGCAGCATCAGTATGAACTGGTAAAAGATCTTCTTCCGGGGGTGGAATACGATGAGCTCTCTCATATTATTAAGATTGAAAAGAAGAACAAGGAGCTGAAGGGGAAGATTGCGGTCTGCACCGCAGGTACGGCGGATATTTCCGTGGCGGAGGAAGCGGCACAGACAGCGGAGTATTTCGGATCCCGGGTGGAGCGTATTTATGACATTGGAGTGAGCGGGATTCACCGGCTTCTGTCCAGGCTGGACACCATTCAGGATGCCAACTGCGTGATTGCGGTGGCCGGCATGGAAGGAGCTCTGGCCAGTGTGCTGGGAGGTCTGGTGGATAAGCCTGTAATCGCAGTGCCTACTTCTGTAGGATACGGGGCAAGCATGAACGGTTTGTCCGCTCTTCTGACAATGATCAATTCCTGTGCCAACGGGATCGCAGTGGTAAATATTGACAATGGATACGGAGCCGGGTATATTGCGACGCAGATCAACAGACTTGGCATCCGGGAACAGGAAAAATAGCGGAGGATACAATGGGAAAAACTTTATATCTGGAATGTTATTCCGGCATAAGCGGAGATATGACCGTGGCGGCTCTTCTGGATCTGGGAGCTGACCGGAAAGTGCTGGAGACGGCGCTTGGAAGTCTTAAAGTAAGCGGATTTCGTACAGAGATTACCAGGGTGAAAAAATCGGGCCTGGATACCTGCGATTTTGCGGTGATTTTGGATGAAGCCCACGAAAACCATGATCATGACATGGAATATCTGCACGGACACAGCCGGCACTCTCATGAGGAAACACATGGCCATCACGGTCCGGAACATTCTCATGAAGGCGGGCATCCGCATGGGGAAGGCCATCACGGCCGCCATGAACACAGAGGGATGAAGGAGATTCGGGAAATTATTCTCTCTTCAGCCATGACAGAGAAAGCGAAAACGATCGCCCTGACTGTTTTTGAGATTCTGGCAAAAGCGGAGGCCAAGGCACATGGCGTGCCTGTGGAACAGGTGCATTTTCACGAAGTGGGGGCAGTGGATTCCATTGTGGACATTGCGGCTGCGGCTGTATGTCTGGACAATCTTGACATCGCCGAGGTGATTGTTCCGGAACTCCGGGAGGGTACGGGAAGTGTCCGCTGCCAGCACGGGGTGCTTCCTGTGCCGGTACCTGCAGTGGCCAATATTGCGGAGCAGAATGGCCTGAGACTGAAGATTACGGAGGTGGAGGGAGAGCTGGTAACGCCTACCGGAGCGGCTATTGCGGCTGCGGTCCGTACTTCTGATCAGCTTCCGGAAAACTTTGTGATAGAAAAAATTGGCCTGGGAGCAGGAAAGCGGCAGTACGACTGTCCGGGATTCCTGCGCGCAATGCTGATTCGGACAGAAAATGTTTCCGGCCGGACAGAGCAGGATGAAATTTATCGCCTGGAGACGGACATTGACGACTGTTCCGGAGAGACAATGGGACTTGCAGCGGAAAAACTTTTTCGCTCAGGCGCCAGAGAAGTGCACTATACTCCGATATATATGAAGAAAAACCGGCCGGCCTATGAGCTGACGGTAATCTGCAGGGCGGAGGACATCCGGCAGATGGAAAAGATTATTTTTGAGGAGACAACGACCATCGGCATCCGGCGGATCGCTATGGAGCGCACAATTTTAAAAAGAAAGACAGAGAATATCCGGACGCCCTTGGGCTCTGCGGCAGTAAAAATCTGCACGCTTCCGGACGGGCGAACGGTCTGCTATCCGGAGTATGAAAGTGCGGCAGCCATTGCGGCAGATAATGGAATCAGCTACCAGGAGGCATACAGACAGATTCAGAACAGTTGGGACAGAGAAAGGTGAGATTTATATGAGGACAGGGTTGGTTTTGGAAGGCGGAGCCATGCGCGGCATTTATACGGCCGGAGTGCTGGACGTATTTATGGAGAACAGTCTGCATTTTGACGGTGTGATCGGCGTTTCGGCGGGAGCTCTTCACGGGTGCTCCTTCGTATCGAATCAGAAGGGCAGAAGCATCCGGTATTATAAAAAATACCGGAATGACAAGCACTTTATGGGTTTCTGGAATCTTCTGCGCACCGGAGAAATCGTGGGAGAAAAATTTTGCTATCATGATATTCCGGAGCGCCTGGATCCCTTTGATTATGAAGCGTTTGCAAAATCCGATACAGATTTTTATGTTACCTGCACCAATCTGAAAACGGGAAAGGCGGAATATATCAAAGTTACAGATATGATGGGACAGATTGATGCTATGAGAGCTTCCGCCTCCATGCCTTATGTATCGAAAATTGTTACTTATGACGGAAAAAAGCTTCTGGACGGCGGCTGTGCAGACAGCATCCCGGTAAAACAGTTCCGGAAAATGGGTTATGAGAGAAACGTAGTGGTTCTCACAAGAGAAGACGGCTACGAAAAGAAGCCTCAGAACGCACGGATGGCGGAACTGAGATACCGTCGTTATCCTCTTTTTGCAGAAACGCTGAAAAACCGGCATCGGGTATATAATCAAACCCTGAAGGACATTCGTGAGATGGAAAAAACAGGGGAGGTTTTTGTAATCCGGCCCAGCGAAAAACTTACAATCGGCCGCATGGAGCGCGACCTTGATGAGATACAGAGAGTGTATGATATTGGAAAAAATGACGCCCGGAGATGTATAAAGGAATTGAAAGTATGGCTGGATGCGGCAAAAGATGCAGGCATGCAGAAATAAAATGATTGCTTTTAACGGGAGTAAGAGGGAATCTGCCGAAAAACTTCAGCAAAGTGCAGTAAAAACGCAATAAAGTATT
The DNA here is from genome assembly GCA_019118645.1 of Candidatus Blautia excrementipullorum. GTDB lineage: Bacteria > Bacillota > Clostridia > Lachnospirales > Lachnospiraceae > Blautia_A > Blautia_A excrementipullorum. Next base: position 29,412 of record DWYN01000058.1, on the reverse strand, counting down.
GCATTGCCTGGCAATATTCGATATAATGTTTTCGTTAAAACTGATATTTGAGATAAGTGAGTACAAGGGTGTACAACGTTCAGGCGGGTGTATGCCCTTTATGTATACTTTACAGCCGTCTCTTTATACTGCCGGTGTTTTTACCGCGGTGGTGCGGCGTATCTGCGTGTGCAATCATTTTGACAAGTATCGGACAGCACGGGAGGGAAAGAATAATGGAAACAATTACCAATTTGATCAACCAGATCGACCAATGGGTGTGGGGCTGGTGGATGATCCTTCTGCTCTTGGGAACGCATATTTTTATGACGATCCGGACAGGGTTCATCCAGAGAAAGATTTTTACGGGAATCCGCCTGTCAGTGACGAAGGACCCTGACGCGGAAGGCGAGGTCAGCCAGTTTGGCGCGCTGACGACTGCGCTGGCTTCCACAATAGGAACCGGAAATATCATAGGCGTGGGTACGGCAGTTGCCCTTGGAGGCCCCGGCGCGGTTCTGTGGTGCTGGCTTACGGGAGTGTTCGGAATTGCTACAAAATACGGAGAATCTCTGATCGCAGTAAAGTATAGGGTAAAAACAAAGGACGGAAGAATGCAGGGAGGCGCTATGTATGCTCTGGAGCGCGGACTGCATATGAAATGGCTGGCTGTTCTTTTTGCGTTTTTCGGAGGCTTCGCGTCTTTTGGAATCGGATGCGCCACCCAGGTCAACGCGATTGCCACAGTCTGCGAAGAAAACTTGAGCATTCCTCCTGCCGCGGTCGGAATTGTAGTGGCAGTGCTTACAGCTCTTGTAATTTTCGGCGGAATCAAATCCATTGCAAATGTCTGTGAAAAACTGGTTCCTTTTATGGCAGTGTTCTACGTGCTTGGATGCCTGATTATCCTTGGAATCAATTTCGATTATATTATTCCGGCCGTACAGACAATCTGCCGTCTTGCGTTCACACCGGGAGCCGCTGCAGGCGGCCTTGTAGGACGGGGAATTATGATAGCCATGCAGTATGGGATTGCCAGGGGACTGTTTTCCAATGAATCCGGTATGGGCTCTGCGCCGATCGCGGCTGCGGCTGCCCAGACAAGAAATCCGGTGCGCCAGGCGCTGGTATCCAGTACCGGTACCTTCTGGGACACAGTGGTGGTATGTCTGATGACAGGACTTGTCCTGGTGACAAGCATTATGAAAAATCCCGCCATTGATATGGGAAATATCACTGACGGAGGAATTCTTACGACCCTTGCTTTTCAGCAGATTCCGGTGATCGGGCCGGTGATTCTGGTGGTTGGCATCATTTCCTTTGCTTATTCCACAGTACTTGGATGGGCCTATTATGGAGAACGCTGCGTGGAATATTTCTCCGGAAAAGCGGGACTTATTCCTTACAGAGTGCTGTATGTGGCTGTGGCTGCAATTGCACCTGTGATTTCTCTGAATCTTGTATGGACCATTGCGGATATTCTCAATGCCCTGATGGCGATTCCAAACCTGATAGCGCTTCTTCTGCTTTCCAATGTGGTGGTGAGGGAGACGAAGAAGTATATTAACAATCTGGATGCGAAGGACGATACAAAAATAGACGTTCTTGACCGGTGACATTACAGCGGGACTGAATTTCAAATAGCAGGTATAAAGGCTTCTGCAGCTCATTTTCCAGTGTGGAGAGTGAGGTGCGGAAGCTTTTTCTTTTTGCGTATTCACTTTTTTTCTATAAAATGAAATAAAATATAAAATTTATTTACAAATCATTACAAAAGTATTGCAATCAAAACGGCGGTTTTGTATAATGGCAAGCAGGGAAAAATGGGCGAGGGAGTAAAAAAATGCTTTTTAATTCTTACATTTTTATTTTATTTTTTCTTCCGGTGACACTGCTTGGATATTTTGGACTTCACCGGTTGGGATGGCATATGATGGCGAAGCTGGAGCTTGTGCTGATGTCATTCTGGTTTTATGGATATTTTAATCCAAGCTATCTGTGGATTATGGGGAGCAGCATCTGCGTAAACTATGTGCTGTCCCAGCTCTTTCAGAGAAAATGGCAGATGACGGAATCCAGAATACGCCTTCTGAAAAAGGTGCTTCTGGCGATAGGACTGGCTTTTAATCTGGGCCTGATTTTCTACTACAAATATTATGATTTCTTTGTGGACAACCTGAACAAGGCGTTTTCCACAGATTTTCATCTTCGTCATATTGTACTGCCGCTGGGAATCAGTTTCTTTACTTTCCAGCAGGTGTCCTATGTGATCGATTCCTACAGAGGCCAGACAAGAGAGTATAATATTCTGGACTATTCTCTGTTTGTCACCTTTTTCCCGCAGCTTGTGGCGGGGCCTATCGTGCTTCACAATGAGGTGCTGCCTCAGTTTGCGGATGAAAAGAACTGGAAGATGAAATCCAGGAACATGGCCCACGGAATCTATGTGTTTTCTGCAGGACTTGTAAAGAAGGTGATCATAGCAGACACGCTCAGCAAGGCCGTAACCTGGGGATATGGAAATGTGTCGGCGGGAATTACTTCCATGGAAGGAATTCTGATGATGTTTGCCTATGCTTTTCAGATTTACTTTGATTTCAGCGGATACTGCGATATGGCGACGGGACTTGGATACATGTTTAATATTAAGATACCCATGAATTTCAATTCGCCGTATAAAGCTCTTTCCGTGGTGGATTTCTGGGATCGCTGGCATCTGACTCTGACCCGGTTCCTGAGGACTTATGTATATTTCCCGCTTGGGGGAAGCCGCAGGGGAACTGTCCGCACATATATCAATATTATTATTGTATTTCTTGTCAGCGGGCTGTGGCACGGAGCCAACTGGACGTTTATTTTCTGGGGATTTCTTCACGGAGTGGCGAATGCGCTGACCAGGATGTTCAAGAAACAGTGGAATTCCATACATACGGTGCTCCGCTGGATAGTTACCTTTTTGTTTGTAAATGTGACATGGATCTTTTTCCGGGCGGATTCCATATCCCAGGCAGTTACAGTGCTTAAAAGGATACTGGGATTCCAGAATCTGAATGTAAGGGCGTCTATGCTGAATCAGTTCAAACTGACAGAGTTTGCCTTTATCTATGAGAAAATTCCGGGACTTAATGATATCATTTCATCGATCAGAGGGTTTGACGCGCTGCTTCTGATGACGCTGGCGCTGGTGATCTGTCTTGCCTTTAAAAATAATCAGGAACTGGAATTTAAGCCTACGGTAAGGCGCTCGGTGACAGCCATTATTTACCTTGTCTGGGGAATTATGTCCCTGTCAGGAGTATCGGAATTTTTGTACTTTAATTTCTAGGAGGAATAATGAACAGCCGCAGATTTGTACAAGTTGTTTTGGGAGGGACGGCAGCCGCTCTTATTATAGCCGGAGGGGCCACGGTGGTGCTGGATCCGTTCTTCCATTTTCATAAGGCCCTGGATGGTGTGGAATATCCTCTGGTTGACGGAATGGAGAGATACCTCAATGACGGGATTATCAAAACTTATGATTATGACGCTGCTATAGTGGGGACTTCCATGATGCAGAACTTTAAGGCATCCCAGTTTGATAAACTGTTCGGGACAAAGTCTATTAAAGTTACCTATACGGCGGAAACCTATTATGTCATTGACCAGGAAGTGAGGAAGGTCCTGGAAGAAAATCCGGATACAAAGTGCATTTTCCGCTGCCTGGACTACAATAAAATTTTTCAGGCCGGAGAAGTCCGCAATTACAATGACTATCCGGATTATCTCTATGACGACAATATTTTCAATGACGTCAACTATGTATTCAACAAAGAAATTTTTCTGGACAGCACTCTGCCTGTAATCAAATACAATCTGGACGGGAAAAAGACCACTTCCATGGACGATTACAGTTTTTGGGAATGGGAGCATCCCGTTGGAAAAGAACATGTGCTGGAGGCCTATCAGAGACCGGAAACAAAAGCCGAAGAGCAGAAGCCGTTCTCCGAAGAGGACAGAGAGACCGTAACGGATAACGTGACAGAGAATGTGCTGAGGACAGTGGAAGAAAATCCGGATACAATGTTTTATTTCTACACGCCGCCCTACAGTGTCGCCTTCTGGGATGAGGCGGAACGAAACGGAGATCTGATCCGCTATTTTGAAGCGGAAAAGCTTCAGGCGGAACTTCTGCTTCCCTATGACAATGTAAAGCTTTATACCTTTGCGGATCATTTTGATATAACAGAAAATCTGGACAATTATATGGATCCCACACATTACGGATCCAAAATCAGCGACAAACTCATCGACTGGATATATGAAGGAGAAGGTCTTCTGACCGAGGAAAACTATCAGGAGAAAATCCAGAAGACGGAGGACTTTTATCTTTCTTTTGATTATGACAGTGTGTTCGAGGAATCGGGTAATGCATGAAGATAAAGTGACAGCAGAAATCAGGGCAATTGCAAGGATTCACAATGATTTTCCGGAGAAATTCGGAATTCCTCATCAGAGCGGCAGACTGAAGGAACAGCATGCCCGGATCGTTTTTGAACCGGAATACCGGGTACCGGAGGCTTTTCGGGGGCTGGAGGAATATACCCATATCTGGCTGATCTGGCAGTTTTCGGAAAATGTCAGGGATACCTGGTCGCCTACAGTCAGGCCGCCCCGGCTGGGCGGAAATGTGCGGAAGGGAGTGTTTGCCACCAGGTCTCCCTTCAGGCCGAACAGCCTGGGCCTTTCCTCAGTCCGTCTGGATAAAATAGAATTTCAGCGGGACCTGGGGCCGGTGCTTTATGTTTCCGGAGCTGATCTGATGGATGGGACGCCTATCTTTGACATTAAGCCCTATATACCGTCCGACAGTCATCCGGAAGCCTCAGGCGGATTTACGGACCGTATCGAGGATCATAAACTGCAGGTGGTTTTTCCGGAAGAATGGCTGGAAATGATTCCGGAAGAGAAGAGAAGGGCCCTTACGGAGGTTCTGGAAAATGATCCCCGTCCCGGCTATCAGTCAGATCCGGACCGTGTATACGGGCTCGCCTACGGCAAAAAAAATATCCGCTTTCAGGTGAACGGCAGCGTGCTTACTGTATGCGGCATATCCGAGTATGACAAAAATAAGCGGTAAAAAAATGAAAAATCCTTTGACAAATCAAAAAAAGTGTGGTAGTATTTCAATACACAGTTAGCTTTTGCTAACTTAATTTTAAAAACAGAAGTTAGTTTAGATTAACAAAGGAGAGGTGATATATGAGTATCGTAATCGTAGGCGGGAATGAACGTATGGTATGTCAGTATGAGGACATCTGTAAATGCTATGGATGCAAGGCGAAGATTTTTGCGAAAGAAAAAGGGGCAATGAAGAAAAAAATCGGGGATCCGGATCTTCTGATCCTGTTTACCAGTACGGTATCTCATAAAATGGTAAACTGCGCCGTGGAAGAGGCAAAGAGAAAATCGATTCCGGTGTGCAGATGTCATTCCAGCAGCGCTTCCGCGCTTCAGAATGTTCTCCGGGAGTACTGCGCATAAATAAACATCCAAAAGAAATGCTTGCAAAATCCTCTGTTTTTCAATAAAATAGAATACAGATTTTTATTGGAAAAGAGAATTACAGAAGGGTGAGAGCATTATCATGAAGAAAGTTGTAAAATTCGGAGGAAGTTCCCTGGCCAATTCCGACCAGTTCCGCAAAGTGGGAGAAATCATCAGGAGCGAGGAGAGCAGACGCTATGTGGTGCCGTCTGCCCCCGGCAAAAGATTTCCGGAAGATATTAAGGTGACGGATCTTTTGTACTCCTGCTATAAGAGCGCGGCGGCAGGAGAAGATTTCAGCGGGATGCTGGCGGAAATCAAGGAGCGATACTATGAAATCATCAAAGGCCTGGAGCTGGATCTGTCCCTGGAGGAAGAGTTCAGACAGATCGAGGAGGATTTTCGGGCCCAGGCAGGTACAGATTACGCGGCGTCCAGAGGCGAGTTCCTGAACGGAAAGATTATGGCGGCTTATCTCGGATATGAGTTCGTAGACGCGGCTTCGGTGATCCGCTTTGACAAAAACGGTGTTTTTGACGAAGAAAAAACAGACAGGCTTCTTGAAAAGCGTCTTTCAAAATGTGAGCGCGCAGTCGTTCCGGGCTTTTATGGAGCTATGGAAGACGGCACAGTGAAAACTTTTTCCAGAGGAGGCTCCGATATCACCGGATCTCTGGTGGCAAAAGCGGTGCATGCGGATCTCTATGAGAACTGGACAGATGTTTCCGGCTTCCTGGTGACAGATCCAAGAATCGTGGATGATCCGGCAGTGATTGAGACGATCACTTACCGTGAACTGCGTGAGCTGTCCTATATGGGAGCTACGGTCCTTCACGAGGACGCGATCTTCCCGGTTCAGAAAGAGGGGATCCCCATCAATATCAGAAATACCAACCGTCCGGAGGACAAGGGTACGCTGATTGTGGAGAGCACCTGCCGCAAACCGAAATATGTGATTACCGGAATTGCCGGAAAAAAAGGCTTCTGCTCCATTAATATTGAAAAATCCATGATGAACAGCGAAATTGGATTCGGAAGGAAGGTTCTTCAGGTATTTGAGGAACAGGGAATTAATTTTGAGCATGTTCCCTCCGGAATTGATACAATGACGGTTTATGTTCACCAGGACGAATTTGAGGAAAAGGAACAGCAGGTGATTGCCGGAATCCACCGTGCGGTAAATCCGGATTTTATAGAGATGGAATCAGATCTGGCTCTGATCGCGGTTGTAGGACGGGGAATGAAATCCCAGAGAGGGACGGCCGGCCGTGTATTTTCCGCTTTGGCCCATGCCCATGTGAATGTGAAGATGATCGATCAGGGATCCAGCGAGCTGAATATTATTATCGGTGTGGAAAACAGGGATTTTGAGGCTGCTGTGAAAGCGATTTACGACATTTTTGTGATGACGCAGATCTGATCGGACAAAATAGAAAAAGAGCATAAAAAAAATCTCAGAAATATTCTGGGATTTTTTTATTGTCCCGTTTTATTGGGTTGACACAAACAAATGTTTGGAATAGAATAATACAAACATTTGTTTGGAGGGAGACTATGATTACGCGGGAATCCATGACGATAATGGAAAAACTTCAGATTTTATCTGATGCGGCGAAGTACGATGTGGCCTGCACATCCAGCGGGGTGGACAGGAAGGGCGGCGGCCAGGGAATGGGAAACAGCATAGGAGCCGGTATCTGCCATAGCTTTTCCAGCGATGGCCGGTGCATCAGCCTTCTTAAGGTGCTGTATACCAACGAGTGTGTTTACGACTGCAAATACTGCCTGAACCGTTCTTCCAACGATATTGTGAGAGCCAGTTTTACTCCGGAGGAGATCAGCCGCCTTACGATAGAATTCTACAGAAGAAACTATATAGAGGGGCTGTTTTTAAGCTCCGGCGTAAAAGGCTCGCCGGACGAGACAATGGAAGAGCTGGTACGTTCCGCCGAGATACTCAGGAACCGCTATCATTTCCGCGGATATATTCATTTGAAGGCGATTCCGGGAGCATCTCCGGAACTGATACAGAGAGCCGGATACCTGGCGGACCGCATGAGCGTCAACCTGGAACTTTCCACTGCCGAGAGCCTGAAGCGCCTGGCGCCTCACAAAAGCCGGAGAACGATTCTCAGGCCAATGAAGCAGATACAGATCGGATCCGAGGAAAATAAAGCGGAATTGGCAGTTTACCGGCATACGCCAAGGTTTGTTCCTGCGGGACAGAGCACGCAGATGATCATCGGAGCATCAGGGGAGAGTGACTTTCAGATCATATCGGTGGCGGAGGCTCTGTACCGGAATTTCTCTCTGAAAAGAGTCTTCTACTCTGCTTTTGTATCGGTCAATGAGGACCGGGCGCTGCCGGTGCTCCCCCAGGGTCCGCCGCTTCTGAGAGAGCACAGGCTGTATCAGGCGGACTGGCTGATGCGCTTTTACGGATTTCAGGCTGAGGAGCTGCTGTCAGAAAAGCATCCGAATTTTAATCTTTTTCTTGATCCGAAATGCGACTGGGCGGTCAGCCATCTGGAGAACTTTCCTGTGGAAATCAACAGGGCAGACTACTGGATGCTTCTGAGGGTGCCGGGGATTGGTGAAAAGTCGGCCAGAAGGATAGTCGGAGCCAGAAGATATCATACACTTGATTTTTCTGATCTTCGCAAAATAGGCGTGGTTTTGAAAAGAGCTATTTATTTTATTACCTGCAACGGACGGCAGATGTATCCGGTGAAAATGGAAGAGGATTATATAGTGAGAAATTTGCTGAGTCAGGAAAGTAAGATCTCCGATTCATCTGCCGGAATCACCTATCGCCAGATTTCTCTTTTCGATGACTGGAATTTCTCTGCCTGCACGGAAGGAGGCGTCGGCAATGGCTTATGAGAAAAAAATACTGGTCTGTCAGGACTCTGTGGAGGGGATTTTTACCGCAGTATATGATGGATGGCTATGGGGAGCCAGGGGACTTCAGGTAGAGATTGCTACCTGTGAACCGGAATATCCGGAACTGTTCAGCACCATTATGGAGATTCCGCCGGACAGTGAAAAGGCAGCGAAAGTAGCCAGATCCGTAAGAAAAAAACTGGGGGAAACTACTTACCGGGCGGTCTGTTATGCGGCGGTATCTACGCACCCGGATAAAGGGACGGCTGTCTTTTACCTTCTCAGAAGGGCGCTTGGACAGGGCCGGTGCGACAGACATGTGCTGGAAGCTCTGGCAGACCCGGCGGTAAATCTTGTCTCTTCTCTGCAGGTGAAAGTAAGGCATGAGCTTCACAGATTTTACGGATTTGTCCGTTTCCGCGAACTCGGGGGAGGCGTCCTGTATTCTGCTGTTTCGCCGCAGAATGACATACTGGAATTTCTGGCTCCTCATTTTGCTGACCGTTTTCCGAATGAGAACTGGATGATCTATGATCAGGCCAGACATAAGGTTGTAACGCATCCAAAAGGCGGTGAATGTACAGTATACAGGGAGGTCCGCGCTGATCAGGAGGAAGAGAAAAGAATAGCCGGCGCAGATGAATATGAGAACCTGTGGAGGGCGTTCTGCCAGTCCGTTGCAATCCCGGAAAGAGAGAATCCGGAACTTCAGAAGCAGTTCGTTCCCTTAAAATTTCGTTCAAATATGACAGAATTTTCATAGTCTTAATGAATAGAAAAGGAGGATTTTTCAAGGGAATAATTAGTTAATTTGTTGAAAAATGTAAAGAAAGATTTAATTCTGTTGACAAATGAAAAATGCGGTGACAAAATACGCAATGATAAGATATCATGTCAATCAGGAGGTTAAAGAAGATGGTGCAGCATCAGATCAGATTAAATGCGGCGGAAGATGTAAGAGAGTTTGTGAATGCGGCAAGTAAATGTGATTTTGATATAGACATTTTCTATAACAGAATTATTATCGATGCAAAATCAATACTGGGTATTTTAAGTATGGATCTGACGAAAGAGCTTACGGTTAAATGCTATGGTGATAATCCGGGCTTTAATGAAGTGATAGCGAAATTTGCCGTGGGCTGACCAGAAAATATGAGTATTTGAGGCGTATATCCTGATAAGATATGCGCCTTTTACAGTTGCAGGCCCGAAGATTGTTTCAGGGGAAGGTATAAGACTGATATGGAAAAAGAAGTTGTTCGTATTTCTGTCCGCAATCTGGTGGAATTCATTTTACGAAGCGGTGATCTGGACAGCAGCGGAAGCGGGGCGGCTGACCGGGAGGCGATGCTGAAAGGCAGCCGTCTCCACAGAAAAATTCAGAAACAGATGAAAGGCGGCTACCACGCTGAGGTTCCTTTAAAACTGGATACGGAATTTGAGGATCTTACGATCCGAGTGGAGGGCCGGGCCGACGGAATTCTGCCGGAAGGGGATACTGCCTGTATTGATGAGATAAAAGGAATTTATAAAGATGTGAATTCTCTGGAGGAGCCGGCTGCGGTACACCGCGCCCAGGCAATGTGTTATGCCTGGATCTATGCCAGCCAGAACGGGCTGAGCGAGATCGGAGTCCAAATGACTTACGCCAATCTGGATACAGAGGAAATCCGCCGTTTCCGGGAGACATTTTTCGTCGATGAGCTTGGAGAATGGTACCGGAATCTTCTGAATGAATACCATAGATGGGTATCCTGGCGCAGGCAGTGGATCCGCCGGAGAAACGCTTCCATGGAAGGACTGGAATTTCCCTTCCCATACAGAAAAGGGCAGAGAGAAATGGTGTCGGGAGTATACCATGCGATTTCCAGCCGGAAGCAGATTTTCGTGCAGGCGCCCACCGGAGTAGGAAAAACCATGTCTGCAGTTTTTCCCGCGGTGAGAGCCCTTGGCCAGGGCAGGGGAGATGTTATTTTCTATCTGACGGCAAAGACAATCACAAGAACGGTGGCTCAGGATGCGTTTTCCATACTCAGAGAGAAAGGGCTTCTCTTTCAGTCGGTGGTCATAACGGCAAAAGAAAAGCTGTGCTTCTGCGAAACACCGGAATGTACGCCAAAAACATGCCCCTATGCGAAAGGGCACTTTGACCGAGTGAACAGAGCAGTTTATGACCTGTGGACTTCCGGACAGGCTTTTGACCGGGATGCGATTTTAGCGCAGGCAGAGAAATTCAGAGTCTGCCCCTTTGAGATGTGTCTTGACCTGGCTGTCTGGGTGGACGCGGTGATCTGTGACTATAACTATGCCTTTGATCCGAACGTGCATCTGAAAAGATTTTTCGGGGAAAACGTGGCAGGAGATTATATTTTCCTGATTGACGAAGCCCACAATCTGGTAGAGAGGGGAAGAGAAATGTACAGCGCTGTCCTCACCAGAAAAGAAGTGCTGGATGCCCGGCGCTTTGTGAAGCCATACAGCGCAAAGCTGTTCCGGGCACTGGGGAAGGTCAGCCGCCAGCTCCTGGAGCTTGAAAAGGAATGTGAAGACTTTCAGGTTCTGGAAAGTCCGGGACCGCTTCCCCTTCAGCTGCTTACAGTACAGGGAGAAATCGACAAGCTTCTGGAAGAGCCGGAATTTGCCGAGGCGTCGGAGGGAATCCTTGATTTCTGCTTTCATGTCCGCGATTTCCTGAATATTTCTGAGCTCCTTGATGAAAATTATGTGGTCTATACGGCAAAAGGAGAAAAGGAAGGGTTTTCTGTCAGACTGTATTGTGTCAACCCCGCGCAGAACCTTTGCCATTATTTGGAAAAAGGCCGGTGCGCAGTGTTTTTCTCGGCCACATTGATTCCTATGGTTTACTACAGAAACCTTCTCAGCACGAGAACGGACGATTACGGCATTTATGTCCGCTCTCCCTTTGACCAGAAAAACCGCTGCCTTCTGTCCTGTATGGATGTCAGCAGCCGTTATGCGAGAAGAGGCTATGAAGAATACCGCCGGATGGCGGAATATCTTGCGAGAATGGTGTGGCAGAAAAAAGGAAATTACATGGCTTTTTTTCCATCCTATAAGCTTCTGGAAGATGTATACCGCATTTATGAGGACGAATTCTCAGCGGACTGGGTAAGGTGCATCTGCCAGACCCCTGATATGAACGAACGGGAACGGGAGGAGTTTCTGGAAGAGTTCCGGGAGGAGAGCGGGGAGACGCTTCTGGGATTCTGCGTGATGGGAGGGATTTTTTCCGAGGGAATTGATCTGATGGGGAACCGGCTGATCGGAGCTGCAATTGTAGGTACAGGACTGCCTCAGGTCAGCCCCGAAAGGGAAATCCTCCGCCAGTTTTACGATCAGAAGGGAGAGAACGGTTTCGACTATGCATACCGGTATCCGGGAATGAACAAGGTTCTTCAGGCAGCCGGAAGAGTGATACGGACAAAAGAGGACACAGGGACGATTCTTCTGATGGATGACAGATTCTGGAACGCGGACTACAAAGTGCTGCTGCCCGAAGAGTGGAACGATCTCGTTCCCTGCCGCCTGAACAATGTAGAAGAGATTCTCCGGCGTTTCTGGGAATCCGTCTGAATAAGGAAAAACCCGGAAAATACAGGGCGCGGCAGTACGAGGAAGAGGCCGCGCTCTTGACATACCGGGGAATTCAGGTATACTGTAAGAGAGTTTTTTGTCAAAAAGTGCTGTTTTACATAAAAAAGGAGAGATTTATGAAAGCTGGAACCGGTTATAGCAGGCTGGTAGTGACGATTGGCATTTTAGGGTTTCTGGCAATATCTGCCTCAGATGTGTCTGCCGCCGAAACAGAGAATATCCTGTCATCCATAGAAGAAGCGCAGATTCAGCCTATAGGAGACGGAACAGAAAAGTATCTTCTGAAAAGCGAGGGCTTTTACTGCCTCAATGAGGACGGCACGAAATCAGAAGAAGAAGGCGTTCATTATTTTGACCATGTAAATATTGACGGCACAGTTCTGAACGGATTCTATTATCACGACGAGAGCGGGAAATTCAGAGCGGAGGGCGCCCATGTTGTGCGCATAAAAAAGCTTACGTGCATGGATCAGGAATTTGACGGCCTGTATATGGTAAATAACCTGGGCAAACTGACCTCTGCTCCGCAGGTCAGATATATTGATAATCTGACCGTGGAAAATGTGGCCTATAACGGCTATTATTTTTTTGACTCCAACGGAAAAATGGACACAGAGCCGGGATACCATTCTCTGGAGATGACATCGAACGGGCAGCATTTTTCCGGTACTTATTATTTCGGCGGTGAACACGGGGTGCTGACCCAGGAAGAGGGCATTACGCCGGAGGGCCTTCCTGTGGACGAAACCGGAAAAGTTGCAGACGAGGACGAACTTGGCATGGACACACTGGAGCCGTTTCTGGAATCCATGACTGCGGATTATGACGGAGAGTGGGGGATTTATGTAAAAGACCTGAATACAGGTGAGGAAATTCTTCTGAATAATACGCCCATGTATTCTGCCAGCCTGATTAAGTCGTTTGTTATGGCAAAAACCTATCAGGACATGGATCAGGTGCTGGAAAATCAGGCGAAACTTATGAATGCTCAGGCGGATGACCCGGCAGTAAGGAAAAAGGTGGACGATCTTCTCTGGAACATGATTACAGTCAGCGACAATGAATCCTGCAATGAGCTTGGGAGACTTCAGTCGGAAAATCATGACTTCCTGGAGGGCGCGGAAGCAGTAAATGAATATCTTGAAGAAGAGGGGTATGAGGATACTTCTTATCAGAGCATCCTTCTTCCGTCTTCCTCGGCTGAGCAGAGCCTTGGCGGACATAACACCACCACGGTGAAAGACTGCGGAATCCTCCTGGAACGCATTGTAAAGGGAGAATGTGTCAGTGAGGAGGCTTCCGGGGAAATGCTGGATCTTCTTCTGAACCAGCAGAATACGACAAAGATTCCCTCGGGAATCGGAGAAGAGGTCCAGGTGGCGAATAAGACGGGAGAGACCACAAGCGATCAGCATGATATGGCGGTCGTATACGGCCCAAAGACAACTTACATTCTCTGTGTAATGTCAGAGGGATGGAAGAACAGTGATGAAGCAATCAGCCATATACGGGAGATATCCGGTGTGGTATACCACTATCTGAACCTGTGACCAAAAAAATTTCTTGACCCTTATAATTTTTTAATATAGAATAAAATCAAAAGAAAATGAAGGGAGATCTTATGATGAAGGTAGTGTATACAGACAAGGCTCCGGCTGCAATCGGACCCTATTCTCAGGCGATTGTTTTAAATGACGTATTATTTACTTCCGGACAGATTCCGGTAGACCCTGCAACGGGAGAAATCGCAGGAGACAGCATTGAAGCACAGGCAGAGCAGGTGATGAAAAACCTGGAGGCAGTTGCTGCAGAGGCAGGGACAAGTCTCGCGAACGCTGTAAAGACAACCTGCTTTTTGGCGGATATGGGCGACTTCGCAGCTTTCAATGACGTTTATGCGAAATATTTTGTAAATAAACCCGCCCGCTCCTGCGTGGCTGTGAAGACACTTCCAAAGAATGTTCTCTGTGAAGTAGAAATGATTGCCGCGATTGAAAAGTAAGGATTTTGAATAAAAACAGGTAAGAACCTTCGGCCGCTTTGCCGGCTGAGGGTTTTTTTGCGCAGAGGGAAGGGGAATTTTGAAAAATACGGGAAAGTGACGGCAATTCCACAGATACGTTGCTTTTTCAGGGGAAATCATGTATAATAGCAGACTGTAATAGTATATCTGAAAACAGGAGGAAAGAAATACATGCGAGTCGATACGGATGATTTTGGCCGACCTTGTAGTTGTGGGAAAGAGCATCACATAGAGGTAAAGGAGATTATAATTGAGGAGGGCGCTGCCGAAAAGCTGGAGGAGGCCATGTCGGACGGCTTTTTGAAGCAGTACATCTCACCGCTTCTGATCTGCGACACGAATACCTGCAAAGCTACGGAAGAGATCATGGAAGATATTTATGACCGCTGTCAGGTGCTGGTGCTGGATGCAGAGGGGCTTCATGCAGATGAACATGCGGTAGAGATTGTGGAGAATTACATGGATGAGGATATCGATCTGATCCTGGCTGTGGGAAGCGGGACGATTCATGATATCAGCCGTTATATTGCCTGCCAGTATAAGATCCCCTTTATTTCCGTTCCAACGGCGGCAAGTGTGGACGGATTCGTATCAAACGTAGCGGCAATGACCTGGAAGGGTCTGAAAAAGACGGTGCCGGCAGTTCCGCCGATGGCCGTTTTTGCAGACACTGCAATCTTTGCCGAAGCGCCGAAGCGCCTGACTGCTTCAGGAATTTCGGATTTGTTTGGAAAATATATCTGCCTTGCAGACTGGAAGATTGCCCATCTTCTGACAGGGGAATATATCTGCAGCAGAATTATTGAATTGGAAGAAAAAGCTTTGAGAACTGTATCTGCCAGCCTGCGCGGCATAGCCCAGGGCGATCCGGAGGGATGCGAGGAGCTGATGTACGCTTTGATCCTTTCGGGTCTGGCCATGCAGATGGTTGGAAATTCCAGACCGGCTTCCTGTGCTGAGCATCATCTCTCTCACTTGTGGGAGATGGAAGTCATCAATGGCAAGCTGGATGCCCTTCACGGAGAGAAAGTTTCTGTGGGGACGCTTCTTGTACTTAACAGATATAAACAGATCGCCCGTGCAGTCAGAAACGGAGAGTGCACGGTAATTCCTTATGAAGATCTGGATGCAAAGCTAAGGGAAAACACTTTCGGGAAAAGGGGACTGCTGGAAGGAATCAGGAAAGAAAATGATCCTGAACCGTTGCTGGAGGTAAGTCCGTCCCGGCTGAGAGACAGACTCAGCGCTATTGCGGATATTATAGAAGAACTCCCGGATGAGAAAGAACTGACTTATGCGATGGATCTTGCAGGATGCAGAAAGAGCGTATATGATATCGGACTGACGGAGGATATCATACCGGTGAGTCTGAGGCTTGCTCCTTATGTAAGAAGGAGACTGAGCTTTCTAAGAGTGACAAAAATGCTGAAAGTGGAAGGAGAAGCATGATGCGGGTTGGATTGGGATATGATGTACATAGGCTTACAGAAGAGAGAAAACTGATCCTTGGGGGCGTGGAGATTCCATGGGAAAAAGGCCTCCTTGGACACTCGGATGCGGATGTTCTGGTTCATGCGGTTATGGACGCGCTTCTGGGCGCGGCTGCTCTCGGAGATATCGGACAGCATTTTCCGGATACCGATCCTGCCTATGAGGGGATTTCCAGTATCCGGCTTCTTGCTTTTGTCGCAGGGCTTTTGAAGGAACACGGATTCACAGTAGGGAACATTGATGGGGTGATTATTGCCCAGAGGCCGAAAATGGCTCCTCATATTCCGCAGATGAAGAAGAACATAGCGGAAGCCTTGGGGATTTCCGAGGACAGAATCAACATAAAGGCAACGACAGAAGAACATCTCGGATTTACCGGAAGAGAAGAGGGGATTGCCTCTCAGGCAGTATGCCTGCTGGAAGAACACTGACAAATAAATTCCCATGATATTCATGTTCAGGAAAGGATAGAAATATGAAACTATTTAATACAATGACGCGAAGAAAAGAAGAATTTGTTCCTCTGGAAGAGGGAAAGGTGAGAATGTATGTCTGCGGACCAACGGTATACAACCTGATTCATATTGGAAATGCGCGTCCTATGATTGTTTTTGATACAGTGCGCCGCTATATGGAGTATAAGGGCTATGAGGTGAACTTTGTTTCAAATTTTACGGATGTAGACGACAAGATTATAAAAAAAGCGATTGAAGAGGGAGTGACGGCCGAGGAGATCTCCAGGCGCTATATCGAAGAATGCAAAAAAGACATGGCGGCTATGAATGTAAAACCGGCAACGACGCATCCGCTGGCAACCCAGGAGATTGACGGCATGATCGAAATGATCCAGACTTTGATTGACAAGGGATATGCCTATGCCGTTTCAGACGGAACCGTGTACTTCCGGGTGAAGAAATTTAAAGAATATGGGAAGCTGTCCCATAAAAATCTGGATGACCTACAGTCCGGGTTTCGCTCTCTTCAGGTATCCGGCGAGGAGCAGAAGGAAGATCCGCTGGATTTTGTGCTCTGGAAGCCGAAAAAAGAGGGAGAGCCCTACTGGAAATCCCCCTGGTGCGATGGCCGTCCGGGCTGGCATATTGAGTGCTCCGTTATGTCAAAGAAATATCTCGGGGAGGAGATCGATATCCATGCAGGCGGAGAAGATCTTATTTTCCCTCATCATGAAAATGAAATTGCACAGAGTGAATGCTGCAATGGAAAAATTTTTGCAAAATACTGGATGCACAATGGTTTCCTGAATATCGACAACCGCAAAATGTCCAAATCCCTGGGGAATTTCCGAACTGTGAGAGAAATTGCAAAACAGTATGATCTGCAGGTTCTGCGGTTCTTTATGCTCAGCGCCCACTACAGAAGCCCTCTGAACTTCAGTGCGGATCTGATGGAGTCTTCCAAGAATGCGCTGGAGCGCATTGTGGAAGCTGCGGAGCGTTTGAGAGACAGGAAAAACGCTGACAGAAGAGCGATGACGGAAGAAGAACAGCAGCTCTTAAAGGAGGCGGACGGCTTCCGGGCAAAATTTGAAGAGGCGATGGACGATGACTTTAATACGGCAGATGCCCTTGCGGCTGTCTTTGAACTGGTGAAATTTGCCAACACACACGTTAAGGAAGACAGTACGGGAGCCTTTGCCGGCGGACTTCTGGAAATAATGACTTCCCTCTGCGATGTCCTTGGGCTTATTATACTGAAAAAGGAAGAAGTTCTGGATAAGGACATTGAGGCTCTGATTCAGGAAAGACAGGCGGCAAGAAAGGCAAAGGATTTCGCGAAGGCGGATGAAATCCGCAGCCGTCTTCTGGAGATGGGAATTGAACTGAAGGATACCCGAGAAGGTGTAAAATGGAAACGTGTATAACTTATATGAAGGAACTGTTTCATCTGAAGGATCAGGATATCCGCAGCTATTCTCCTCTGACGCTGGCGTATATCGGAGACGGCGTTTATGAGCTTGTCGTCCGTACAATTCTTGTAAAGAACGGCAACTGTCCGGTGAACCGTATTCACAAAAAAGCAAGCAGCCTTGTAAAAGCATCGGCACAGTCGGAGATTATGGGGAAAATTGAGGATCAGCTTACCGAAGAGGAACATGCCGTTTACAGGAGAGGACGCAACGCCCATTCTCCTACAATGGCAAAGCACGCGACTATGGCAGACTACAGGAGAGCTACAGGTTTTGAGGCTCTGATGGGATACCTGTATCTCCGGGAAGAGTATACACGGATGCTGGACCTGATCCGTATGGGTATCGGGGAGGACGAAGAATGAGTGAATATATTGAAGGCCGCAATGCGGTGCTGGAGGCATTCCGCTCCGGCAGAACGGTGGACAGGCTGTACATCCTGGAAGGATGCCAGGACGGGCCTGTGCGCACAATAGCCAGAGAAGCCCGAAAAAAAGATACAATTGTCACCTATGTTCCCAGAGAAAGACTGGACCAGCTCAGTGAGACAAAAGCGCACCAGGGAGTAATCGCCCAGGTGGCGGCATATGCATATGCGTCCGTGGAAGATATCCTTGCGAGAGCAGAAGAAAAGGGGGAGCCGCCGTTTCTGATTCTTCTGGATAATGTGGAAGATCCCCATAATCTTGGGGCGGTGATCCGTACTGCAAATCTGGCCGGAGCCCACGGCGTGATTATACCAAAGAGACGGTCTGTGGGTCTTACAGCCACAGTGGCGAAAACGTCTGCAGGAGCTTTGAATTATACTCCTGTGGCGAAGGTGACAAATCTTGTCCGTACAATGAAGGACCTGAAAGAAAAAGGAATCTGGTTTGCCTGTGCGGATATGGGAGGACAGTCTATGTACCAGACAGATTTAACCGGTCCCATTGGCCTGGTAATCGGGAATGAAGGGGAAGGGGTCAGCCGTCTGGTACGGGAAGCCTGTGATTTTATTGTGTCGATTCCTATGCGCGGCGATATTGATTCGCTGAATGCATCTGTAGCGGCAGGCGTTCTGTCCTACGAAATCGTAAGACAGAGACTTGCGGAGAAAAAATAGAGGGAAGGGCAAAACCGGGAAACGGAGGCAGTATGAACGGCTACGACCAATGCAGCGATGAGGAGCTGATCGCCAGACTTCAAAATGGCGAGAAGGAAATTTCTGATTATCTGATGGAAAAATACAAGGAGTTTGTCCGGAAGAAAGCCAGGGCTGTATATCTGATCGGAGGAGAGACGGACGATTTGATCCAGGAAGGAATGATCGGGCTTTTTAAAGCCGTGCAGGATTACCGGCCGGAGAAAGAGGCTTCGTTCAGAACCTTTGCGGGCCTGTGCATTGACAGGCAGCTTTACAACGCTATTCAGAGCTCCAACAGACAGAAGCATCTGCCTCTGAATTCCTACGTTTCCTTAAGCGAAGCCGGAGAGACGGAGGATCTGGAGGGCCGTTGGTCAGAAAACCCGGAGGCAGTTGTCATTGACCAGGAGAGAACCAGGGCCTTGGCGCAGAAAATACGAAAAACGCTGAGTCCAATGGAAAATAAGGTTCTGAAATATTATATGCAGGGGTATGGTTATGTAAAAATAGCGGAGCTCCTCGGAAAGAAGCCGAAATCCATCGACAATGCGCTGCAGAGAATACGCGGAAAAATCCGTTCCTGCACAGAAAAAATCCAGCGCTGAAAGCAGGCGGGGCTCTGCAGGAAAAGTTGCGAAAAAAATAAAAAGAAACTGTTGACAAGCTCTGCATTATCTGATATTATTATCAACTGTGAGCGGAAGAAAAGCTGCGGAAATGCTGATGTGGCTCAGTCGGTAGAGCGTCGCCTTGGTAAGGCGGAGGTCACGGGTTCGATTCCCGTCATCAGCTTCTGGAAACCCTTGATTTTTCAAGGGTTTTTTTATATCTCGGAGGGATGCGCCGATCCGCTCTGGAGCGCAGCGTATTTCTTGTTTTTCTGAGGGCTTTTCATAAAAAACTTTTAAAACCCCGGAAACTATGGTATGATTTAAATTCAAGAACAGTTCAGGAGGGAAAGAGATGGAGAACGAGACCGTTTCCAAGAATTTTATTGAAAATATTATTGATAAAGATTTGGCAGAAGGCGTTTACGATACTGTGCATACACGTTTTCCGCCGGAGCCGAATGGATATCTTCATATTGGACATGCCAAATCCATACTCTTAAATTACGGACTTGCGAAGGAATATAACGGCAAATTTAATATGAGATTTGATGATACAAACCCCACGAAAGAAAAAACGGAGTTTGTAGACTCAATCCTGGAGGATATCCGCTGGCTGGGAGCAGACTGGGAGGATCGTCTGTTTTTTGCTTCCGATTACTTTGAACAGATGTATGAGGCTGCTGTGAAGCTCATCAAAAAGGGAAAGGCTTATGTATGCGATCTGACTGCGGAGGAGATCCGCCAGTACCGCGGAACCCTCACGGAACCGGGAAAAGAAAGCCCCTTCCGCAACCGCAGTGTAGAAGAGAATCTCCGTCTTTTTGAAGAAATGAGAGAGGGAAAATATCAGGACGGAGAGAAAGTTCTTCGGGCCAAAATCGATATGGCTTCCCCGAATATGAATATGAGAGATCCGGTCATTTACCGTGTGGCTCATATGACCCATCATAATACGGGAGATACCTGGTGCATTTATCCAATGTATGACTTTGCTCATCCGATTGAAGACGCCATTGAGGGCATTACGCATTCGATTTGCACACTGGAATTTGAGGATCACAGACCGCTCTATGACTGGGTGGTCCGGGAGCTGGAATATCCCCATCCCCCGAAGCAGATTGAATTCGCAAAACTTTACCTGACCAATGTTGTGACAGGAAAACGCTATATTAAAAAGCTGGTGGAGGACGGCATCGTGGACGGCTGGGACGATCCCAGACTGGTGTCCATTGCGGCGCTCAGACGAAGAGGCTTTACGCCGGAGTCCATAAAAATGTTTGTAGACCTGTGCGGAGTGTCAAAAGCCAACAGCTCTGTGGATTATGCCATGCTGGAATACTGTATCCGGGAAGATCTGAAACTGAAGAGACCCCGTATGATGGCGGTCCTGGACCCCATCAAACTGGTGATTGACAATTATCCGGAAGGTCAGATTGAATATCTGGATGCGCCGAATAATATGGAAAACGAGGCGCTTGGAAGCAGAAAGATTCCATTCAGCAGAACCCTGTATATTGAGCGGGAGGATTTCATGATTGAACCGCCGAAGAAATATAAGAGACTGTTTCCGGGAACAGAGGTGCGCCTGATGAATGCGTATTTTGTTACCTGTACTGGCTTTGAGGCGGATGAGGACGGAACCGTCCGTGTTGTACACTGTACCTATGATCCGGCTACAAAGGGAGGAAACGCTCCGGACGGCCGCAAAGTGAAGGGCACGATTCACTGGGTGGAGGCGTCCCAGGCAGGCCGGGCCACAGTGCGGCTGTACGAAAATATTGTGGACGAAGAAAAAGGCGTCTATAATAAAGAAGACGGTTCTCTGAACCTGAACCCGAATTCTCTTACTACACTGACTGCCTATGTAGAGCCTGCATTGATGGAGGCGAAGGGATATGACAGCTATCAGTTTGTAAGAAACGGTTATTTCTGTGCAGATATCCGCGACTCAAAAGAAGGAGCGCCGGTATTCAACCGCATTGTTTCCCTGAAAAGTTCTTTCCGCCTTCCGAAAGCATAACAGAACGGAAAAAGCCGCCGGTGTTTTGGTCCGGCGGCTTTTCCGTTTATAAAAAATTCATACGGCAGTGCCTGTTGTTTATTTTTCTTCAGAGCCGCTTTCGAGTTCTTCATCCAGAACTTTTTCGGCATCGGAAGCATCGGCGGTTTTTTCAACAGTTTCTTCAAGATCCTCTTCTGCGTCATCTTCGGTCTCACCGGATGTTCTTTCCCCATTGTCCTCGCTTTCTTCCCAGGAAGCGAAGTCCTCGGAGGAATCTTCAGAAGATTTTTTTCCCTCAGAGGAGGACGGGCCGTCCTCTAAGTCGTCTTCAAAATCATCATCAAAATCATAGTCATCGAAATCGTAATCATCCATAGGTTTCTTCTTCAGCGCCATAGCTGCAACAGCGCCTGCAACAGCCGCCGCAGCCGCACCTACAGCCACAAATCCCCAATATTTATTCATTTTTGCCATAATATGCTGCTCCTTTCAGTTTTTGGCCGGCAGGCCATTCTTTTCAAAATATCTGGTATTATTGTACTACTTTTCGGACTAAAAGGAAAGGGGGAATCTAAGTAATCTGTCAAATGATTTTTCCGTGTTGTTTTTTTACAATGAATTTGCGAATTCCAGATTGCGGATTTTTCTGCGACAGGGTATACTGTAACAGAAAATGACAAAAAGGACTGAAGAAATCTATGAGAAAAATAATACTTGCTTCCGCTTCGCCAAGACGCAGGGAGCTTTTGGAACATGCAGGAGTAGTTTTTGAAGTCCGCCCTGGAAATGGAGAGGAAGTAATTACCAGTCAGGACCCGGAGTCGATTGTAAAAGAACTGTCCCGGCAGAAAGCGTTCCAGGCGGTTTTTTCCGCAGAGGAGGGGACTGTAATTCTGGGAGCGGATACCATTGTGGCTTTTCAGGGGAAAATACTTGGCAAGCCCCGGGATGAGGAGGACGCTGCGGAAACGCTGAAAATGCTCCAGGGAAACACTCACCAGGTCTATACAGGGGTGACAGTTCTGGAATACCGGGAGGGAGAGTGGAAGGAAACCACATTTGCGGAATGCACAGATGTCACTTTCTATCCCGTATCGGATCGGGAGATCAGAAACTACGTGAGCAGCGGAGAGCCTGCGGATAAGGCCGGAAGCTACGGCATCCAGGGCAGGTTCGGCATCTACGTAAAAGCAATCTGCGGAGAGTATTCCAATGTTGTGGGCCTTCCGGTGGGAAGACTGTTTTACGAAGCAAAAAAACTGGGCATTGAACTGAGAGAGGACATGGAGGAAAAAGATGATCAGAGCATTCATTTTTGATCTTGACGGTACGCTGGCGGATACTCTGGAATCCATGGCAAGTGTGGCAAACAAAATTATGAAGAAGTTTGGCCTCAGGGAGCTTCCTGTGGATAATTTCCGGTATTACAGCGGAGAGGGGGCGGATATGCTGATACGCCGCTGCCTGAAGGATGCCGGGGATCCGGAGCTTGTTCATTTTGAGGAGGCGCGGAGCCTGTACCGGAAAATGTTTGATGAGGATCCGCTGTATAAGGTGAAGCCTTACAGCGGGATTCCGGAGATTCTGACAGAACTGAAAAAAAGAGGCCTGTATCTGGCGGTATGTTCCAACAAGCCTCATGAAGCGGCGGTAAAAGTCATCCGCCAGCTTTTTGGAGATAAGCTGGATCTTGTTATCGGACAAAGCGACAGAATCCGGAGAAAACCGGCGCCGGACGCTCCGCTGAAGGCGGCGGAGACATTCGGGGTCTCTCCGGAAGAATGCATGTATGTAGGCGATACAAGAACAGACATGGAAACAGGAAAAGCAGCGGGCATGTATACGATAGGCGCATTGTGGGGATTCCGCGACAGACAGGAGCTGGAGAGCAGCGGAGCAGATACGGTTGCGGGAAATCCGGGAGAATTACTGTATATTTATGAGGAGTATGAACATGATAAAATTAGTGGCAAGCGATCTTGACGGCACGCTTCTTCTGAACGGAGCTCAGTCTCTGCCGGAAGAAGTATTCCCTCTGATCCGGAAATTAAAAGAAAATAAAATTCTGTTTGTGGCCGCCAGCGGCCGTCAGTATCCGAACATGAGGAGACTCTTCGCCCCGGTTCTGGAGGATATGGCCTTTATTTGCGAAAATGGAGCGATGGCGGTAGAGAACGGCAGGGTGCTTTATCAGGATCAGTTTGATCCGGTCCTGGCCAGAGAGATTGCGGAGGCGATATACGAAAAAGAGGGGGCGGAATTTTCCTGGGCGGCAAAAGACTATTACTATATCATGCCCAAAACGCAGCACTATCTGAAGCTGATGACCGAGGTGGTGAAAACAGATTCAAAAGTTATCAGCAGTTTTGATGAAATCACAGAGCCGTGCATGAAGCTTGCAGTATATGAGAGAGAGGGCGTGCAGGAGGATTCCATCCGATACTGGAAAGAACGATTTTCGGACCGGTGCACAGTGGTGACCTCGGGAGTTGCCTGGGTGGATTTTATTCCTTTCGGGACAAATAAAGCCAGAGGACTGCGGGAATATCAGAAACGACTGGGAATCCGTCCGGAAGAGTGTGTGGTATTCGGCGATGAATACAATGACATTGAAATGATCAAATCTACTCCCTACAGTTTTGCCATGAAGCATGCAAAGCAGGGAGTGAGGGAGGCGGCGTCCTATATTGCGGAACGCGTTGAGCCTGTACTGGAGGAGCTGATCAGAAGGAAAGGAAATATAGAGGAGGTGCTCAGGCATGTACAGTAAAGAAGGAATACAGACATTTCTGAAAGAACAGGGCCGTCTGTTCGACGAACCGGTGGCAGAGACTTTGGAGGAAGCAGAGGAGTTCCTGGAGGAATGCATGGCGGCTGAGGTCCGCACCCTGAAAGAGGTCCGGAGATATCTGGACGAGGCAGGAGCCGATGTAGAGGGAATGTCCGACGAAGAGCTGAAGGAGGCGGCGGAAGTTTTTGCTCTTCCTTCCGGCGGCTATCTGATTGTAGAAGGGTAAAAGAGAGGCGGAACAGCGTCAGGAAAATAGAAATTACATAGGCTATGCCTCCTGTGATATAATAAAGACACTTAAAAGAGAATTCCGGCAAGGAATTCTTTTCTGAAGGAAACGTCCTGATGAAGAAATATCTGGAAATAGAGGTGAATGCAGGGGAGCTGCAGGATGCCGAAAAGGAGGATGACTTATGAGGGAAAAAAGAATTACAGCAATCATTATGTCGATTTTTATGACATTATCCCTGCTTCCATCGACTGTTTTTGCTGCAGCGCCGGCTGCGTTGGAGGGGCAGCTGAAAATTACCGGAACGGCAGCGGCGGGAAGCACGCTGAATGCAGATCTGAAAGAAGTGAAGCCGGAAGGGCTGGCGGATGACAGCATCAGCTATGTATGGTCCCGCAAAACAGACGGACAGGAAGAAACGAAGGAGCTCAGCAAGGAAAAGAGCTACACGGTTGTGCAGGACGATGTTGGAAGCAAAATTGTCCTTACAATTACAGGGCTGGAGGAAAAAGGCGTTTCCGGCACGCTGAAGGCGGCTACCGATTATGTGATTACTGCGGAGGAGGCGGCTGCTCTGAATCAGACACAGCCGGCTCAGGAAGAAGCGGAAACCGGTGAAACCGCAGCTTCGGAGCAGACGGAATCAGCGGAAGTACCGTCCGGAGAGACGGATGAGGATTCCGAAGGGACGGAAACCGAGGAACCGGAAGAGTATCTCCCGGAAGAAAGCGTTCCGGATTCTGAACCGGCGGAGGAAAACGCCGCAGAGACGCCGTCCGGAGAGACGGATGTGGAAGAATATACAGAAGACGCCCAATATACAGAAGAGACCGGGGGACAGGAGGAGCCCCTGAATGAAGAAACAGAGGGGGATTATGAGGGGACAGAGGAAGCCGGCACAGAGGAAATAGGAGGAATACCTGCTGCAACGGAGGATGAAACCTACTATGAAGAGCTGGCAGACGATACAACAGAATCTGAAGAAACTGAAGAAACAGCCGGCGAGGAAGAGGTGCTTTTGTCTGAGACTGAGGCGGAAGGAGCCGGGACGGAAGCCCTTGGAAGCATACCCGCAGCGGAGGAAGATGAAATTCCGGTGGAAGAAAACGGCGGGACGGAAGATGCCGGAACGGACAATCAGGACGTGTCTTATCTGGCGGAAGCCGCCACGGAGGACGGATCCGGAGTTCTGGATTTCGGAACGGTGGTTTCAGGTGAAGAGGATGAAAATGAAGGCCAGTACGTGACTGTGAAGAATACGGGAACGGGAACGCTGAATTTTACGTCAATCAGTCCGGAACATTTTGTAGTACAGGATATCGAAGAACCTCTGGAGCCGGGAGAGAGCGCAGAGCTCTGGATAGGTCCGAGAGCGGGAACGGAGCCCGGAACTTACGAAGATACCATCACATATGTAAGTGAAGAAGGCGCTCAGGCTTCCTTTACGGCTAAAATGACAGTGGAAGAGGAAGAAGCAGCCGGGGCTGAACTGCAGGCAGACCAGGAAGAGCTGAATTTTGCCGGAACAGAAAGCCAGACGGTGACAGTGACGAATAACGGAACCCAGGCGGTTACTCTGAAAGCGTCTGCAATGGCAGGAACGGTAACGGTGACCCCTTCTGATTCGGTGACACTGGAAGCGGGAGCCTCCTTTGAATTTACGGTAAGTCCCGCTGCCGGCAGCCTGGAACCGGGAAAAACTTACGATGACAAGCTCAGCTTTTCTGACACAGCCGACAGCAGTGAGCTGCTTGCCGTTCCGGTAACAACAGTTCTGCCGGAAGCAACAGTTTCTCCGACGCCGGAACCGACAGCATCTCCGACACCGGAACCGGAAAAGACAGGACAGATTGAGGCAGATGCGTCAGAACTGGATTTTGGAACTGCTTCGGAAGAGTATACGGAAGCGCCTGCTTCCAAGTCCGTAACGATTACAAACACCGGGAACGGCGATGCAGATCTGAGCTGGTCTGTAGTGGGAAAAGAGGAAGCGCAGTATTTTGACGCTGTTCTGGCAGACGAAACGATAGGAGCTCAGGGAGGCACAACTTCCTTTATTGTCCGCCCGAAAACAGGACTGGCAGCGGGCAGCTATGAGGAGAGCTTTTTGATCGCAGACGGCAGTGCGGGAACAGAGATAGAGATTACAGCCAGATTTGCAGTGGAAGCGGTAACTCACAGCATTACGGCAGCTCCGTCATCTTTGGAATTTTCCAGCGCGAAGGAGGGATACGGAGAGATAGAGGCTCAGCAGTTTACGGTTACAAATAACGGAAACATGACGGAAACGCTGACACAGCCCTCCGCATCGAATTTTGACATCGACACGGTGGATCCGTCAAGCCTCGTGCTTCAGCCGGGCGCTTCAGTCAGCTTTACCGTGCGCCCGAAGACCGGACTGACTGTGAACAGCTACGAAGAAACCATCCGGATTG
The DNA here is from genome assembly GCA_019118645.1 of Candidatus Blautia excrementipullorum. GTDB lineage: Bacteria > Bacillota > Clostridia > Lachnospirales > Lachnospiraceae > Blautia_A > Blautia_A excrementipullorum. The sequence continues at coordinate 2,780 of DWYN01000058.1, read as the reverse complement.
CCTCGGAACAGGCGGAAACCAGTCTTGTGGTAAGCTTTCAGGTAATCAAAGGAACGGCGACAGTCACGAAAATCCAGCAGCCGTCAGCAGTGACAGGGCTTCCCAACGGAACAAAGAAAGATGCCCAGTCTCTGAAGCTTCCGTCAACTGTAGTGATAGAAACCACTTCAGGAAATATGAAAGCTTCCGTGGTGTGGGATGTTGAGAACTGCAGCTATGACGTTTCCAGTACCGAAGCCCAGAACTTCCGCATTCGTGGCGCTGTTTCCCTTCCGGATGGAGTGGACAACAATAATCAGCTGACGCTTGCTGCGTATATTCAGGTAAGCGTGAATGCCTATTCTCCGAAAAAAGTTTCCGCAGAGGATAATTATATATCCGGAATTGAGTATAACGGCGTGTATACGACACAATCCAGGATTTCCTTTACCGCTGTGGGAGCAGGCATGGACAATACTGCCCCAAGAAAAGGAGACACCCGCTATATACCGCGGAACTGGACGGTAATCAATACAAATACATGGACGGCGGCTCCATATACGGCCTCCTTTGGAATGGCTCAGAGCGGTGACTATACTTTGAAGGTTGTTTTTAAACTTCAGCAGTACAATGGAAACAGCTGGACAGATGCAGACGGATCAGACATCAAACAGGTTCCCTTCCGCATATCTAAGGCAAAGGTAACCGCGCCGGGACTGGATCTGACTCCTGCGGCAAACCGGAGAAATGCTGTAAAGACAGGAGACAGCACCCCGATTCTGCCGTTTGTGATTATTCTTGTGGCGGCGGTCGTGGTGATTGGCGGAATTCTGGTTTACCGGAGAAGAAAAAAATAGATGCGGAAATGAATAAAATTTAAAATATTAGCACTCATTTTAGATGAGTGCTAATTTTTTCTTGACTTTTTGAGAAAAGGGTATTACTATATAAAACAGAAATTGATAAGAACAAAGGAGAGTGGATCATATGCCAGCAAAACATGGCAGTTTGTCAATTAATAGTGAAAATATTTTTCCGATTATAAAAAAATGGCTTTATTCCGATCACGATATTTTTGCCAGAGAGATGATTTCAAATGGATGCGATGCAATTACAAAGCTGAAAAAGCTTGAAGTGATGGGCGAATATACCTTCCCGGAGAATTATAAGCCGGCCATTCAGGTGATTGTCAATTCTGAAGAGAAGACCCTGAAATTTATCGATAATGGTATCGGTATGACAGCGGATGAAGTAGAGGAGTATATTACCCAGATCGCTTTTTCCGGTGCAACGGAATTTCTGGAAAAATATAAAGATAAGACCACAGATGATCAGATGATCGGTCATTTTGGTCTGGGCTTCTATTCCGCATTTATGGTTGCTGATGAAGTTCATATTGATACCTTATCCTATAAAGAGGGATCTGTGCCGGTGCACTGGACCTGTGACGGCGGTACAGAATATGACATTTCAGACGGCAGCAAGAACACAGTGGGTACGGAAATTACGCTGTTTCTGAACGAGGAGAGCCTGGAGTTCTGCAATGAATACCGTATGCGTGAGGTGATTGAAAAATACTGTTCCTTTATGCCGGTAAATATTTATCTTTCCAAGGAAAATGCAGAACAGGAATATGAAACCATTGATGAAGCCGACCTGCGCGAGGATGATGTTGTTGTAGAACACATTCACGAAGACGCAAAAACAGAGGAGAAGGAAAACGAAAACGGTGAGAAGGAAGTTGTGGAAGTATCTCCTGCCAGAGACAGGGTGAAAATTAACAAGCGTCCTGTTTCCCTGAGTGATCCTCACCCGCTGTGGATGAAACACCCCAATGAATGCACCGATGAAGAATACAAAGAGTTCTACCGGAAAGTATTCATGGATTATCGTGAGCCGCTGTTCTGGATCCATCTGAATATGGATTACCCGTTCAACCTGAAGGGAATTCTTTACTTCCCCAAGATTAATACAGAGTACGATTCCATAGAGGGAACGATAAAGCTGTACAACAATCAGGTGTTTATCGCTGATAATATCAAGGAAGTGATTCCGGAATTCCTTCTTCTGCTGAAAGGTGTTATTGACTGCCCGGATCTTCCGCTGAACGTATCAAGAAGCGCTCTGCAGAATGACGGATTTGTTCAGAAGATAGCGGAATATATTTCCAAGAAGGTAGCTGATAAGCTTACAGGAATGTGCAAGACAGACCGTGAGTCTTATGAAAAATATTGGGATGACATCAGCCCGTTCATTAAATATGGATGTATCAAGGACAGCAAATTCGCAGAAAAGCTCCATGATTATATTCTGTTTAAGGATCTGGACGACAAATATCTGACGCTGAAAGACTGCATAGAGGCAAACAAGCCCCAGGAAGAGAAGACGGAAGATACGGAAGAGAAAAAAGAAGAATCCGGAGAGAACTCTGAGAAAGATAAGAGCGATGAGAAGAAGGAGCCGGAAAAGGTAACGATCTTCTATGTGACGGATCCGGTGCAGCAGAGCCAGTATATCAATATGTTTAAAGAGGCCGGCAAAGACGCCGTGATTCTTTCTCATAATATTGACGCGCCCTTTATTTCTCATCTGGAACAGAAGGATCAGACGATTCAGTTCAAGAGAATTGACGCGGATCTGACAGAAGAGCTGAAGGGAGAAGGCGCAGCGGATGAAGAGACGGCAAAGACGCTGACAGAGCTTTTCCGTAAGAATTTAAATAAGGAAAAACTGGAAGTAAAGGTGGAAAACCTGAAAAACGACGGAGTTTCCGCAATGATGATGCTCTCTGAGGAAAGCCG
>DWYN01000057.1 GCA_019118645.1 Candidatus Blautia excrementipullorum | reverse complement strand
GTTGTCCTTCGTTTTTTTATTATTTATATGGCCCGGACATCCAATATATTCTATTTTTAGTATAAATTCCTTCATCCTGGCCTATACTCATATTGTAGCACGGAAAAAAGGGCCTTCACCGCAGAGGGCAGGCCCGAAAGAAAACTTATAAAAAGCGGGGGTTACAGCATGAGTCTTTTTAAGAAAGAGCAGACACAGGGTGCTTCCGGCGAATCCTTTACCCGGCGCCAGCTTCTGGAAGACCTTTATCTCACGAAAAACGCACTGGACACCGCCTACGCAAATTTCGAGGCGGTCGTAGATCCGGATCTGATCGACTGCTATACTTATGAAATCTATTCTGTGCAGAAGCGGTATAAATTCCTGCTGGAGCAGGCCAAGCAGATGGATTTGCAGACGTATTTCTGATAAAAATTCCGGCCGTACCACTGGTTCCGTTTTACAAGGCAGAAAATAAAGATACCGCAAGGCCAGTTCCATACAGCGATTTGCTTTGCGGTATCTTATAAAATCTTACTCTGTTAAAATGATTTTTTCCACACCCAGGAAGTCAGCAAAGAGACTTAAGCTCTCTATTTCATCTCCATATACTAACACACTGTGGTGGGTTCCTCCACGTTCGCTTAATTGTTCCAGAAAGTTCTCCAATGGAATATCCGGTTTAAACCAGCCATTAACTGCTTTTTCCATTTTATTGGGACCTTCTATCTTCAGCATAGTTCCTGACGCCAGTGTCATACGGTATCTTCCATCTCCAAAGGGCGCCAGGTTTGCAAAGACTGCCCGGCCCGGCTTCATAGTTCTGTAAGCTACCGTCGGATTGTCGGCACTGGTGAATGGAAATGGCTTTTCCTGAAGAACAGGCTTTCCATCTGCCACACGGTAATTGAATTCTCCCATATGACTTAAGAATACGCTTCCATCCCGCCAGTTAGGACAGAACATTTCTGTAAATGTAACCTCCGGGTATCCGGACAGCAGCGCTCCGGTAAATGCCGCTGTCAGCACATCCCCTTCTCCCGCATAACCTATACCGCGTTCCATGGCCTTACAGCATTCCGTAAAGGGCATAACAGGAAGTCCCGGCTTATCTTTCTCTGTTTCAAGGAAATTAATCGTAAATGCTGTCAATCTATTCTCTTCGATCCAATGCCGCACCGCAAGGCAGACTTTTGTTGAACGATCATATACCTCCCGAGGCAGTTCCGGGTCTATCTCAAAATGCTCTGCATCTGCCTCGTATTCCTTTTGAAGTTCTTCCGGAGTTACAGACTTTATAATCTCATCTGCTTTTGCAAAATCATAGGGAACTGTCTGGATTCCAAGATTTTTTTCCATCTCGGAAAAATCCTCCTGAAAATCTCCCATTCCATGAAATGGCTCTCCCGCCATTCCGACTCTGGAATGCTTCATGGTATGTACCATCATTGCTGTCCGTGCTGCCTGTGCCACTCTGTCCAGAACATCGGAATGGTCAATATGTCCGGCAAAAATTTTAAATATTTTTTTATTTCTTACCAGAAGGTTGCACATGTCCTGCACTCCATGAATCCCATGATTTTTCATCAGTGCATCGTCATCCGTATTCTGATCATATACATATGCCGGTGTCGTGTCCAGTATAATGATGGGAACCTCTACACTGGCCAGTGCTTTCTCCGACTCTAACGAAGGAGAATAGGCCAGATGCAGCGTCACAACCACATCTACATCCTGTTCCTTAAATTTCTGCACAGCAGAAGCAAATTCTGATGCCAGCCTGCATACCGGGACATTTATCACTTCAAGCCCTTTTTCTTGTAATCTCTTCACAACCTCTTCATGGAAAGCATCTAAATCCGGTCTGATTTCCGGCACAGTCAAATCATACAGCTCTACGTAAAGAGGTAAAAAACCAATTACCGGTTTTTGCATCTGCATTATTTCATCCCTGCTCTTTCTGCTTAAGTTTATTGCTGATATTCATATTTTTCCTTAAACTGTTCAACATTATCTTTCGTGATAATAATAGAACCTGTATCTACTGTATCCGGCAGCGGATTAATACCCGCTTCAAGATAATTGGAAGTCACCTTTAAATTCCCGTTAATATAATCATGCAGCCACTGTACAGCTATATAACCCTCTACATAAGAGTTCTGCGCAAAGGAAGCCGCTATCTCTCCATCTTCAATTAGTTCCAGGGTTGCGGCATCTCTGTCTCTTCCTACAATCGTAATCCCATCCAGTCCTGCTTCACGCACTGCCGTTGCTGCTCCAATAGCTGAAGATGACTGCATACCAATAACTCCGACTACATCCGGATTTGCCTGAAGGGCTGCGCCTACTGCTGTTGCTGCAGTAGTTTCATCTGACTTATCATCTACTTCTGCTACAATTTCAATATCAGGCCAGTTTGCTTCCAGCTCGTCCCGGCATCCTTCCATATTCTGCAGTGCAGAAGGCTGTCCACCAGAAAGCCAGTTGGAAATAATAATCTTTCCTTTTCCCCCTATTAATTCACCCATAGTCTGCGCCATCTGCACACCTGCATTATAAGGATTGCATCCTAAAAAAGAAAGCCTGTCTGATTCAATATCAGTATTTACACAAATTACAGGAATTCCAGCTGCAATTGCATTATCAATAGCTGCTCCTGTTTCCTGAAACTGTCCATGTACAACAATACCTGTGACTTTCTGTGCTACAGCTTGATCAATTGCCTCAGAGACTTCCTCAGGAGACAAATCCTGTGACCCAGAATAGTACCAGCTGGCTCCCAATTCCGTTGCAGCATCGCAGACCCCTGCCTTTAAAGCATCAAAAAACTCTATTTGGTTTATTCCCATAATTACTGCATATCTTTCCGCCTCACTGCTTTGTTCCGTTCCTTCCGCCGTTCCTGACGAATCCGTTGCTGCTGTTTCTCCACCACTGCCACAGGCCGACATGGAAACTACCATAATTCCTGAAAGTAACAATGCTGTCAGTTTCTTGAACTTCTTCATATTGAAATACCTCCTTATGTTTGTATATGTAAAAATAAAATTACATTTTTATTCTGTGATCCCCGAAGCCAGACTCATCATTTTCTGTTCTGTAATATCTTTCTGCTCCAGTTCTCCAGTAATCCGCCCATCATGAAATACCAGAACTCTGTCACACGAAGCCATTATCTCTGGCATTTCCGATGACACCATAATCACTGCTTTTCCTTCCCCCACGAGTTTTCGAAGCAATGCATGAATCTCCGCCTTTGCACCCACATCGATTCCTCTGGTTGGCTCGTCGATTAAAATAATCTCCGGTTCTGAGGCCATCCACATGGAAAGCAATACTTTCTGTTGATTTCCACCAGACAGCTTTCCAACTTTCTGTTTTACATCTGCCAATTTAATCTGCATTTTCTTTTGATATTCTTTCGCATTTGATGTGATTCTTTTATAATCTACCAACCCCCTTGTCACAAATTTCCCTGTGTTTGCCGCGCTCATATTATCTTCAGCACTTAGATCCAAAAATAATCCCAAATTTTTTCTGTCCTTTGTGATATATGCCATGTGATTTTTTTTGGCATCTACCGGACTTTTTATATGAACCTCCTTTCCACAAATTTCAATATGGCCAGATGTTTTCTTTCTCCATCCAAAGATTGTTTCTAGTGTTTCTGTCCTTCCCGAGCCTTCAAGCCCAGCAAATCCCAGGATCTCTCCTCTGCGAAGCGTAAAACTTATATCCTGCACATTATTGTCACAACACAAATCACTTACTTTCATTATTTCTTCTTTGATCTCTGTCGTGCCTGCTCCATAATCATAAGCCACATCACGCCCTACCATCAGACGAACAAGATCATCTTTTGTCACATCTGGACTATTCGGAAACGAATCAACAAATTCTCCATCTTTCAGCACTGTGATATCATCTGCCAAATGCAGAATTTCATCCAGCTTATGAGATATATAGACAAAAGATACCCCTTTACTCTTCACCTGCGCTATCAACTGATATAGCAATTCTACTTCTGTATCCGTCAACGCTGAGGTAGGTTCATCCAAAATCATAAGTTTTACATTCATAGAAAGAAGTTTTGCAATCTCTACCATCTGTTGCGAACCCAGACTCAGATGATTCATAGTGTCTGTTGGTTTAATGTAACTCATATTGAATTGATTCAATAATTCCTGTGCATCCTGATACAATTTTTTATAATCAATCAAGCCATGCTTTTTAGGTATTCGGCCAACAAACAAATTACTTGCCACATCCATATATCCAAAATTGTTTAGTTCCTGGTATACGATGCCAATACCTGCTTTCAGTGCTTCCGCTGGATTTGAAGCATTTAGTTCTTTTCCTTCCAGAAGAATTGTTCCTTTATCACGCTGATAAGCTCCAGACATAATCTTCATCAGTGTTGATTTTCCGGCTCCGTTTTCTCCAATAATGCAATGTACGGTTTCTTTTCGAATATTCAAGCTGACATCGTTAAGCGCTTTGACACCGGGGAAAAATTTGCTTATGTTTTTTAGCTCTACCAAATAATCCTGCATTGCCTTTCCTCCTTGTCTTTGAGTTGGCTCTCATTTAAGCTACTGCACTTTCTTTTCTACGCTTATTAAACTGATCAACGGCTACCGCCAGAACAAGCAGTGCGCCCTGTATAATCTGAGTATAACTTGCATTGATATTCAAGAGGACCAGAGAATTACTTACAATCTGCATTATCGTTACACCAAGAACTGTGCCTATTAAAGTTCCTTCACCTCCGTCCATAGATACACCGCCTATCAGAAGAGCAACAACATTGCGAAATTCCAAACCGTTTCCAGAATTTTGGGAAACACTTCCTAATCTCGCTGCTAATGTCATACCTGCAAATGCAGCTACCAGACCTGTAATAGCATAACTTACATAAATAAATTTCTTTGTATTAATTCCGGCCAGCCTCGCAGAATCTTTATTGCAGCCAATAAAATACGCTTGATGAAAAAAGTTATTATATTTTAATACAAACATGCCAATCACAATAATAATCAGCATATATATAATTGGGACGGGAATACCTAAGAGCTCCATCCGACCAAACTCCTTAAAACCATCTGGTAAACCAGATACCGTATTACCGCCTGCCAGAACCAATGCGATACCTTGATAAGCCATCCAGGTACCCATTGTAGCAATCAGCGGAGTAATGTGCAGCTCACAAATAAACACTGCATTCAAAATTCCCAAAATCGCACCAGTTACAAGACCAATTAAAATTCCTGCCCAAGCAGGAGCCCCTGCTCCCATAGCCATACATCCGATATAACTAGATAAACACAATGCAGAGCCTACAGAAAAGTCAATATTACCGGCAATCAGAGAAATTGCCATAGGAATTGCAATCATCATATCAACGCTCATGCCCTGCATAAGAACCCGAATATTTGCGCTCGTTGCAAAGGTATTTGTGGAAATCATCAAAAATCCTATCATCAGTAATAAAATTACTATAATAGTCAACTCTCTTATTTCCAGTGCTTTCCACAGTAGTCCTTTTGACTTTTTCATCCTCTCTTTACCCATTAGAGTACCTCCTCCTTTATGTTTGCACTCGAGTGCACTTTGTTTCCAATGAAAAGAGTAACTTTAAATGCCCGTTCTTCAGACTTGTTACTCTCTTACATTCCCTTTATATCGCAAAACTTCACTTGTAACAATAGTTACATCTGTATAAATATTTTTTATATCCGAATGATAAAGCAGATACTTGCAAAAACTATCTAAAACTATCGATGCCTGCTGTTCCGGATTCTGACTTAAAATAATTTTAAAATAATCTGCCAACATCATTTGCTCTATTTCCGGTGTTAAATCAAACCCCAGCGTTACAATATCTTTTCTTTTAGTCTTATATGCCTCCAAGCCGATGATATAACAATCGGCATCTGTCCCTACAATCCCCCTTATTGTATTTGATTGCATTAATTTCGCTACGATTTCATGATATTCTCCGCTTCCATTTTTAACCAGAACATTTTCTATCCGAATCTCTGGGTGTTTTTCTTTCATATAACTTGTAAAACCTTTTCCCCGCTCCAGAGTCTGCATTTCATCTACTACCTGGTTAATCATATATACAGTGCCCTGCCCGCCGATATAATTTGACATTACCTGCGCAGCAATTCTTCCTGATTCATATGCTTTCGGGCCTACATAAAATAACCGTTTGCTGCGAGGAGCATCTGCACCAAAGGTGCAAACCGGCCGGCCGCTTTCTATAATTGCATTAATTTCTCCATTCAGACCTTCCATGCTGATTGCATGCATAATAACTGCATCATACTTTTCACTTTGAAGAATATTTTGTAATATCGACTTAGCTGCACCAATACTTTTGTCCTTCGGAATCAGGAATTCGATTTCTACTTTCAGTCCGCTCCAAGATTTATGGCAATTCTGAAAACCAGTTTTTGCTTCTGGAAAAAAATAGCGGTAATCTCCCATTACAATCGCAATATTCCATAGCTTATTTGTAGCAAGCACACTTGCCACCATATTCTTTTTATATCCAAGTTTACGGGCCGTCTGTAAAACATTTTCTCTTGTTTCCGGCCTGACTGTCAAATCACCAGACATCACTTTTTTTACTGTCCGGAGAGAATAATCAGATTCTTCCGCCACGTCTTTCAACGTCACCGGTCTTTTGTACATATTTTCCTCGTAATTCCATTTTTACATATTTTTTTAATCTTATCATGTATGCACATATTCGTCAATATACTTTTCTTTTCTCGATACATTTTGTGCATTATGCACTATTCTCCAATAATTTGAATCTGCACAGTCCTTTCTCTCGCTCTGGTCTGATCAAAATCTATAAAATAAATAAATCCAAATTCACCCAAATCAAGTTCTCCGTCTATCAGAACAATCGTCTCACTCCTGCCTATGATAGAGGAACGCAGGTGCGCATCTGTATTATGGCAGCATCTCCAGTCTTCCCCATGTTCTGCCGCAAAAGCTACCGCCTTCTCTCCTGGGTGCAGATACATTCCGTCGGTTCTGCAGGTTGGAATAATCTCTTCAAATACATTTACCAGGTCCTGCTGCAGTGTCTCCAGCCCGGTCATAGACATATCAAACGCACATTCCTGCGTAATCACACAACAGGTTGTATGATGAGAATATACCACAGCGATTCCATTCTGAATGCCTGATCTTTTCACCGCTTCCTTCGCCTGAGCTGTCATATCATGAAACGTTACGCAACGGTCTCTGGACATCACTTTAAAAGCTTCTCTGTAAACCATGTTGTCTCCTCTCCTGTATCTCACTCTTTTTGTTTCTGCCTGTTCAAATCATCAGCAGCTCTTCTTACGGCTGCTATCATCTCATCAATCATAGCCAGTGGATCTTCTGCGTTCATAATTCCCGAAGCCGCGCCGGCCGCTTCAGACCCCGCCATAATAAAGTCGTATACCTGCTGTCCGTTTGTGATTCCAGCCGCCTGTTCTACCATAATATCCGGATAGATCTCTTTGATGGAACGGATGGACTCTTTTACGTATCCCATATCGCTGACTCCGCCGTCCGTTCCTCCAATCAGTTCCGTAGGCTCCGGATTTATGATATCCGGATGGAGTTGTGCAATAGCTTTTGCCTCAGCAATCGTGTCAGCACAGGCAAATACCAGAAAATCCAGTTCTCTTGCCCGGTCAATCGTTGCCTTGATAGCTGGCAGAGACATGGGTTTTTCACAGTGGTTTACTACCACTCCCTGAGCCCCGGCTGCCTTCAGTCCTTCTGGCAGAATGTCAGCCATTCCCCGGCCCGGCCGTAATGTATCCATATACGGAGCCAGCACTATCAGATGTTTTGTATTCTCAACAACACGACGAATCTCTATACAAGATGTAATAAACAATACATCAATATCGTATTTCTCCGCCGCTGCATCCGCTGCTTTTGCATATTCTAAGACTTTATCACCATATATATAATTTTTGGTCCCTATTTCAAAATAGGGTGTACGTATAATTGGCTTCATTTTTTCCTCTTCATTCTTTCTTCATTTATTTTGATTTGATCTAATTATAAGCCCGAATCAGTCATTAGTCAACCCGTTTTTGATTGATTCAGTCATTATTTTTATAATATTTCATGATATTATCCCACATATCATTATATTTTTGAAATTTCCAATCATAATATGCTGTTTCTTCCACATCTGCTTCATAAATTTGCTGCGTATGTACCATCGCCTCTGCTGCTTCTGTATAATTTTTATATATTCCAAGTCCACAAGCTGCTATCATTGCCGCTCCTAAGGCACATATATCAGCCTGATTCAAACGATATATCGGCTTATGCGTTATTGATGCCAGTATCTGACACCAGAATGAACTTTTTGACGCACCACCCATCATAGTGATTTTCTGAACTTCACATCCGTTTGACTCAAAATCTCCAACCGCTCGCCTTACTCCAAACGCTACACCTTCCATAATTGCACGGGCCATATCAAATCTATCATGCTCTAACGCAAGTCCAGTAAAAGCCCCTCTTACCTTTAAATTCCAAACAGGATAGTTTGCCCCTGATAAATATGGATAAAAAAATAGTTCTTCTGTTTTTTCCCTCCGTTTTACAACTTCCTCATTCATAATGTTAAAGTCTTCTGGAAGGAATTCATTTTTAAACCATTGCAGCGAAGCACCTGAACATACTAAAGAAGCCATGGCACCATATAAACCTGCTACTGGATGTCTGCCTGGTGCTATGTAACTGTCTGTAAACATTGGCTTTTTCCCAATCCCCATCAACACCCAGGTTGTTCCTGCAGAAAGCAGCATATCTCCTTCATTAACGGCGCCCGACCCAATTGCTGCACAGTATTGATCATGCGCTCCATTGAACACAAGAGTCCCTTCTGAAAGTCCTGTTCTTTCTGCTGCTTCTTTTAAAAGCCTCCCTACCATTTTCCCCGTAGGCCGCACACATGGAAGTTCTTCTTCCTTTAATCCTGCAAATTCAAGAAGCTTTTCATCCCATCTGTTCTGCTCTATATTATATAGCTGTCGCATTGCTGCATTTGTGGGATCTAAAACTATATTACCTGTCAAAAAACAGTTTAATACTTCCAAAGTAGACAGATACATCCTTGCTTTTTCATATGTTGGCTGCTTTTTCATATAACAAATCTTTGCTGCATCAAGTGCCGGATTAATTTTCCATCCCGTAGCATGATATACATATTCTCCACCCAATTGAGCTTCCAATTCAGCTGCTTCTGCTTCAGAACGAGTGTCCATCCAAGTAATAGAATTTCCAATAAATTCACCTTTCTCATCCACAGCAACTGTACTGCCTCCTTGTGTAGAAAGAGAAAGTCCCATTACCTGAGTTGCATCGATTCCCTGAATTACCTGCCGAATCGCCTGTACTGATGCTTCTATCCAGTCCTGAGCATTTTGTTCAATATGACTGCCACTGCTTATTAAAGGGTAACTGCTGCTGCCCACTGTAATAACGTGACCCTGCTCATCGGCCAGCAATGCCTTAGTACAGGTAGTGCCTACATCTAACCCTATTACATACATTACTCATCTCTCCTTTCCGTCTCCGTCTCTGCAGAATATTTCAGCCGCCAGCTCTGTCTCCATGCTTTCTCCTGCTCCCAGGCAGAGTGTCTCTTTCTTTTCACAGGCTTCCTGGAAATCCCCGGCCAGAGAAGACCAGGGTTCCACTGCCATTGTATACGCTCTTCCATACCACGGATAGTCCTCATGTCCGCAATACATGCCCCATATCCACAGATAACGGAACCTGGAAAGATCCCATCTCATCCGGAATCCCAAACCCAGGCGCTCATTAACCAGTTCATAAGCTCCTTCCTCTAAATCAGAAAGAGAGTACTCCATATACATCCGCTCTTCATGCGCATATGCCCTGCTCATATCCAGCATTCCGTTTTCTGCCGGAAGGAACGGCCATTTTCCGGAGGTCTCTTTGTTAAAGGGGCACCTTTGGGCGATATGGCTTTGGGGTACAGTCACAGTCGGCGCTCCCTTTACATACAGCCGGGTGTGCTCATCTATAAAAGGCCACCCGAACGCCGGATGATGTCCCCACATAAACTGCTGTTCTACAGCTCCCAGATTTGTAATCTTCTGTTTCATCTCGAGAACTGCCGAATTCTCGCGCAATGTCACAGTTTTCTCCAGAAGAAACGGGGTCCGAATTGTCCGAAGAGACAGTTTGAGACTCACACATTCCGGTGTATCTTCCACTGTTTCACATTCCCACGGATACAGACAGGCCTCCCCATGAATTCCTATTTCTCCACCATGAAAATCAGCCGGACCCCCATAAGTTGGGAACAGTTCCTGCCAGCCTCCCCCATAACTGTCCAGAAAGTTTCCTCCTTCTGATGCTTTTGTTGAAATATGCCGGATATTTTTTAATTCATTAAAAGAATGCCACATCAAATCTACATCCATGGGTTTATAAGTGAACTCAACAATATCTGCTCCCTTATCCAACGCAAAGACCACTTTTATCTTCTGATTTTCCATGGATGCCATCTCGATTCCATTCTGAACATAACGGCGAATCCTGCACCCATAATTTCGTGTGTGAATATACTTTTCTTTTACCTCCATAATCCCTCTCCTTTTCGCATAAATTTATACCGCATGCAATTTGCACTCGAGTGCAAACAATATTCGGATAAAGGGGCTCTCCTTATGGGAGCCCACAGTATCTTTTTATCTTCCAGCTGTCTTCCGCTTAAAGCGGCACCGCCTCCGCTTTAATCACCTGAATTCCGGAACTTTCCAGTTTATCACAGACCTCTTTTTCCACTCCTGTGTCTGTCACAATTTTATCCACATCCTCAAAAGAAGCATATCCCACCTGGGCACAGAAACTGAATTTGTCTGAAGCGCAGAGAATGATGGTTTCATCCGAATTCCGCATGGCCATCTCGTCCATTCGGGCCGTATCAAAATCTGTGGTAGTAAAAAATTTCTTCATATCACAGCCATCCGTCCCCAGAAAGCATTTGGTAAAGTGAACCCTGGACAGAGCAAGCTCCGCCAGATATCCGCTGAAATCTTTTCTGTGCGGCCGGTATTCTCCGCCTATCAGTGTGATCGGAACATGGGGCGACAAAACTTCAAAGTTTGCCAGAGAATTCGTGTACATCCGGATGTTTCCAGAGGTCTCTCCGATTCTTCCTGCCAGCTCCATGCAGAAACACAATACTGTAGTTCCCGCATCACAAAAGATGATTTCCTCATCCGAAAGCAGTTCAAAAGCTGCTTTCGCAATTGCATTCTTTTCCTCTATATTTGACTTTGCAACCTGATCGAAGGAATATTCCAGCGCCGCATTGCCCGGAAGCTGGATTCCGCCATGGACCCGTATTACTTTTCCTTCCGACTCCAGCCTGGTAAACAGCCTGCGGGCTGTAGATTCCGATATATTAAGAAAATCTACCACCTCTCCAAGCTCCAGTTTTCCCTCCAGACGCAGCCAGTTCATCAGATTCTGTTCTCTCTGACTGTTCATTACTCTCACTCATCCATTCTATTTTACTTCTCCGGCACTTTCTCTATATCTGTCATTCATCTGTATGCTGTGATCTGCCGGCTCTCCCGCTTATCAGAAACTCAGTTTCTATCTGCTGAATGTATTTTCAGTATAACATCCTTTTTGTCCACTGTACATAGTTTTTTTCATTTTTTGCTTGTTTCACTCATATTTTTATTGACTATTGAACGTTTCAGTCTTACAATAAGGTCATCAAAAATCGAAGCGATATCCCGCAGCCGCGGGAGTTCATTATGTAAAGATGTAAAGGAGGACACACCATGGCACTTTTAAACGTAACCCCCTATGACCGCCAGTTCTACGAAGAGCAGCTTCGTGATTATCTTCCTGATAAATTCATCGACTGCCACAATCATGTATGGCTGAAGCAGTTCGTGACAGGACACGATGCCGCCAGCCGCTCCTGTGCCTGGCCTGAGATGGTTGCCCGAGATAATTCCGTGGAAGATTTGATAGAAACCAACCGTGAGCTTTTTCCTGGCAAAGAGGTGGTTCCGGTTCTCTACTCTTATGTCAATATCGCTGTGGACACCGCCCAGTCCAACCCCTATGTAAGGCAGAAAGCGGAGCAGTATCATTTTCCCGCGCTGTATCTTTCCCGGCCCGAACAGCCTGCTGAGGAAGTTGAAAAAGCCGTGCTGGAAGGCGGTTTTGCCGGTCTGAAGGTCTATCTGGAATTTGCTCCCTCTTATATCCCTACCAGTGAAATCCGTATCTATGATTTTCTTCCGAAAGAGCATCTTGCGCTGGCTGACAGGCACGGCTGGGTAGTGCAGCTTCACATCCCGCGCCCCGGACGCCTCGCGGACCCGGTCAACTATGTGCAGCTCTATGAGATTGAGCAGAAATATCCGAATCTCCAGCTTCTGGTAGCGCATCTGGGAAGAGCCTACGCAAATGAAGATATTGGAAACGGTCTGGAATACCTAAAACATACAGAAAAAACGGTCTGGGACTTCACCGCCAATACCAACGCCTATGTCATGGAGCAGGTGCTCCGCTATTTCGGCCCGGAACGTTTCATCTATGGTTCAGATTTTCCGATTTTCCGCATGAAGGCGCGCCGGGTAGTGGAAAACGGATTCTACATCAATGAGATTCCCGCCGGCTCTCTCGGCGATGTCTCTTCTGATCCCCATATGAGAGAAATCCCATATCCGGAAGCTGAAAAAATCACGTTCTTTATCTACGAAGAGATCGCGGCATGCCGGAAAGCCACAGAAACGCTTGGACTTGGAAAGGATGAAGTAAATAAAATTTTTTATGAAAATTCAGCAAAAATTTTCGGCATAAAATAATACCGCGGAAACGCTTTATCGGCGTCTGAAACCCGTTTTCCGCAGACAAAGGCGTCCGGAAGATTTCATTTCCCGGACGCCTTTTAAAACGCTCTGTTTTTCTTTGTAATCCTGGTTTTCCATTCTGTGCCTACATGGCCGGTACATTTTTCATCTGCTCAAAAGTAGTTCTCTGATCGAGCTGATAATCAAACTCCTTCATATAAGCTTTTTCTTCCTCTGTGTACTGACGCAGCGTATTGAGAACTTCACCGTTCTTATATTTCCGATCTCCCACGTCCTCTGTCGTTCCCATAACAGTCACGTTCAACTGGCGGCGGCGTGCGCGCACCTGATCCCAGTCAATAAAATAGATATGCGCAAACTCCCCTCCATCCAGTTTTCCATCTTTAATCGTCATGGTCTCACTGCGGCCGAAAAATACTGAACGGAGATGACCGTCTGTATTGTGGCTGGAATAATCACCCGGTTCATTGACATAACGGCCAAACTGTGTATGAATAGGGCCCGGATGGCGGTACTGGCCTTCTTCCCTGAAATCTGGAACCAGCTTACGCATGATATCCAGCAGATCATGCTGAAGATATTCCAGATCAAAACTATCCAGATCGTGAGAAGCTTCCTGAATCATGACGGAACAGGTTGTATGATGAGACGCGACGCACACTGTACCGTTTTTCACTCCGGACTCTTTCACAATTTCCAGAACCTCTTTGGAAACATCATGAAACGTGGGAATCCATCCTCTTGACTTGAGTTCCAGTTCTTTCTGAACCACTTTAAATTCCATACCTTATCCTCCTTTTATGGTTTATCCAGTTTCTTATAGTATAGTTTTGAAAAATTATTTTGTCAATATTATTTTCTATTTAAAAAGTTTTCGAAAGTTATTGAAATTCTTCAAGAAAGGCTATATGATTAGAACATAATAAGTTTTTCTCGAATTTTATTTGCTCTTTTATCTATAATTTCCGCAAAAGGAGGACTTTAAAATGAAACAGGAATCAAAAGAATCTGCTTTGAAAGCTTTCCAAATCGAAAGCGACTCTATCCTGGCTACCCGGGACTGCATGGATATGGAGTCATTCTCCAGGGCCGTAGATGCCCTTGCAGCTGCTCCCCGGATCGCGGCCACCGGCTGCGGCCACTCTGGAATTGCCTGCAGGCATTTCGCTCATTCCATGTGCTGTATCAACCGCCCAGCGCGTTTCCTTTCTCCAGCCGAAGCCATTCACGGCGCATCCGGTTTTCTTCAGAAAGGCGATGTCCTGGTCTGGGCCTCCCGGGGCGGAAAAACAGATGAGCTTTTCAAGATTCTGGAAATCTGCCGGACCAAGGAGAGCCTGATCATCGGTGTTACCGAAAATCTTTCTTCTCCGCTGGCAGAACGCTCCGATATCCTCATTCCTATGAAGGTTACAGTCGAAACAGATAAGTATAACAGCCAGGGAACCTCCAGCTTTGTCGCTCTGTCTGCTGTCTTCGACGCTCTGCAGACGGCTGTTCTGGAGGAAACGAATTACAGAAACGAAGAGTTTGCCTTGAACCACCCCGGCGGAGCCGTGGGGAAACGTCTGAATCATCAATGACTGCCGAGGAAGAATGCCGGCATTGCGCAGGGGAGCAGAATATGCTATGATTTGAAAATAGAACAGCGGCCCGGAAGAACCCTGCCCCGCTGACAAAAAGATGAAAGACGGGGGATATCCAAGATGGAACATGAACTGAAAATAGATATGAGAAGAAAGCGAATCCTGGAACTTCTGGCTCAGGACGGCCAGGTAAAGGTCACACAGCTGAGTGAATTATTTCATACTTCCCCCGTCACTATCCGCAGCGATCTGGCTTCCCTGGAAAAGGACGGTTATCTCCGGCGTGTAACCGGAGGCGCTGTTCAGACAGTCCGGAATTTTTTCACCATGGACGCCCAGCAGCGAAAGCATTATAATTTGGAAGCCAAGACGGAAATTGCCCGGGCTGCGTCAGAACTGATACAGGATGGCGACACCCTGATGATTAATTCCGGCACCACCACCCTATATACTGCCATGGAGCTCAAAAAGCGCAATAGTCTGAATATCGTCACCAATTCCATGGCTGTGGCAGTGGAGCTGGCCAGCTGCCCCACCTTCCGCGTGATCCTCCTGGGCGGAGAAGTAAACGCGCAATATTCCTTTTCCTATGGAAATACAGCTCTGGAGCAGCTGGGACAATATAAGGCCGACAAAGCCATTTTGTCTATCGACGGCATCCATACTCAGGCCGGAATCACTACATATCACGCAGAAGAATCCGCAATCTGCCGCATGATGATGGAACGGTCTCACAAAACGATCATAACCGCAGATTTTTCCAAATTCGGCTTTGAAGGATTTTCAAAGATTTCCAATCTGCAGAATGCTGACTATTATGTCACAAACAAAGATGCAGACCCGGAGACAGTTTCTTTCATTCAGAAGCTGGGAAAAGCCGTTATTTTTGCATCATGAGCCAACTTGCGCAACCTTTTCCCATCCACCTCCCCTCAATGGGAGGCCTTTTCTATCTCCCGCAGAGCTGTCACCAGAGGATCTTCTGATCCATCTGACAAAATATCCGGCGTGGTTCCGGCTTCTTCGCTGCTCGAACCATCGGGATTCAGTCC
>DWYN01000056.1 GCA_019118645.1 Candidatus Blautia excrementipullorum | reverse complement strand
TATTTACAGTCAATTTTGCCGATGCTACAATTAGTTTACCGAATATTGAAACAGGAAAGGAGAAGAGTAATGAAAAAACAAGCATTGTTTGCTGTCGGCGCAGGCGCTGTTCTGGTGGGAGCAGGCGCGGTACTGACAGGATGCGGAGATTCTTCCACAAGCAACGGAAAAATCCAGATTGAGATGGTTCAGTACAAGCCGGAAGCTGTCAAGGCTTTTGAGCAGATGGAAGAAAAATTCAATGCCACCCATGATGACATTGAATTGACCATCGAATCACCGAACGAGGCAATGACGATTCTGAAAACACGTTTCATCAAGGAGGATCAGCCTGATATTATCGGAATTGGAGGAGATATCAACTACTCCAACTTCCTGGATTCAGACATGCTGATGGATATCTCTGATTTCGACGGCCTTGCGGATGTAAAGCAGTCCTATATGGATATCCTGGAAAACCTTGAATTCGTTCCTACAGAGGGTACATATGCGGTGCCGTACGTGGCAAATGCGGCAGGTATTCTGTACAACAAGGACATGTTTGAAGAAAACGGATGGCAGATCCCCACTACCTGGGATGAATTCCTGACGCTTCTGGATACTATTCAGGAATCCGGACAGCAGCCTTTGTATTTTGGCTTCAAGGATACATGGACCTGCCTTGCTCCATGGAACGCCATGGCCTGCGACCTGGCTCCGGCAGACGTATGCCAGCAGGTGAACAGAGGAGAGACTACTTTCTCTGACGAGTACAGAGAGGTATCAGAAAAGCTGCTCCAGCTTCTTCCCTACGCGCAGCCGGATCCCACAGCATACAGCTACAACGATGCATGTACCGCCTTTGCGAGAGGCGAATCCGCGATGTACTGTATCGGAAGTTATGCAGTGCCTCAGATTCTTTCCGTAAATCCGGACATGAACATTGACTCCTTCGTTTTCCCGGCAAACGACGAAGCGGACGGTCAGGTTCTGAATTCCGGCGTTGACCTTCTGTTTGCAGTTATGGAAGACTGCGAGAACAAAGAAGCGGCCTATGAGGTTCTCCGTTTTATGATGGAAGACGAGAATATCCAGATTTATCTGGACGATCAGAACGCGATCCCCTGCAAAGAGGGCGAATTCGATCTTCCGGAACAGCTTGACGGCATGACAGAATATATTGAAGAAGGCAAGATGGCTGACTATCAGGATCATCATTATCCCTCCGAGATGGCTGTAGACGCTATGATCCAGACATACGTCATGGACGGGGACACAGACGGATTCCTGAAGAAATTTGACACTGAGTGGAAACGTTATAACCGTGATCTGATCCGCAAGGTTCAGAAGTATGAGGAAGAACACGGGGAAGGAGGAGACGAATCATGATGGATAAAGCGAAAGGCAATGAGAGAAAGCGCACATTTATGCTGATCACAATTCCCATTCTTGTGCTGTTTTTCGCATTTAACACACTGCCGCTGATCAAAGGCTTTATTTACAGCTTTACCAACTTTAAAGGATACGGAAGCTACGAATGGGTAGGACTGAGAAACTACATTGATCTGTTCCAGGATGCCCGGGTGGGAAGATCCTATCTGTTTACTTTTAAATTTGCCATTGTTTCAACGATCATTGTAAATGTTGTCAGCCTGATCCTGGCTCTGGGACTGAACAGCAAGATCCGTGCCAAGAGCGCTCTTAGAGGAATTTATTTTATTCCTAACGTGCTGGGGGGGCTTGTTGTAGGTTATATCTTCAGCTTTATTTTTACTTACATTCTCCCGGCTGCAGGACAGGCTCTGGGAATCGAAGCTCTCAGCGGAAGTATGCTGGCAAGCACGAAAACCGCATGGTTCGCTATCGTGATCGTGGCGGCATGGCAGTCCATCGCCATGAACACCATCATTTATATTTCCGGCCTTCAGACAGTGCCGGAGGATGTATACGAGGCCGGCTCCATTGACGGAGCTACAGGCTGGACAAAATTCAAGAGCCTGACCTTCCCTCTGATCATCCCGTTTTTCACCATCAACATGGTGCTTTGCATGAAAAACTTCCTGATGGCCTTCGACCAGATCATGGCTTTGACCAAGGGCGGACCGGCACAGAGTACAGAATCTATCTCCTACCTGATCTACAGAAACGGTATGGACGGCGGACAGTTTGGTTTCCAGAGTGCCAACGCGGTGCTGTTCTTTGTAGTGATCGTGGCAATCTCTGTGTTCCAGCTTTCATTTATGAATAAGAAGGAGGAGCAGTTATGATGAAAAAGAAAAGTCAGGGCGTCGGCGGAACCAACTGGCCGATCACTATTTTGCTGATCATCGGATGCGTTACTATTTTCTTCCCGTTATATATGGCGGTGATCATTGCTTTCAAGCAGCCCTCCGAGATGACAAACGATATTGCGGGTGCTCTTGCTTTCCCGTCAAAATGGAGTTTCAGCAACTTTGCGGAGGCAATGGAGGTTACAGATTTCTGGAACTCTCTGGGGAACTCCCTTCTGATCACGATCTTAACCGTAGTGATCGCGATCCTGCTCCATTCTCTTGCCGGATATGCCATCGGCAGAAATATGGGACACAGCAAATTTTATAAGTTCTCTTATCTTTACATTGTAAGCGGTATGTTCGTACCTTTTGCGATCCTGATGATGCCTCTGGTAAAACAGACTTCTCAGATGGGGATCGGAAATAGGGCTGGCGTAATCATTCTTTATGTGGTATTCTATATGCCGATGAACCTGCTTTTGTACTCCGGATACCTGAAAAATATTCCGCTGGCGCTGGAAGAAGCTGCGAAAGTGGACGGAGCAAGTACCTGGAAAACATACTGGAGCATTATCTTCCCGATCATGAAGCCCATGCACGCCACTGTGGCGGTGCTGACCGCTCTGGGAACCTGGAACGATGTAATGACTCCTCTGGTAATCATGTCCGGTACAGGCAAGAACACTCTGCCTCTGGCACAGCTGAATTTCCAGACACAGTTCGGAACCAATTATAACCTGGCGTTTGCATCTTATCTGCTGGCGCTGATCCCGATTCTGATCTTCTATCTGGTATGCCAGAAACAGATCCTGAACGGTGTAGTAAACGGCGCGGTAAAATAAGCGTATCATCGGCGTATGTATGCAGGTGCGTTATATGATATCATCCGGAAAAATTCCGGGCCTGATATTCTGAAAGACAAGTATAAAGTATAAAAGGAGAAGACAATGTCAATAGTACTGAGTGAAAAGGAATCCTTATTTACGCTGTATACAAAAACCAGTATGTACCAGATGAAAGTAGACGATTACGGCGTCCTGCTTCATACTTATTATGGAAAAAAGACAGAAAACTTTGACTATTCCTACCTGATCCAGAGACGGGATCACGGTTTTTCCGGAAATCCTTATCAGGCGGGAAATGACAGAACTTATTCTCTGGATACACTTCCCCAGGAATACTCCTGTTTTGGAAGCGGGGATTACCGCCAGAGTGCCCTGTCCGTAAAATACCAGACAGGAGCCATGGCTCTGGAGCTTCGCTACAAAGATTATGAGATCCAGAAAGGAAAGTATAAAATCCCAGGTCTTCCTGCCCTCTACGCCATGGAAGAGAACCAGGCGGACACGCTGGTGATCACCATGAAAGATGATGTGGAAAATGTGTGTGTAAAACTGTACTATGGTGTACTGGAAGACCTGGATGTAATTACCAGGGCCGTGTGCGTGGAAAACAATGGGGACGCGCCTGTATTTCTGGAGAGGGTGATGTCTCTGTGTCTTGACAAATCCTACGGCTCTTATGACTGGATGACTTTCTACGGAAAACACGAAATGGAACGCCAGCTTTCCAGAACGCCTGTACATCATGGCGTGCAGGCAGTGGGAAGCCTTAGAGGGACTTCCAGCCATCAGTATAATCCTTTTGTGATGCTCGCTGACGCTGCTGCTACGGAGACTCAGGGAGAATGCTACGGATTTTCCCTTCTTTACAGCGGCAATTTTCTTGCAGAAGCGGAGATGGATCAGTTTAATCAGACAAGAGTGCTGATGGGAATTCACCCGGAGAACTTTTCCTATAAGCTGGAACCGGGAGAGAGTTTCTGGACTCCGGAGGCCGCAATGGTTTACAGTGACGGCGGCTTTGAAAAAATGTCGCATATTTACCACAAAGCATATCGGAACAACCTCTGCAGAGGAAAATTCAAGCATGCAAGAAGACCTGTCCTGATGAATAACTGGGAGGGAACCTACTTTGATTTCACCGGAGAAAAGCTTCTGAAAATGGCGGAAAAGGCGGCGGATCTGGGCGTAGAACTTTTTGTTATGGACGATGGATGGTTCGGGAAAAGGGATACGGATAACAGCGGCCTGGGAGACTGGCATGTAAATGAAGAAAAGCTGGGATGCACACTGAAGGAGCTTTCTGAGAGAATCCACGAAATGGGAATGAAATTCGGCATCTGGTATGAGCCGGAAGGAGTTTCCGAGGACAGCAGCCTGTACAGGGAACATTCTGACTGGGTGCTTCATGTGCCGGGACGCCCTCCGATGCGCGGAAGATATCAGCTGGTGCTGGACTTTTCCAGAGAAGATGTCCGGGATTATATTTTTGATCAGATGTGTAGAGTTCTGGATCATGTACAGGTGGATTATCTGAAATGGGATTTCAACCGAAGCATCAGCGATGTATACTCTGCTCAGCTTCCGGCTGAGCGCCAGGGAGAGGTTCCTCATCGTTATGTTCTTGGTCTGTATGAATTTCTGGAACGTCTTGGAAAACGCTATCCGGATATGCTTATTGAAGGCTGCAGCGGCGGCGGCGGAAGATTTGACGCCGGAATGCTCTATTATACTCCGCAGATCTGGTGCAGTGATGATACCGACGCTGTTGAGCGGCTGGAGATTCAGTACGGTACTTCGTTTTCTTACCCGGTTTCCACAATGGGAGCTCATGTTTCCGCCTGCCCGAACCACCAGACAGGAAGAACGACTCCTCTGGAGACAAGAGCGGTAGTGGCTATGGCAGGGACCTTCGGTTATGAACTTGATCCTGGAAAGCTCACAGAGAAGGAAAGGGATCAGGTGAAAGAGCAGATTGCGGTCTTTAAAAAATACTACGGACTTATTCAGGACGGACTCTATTACCGTCTGACAAACCCGGCTCAGGACGAGCATTATGCGGCTTGGGAATTTGCAGATGAGAACGGAAAAGAAGCGCTCCTCTGTGTGGTTGCTTCCAAGGTGAGAACAAATGATCCGCCATCCAGACTTCTCCTCCGCGGTTTGAGGGAAGAGGCAGTCTATGAGATGGACGGAAAGGAATATCCGGGCGGAGCCCTGATGAACGGAGGATTTCCGCTGCCGGAGGCAAAGGAGGAATATCAGAGCTGGATGTTCCACTTCTGCCTGAAAAAATAAAAGAAAATTCCGGAAACAGAGGGGCTGTTCCTTTCTCTGGCAGAGAGGAGGAACAGCCTCTTGTTTATTCTTGTAAGAACGCATGTTTTTATGTATAATGTAAAAGGAATGCCGCGGAAGCCGGAGAGAATAAAAAACACAGCGGAAAAGGCAGAACAGATACAGAGAAATCTCATGTGAACGGGAGAAGATATGAGTATATATGAAACATTGAACGACATGCAGCAGGAAGCTGTTTACCATACAGAAGGGCCGCTTCTGATTCTTGCGGGGGCAGGTTCCGGAAAAACAAGGGTGCTGACGCACAGAATTGCGTATCTTATCGGGGAAAAAGGGGTGAATCCCTGGAACATCCTGGCAATCACTTTTACAAATAAAGCGGCCCAGGAGATGCGGGAGCGTGTGGATCAGATTGTGGGAAGCGATGGGGGAAGCGTGTGGGTGTCTACCTTTCATTCCACCTGTGTGAGGATTCTCAGACGTTATATTGACCGCCTTGGATATGACAATAATTTTACGATTTATGATACAGACGATCAGAAGACACTGATGAAAGAAGTATGCAGAAGGCTGAATGTGGATACAAAGCAGTATAAGGAGAGAGCTCTTCTGTCGGCAGTTTCCCATGCGAAGGACGAACTGATTACACCGGACGAGATGGAGAAAAATGCAGGGGGGGATTTCCGCGAGAAAAAAGTCGCGGAAATATACCGGGAATACCAGGCGTCTCTCAGGAGAAATAATGCTCTTGATTTTGACGATCTGATCGTTAAAACGGTGGAACTGTTCCGCAGCTGCGGAGAGGTTCTGGAGTCTTATCAGGAAAGATTCAAATATATTATGGTGGACGAGTATCAGGATACGAACACGGCGCAGTTTCATTTTGTAAGCCTTCTGGCGTCAAGATATGAAAATCTCTGCGTGGTGGGAGACGATGACCAGTCAATTTATAAATTCCGCGGAGCCAATATCGGAAATATCCTTGGCTTTGAGAGAGTGTTTCCTGACGCTAAGGTGATCCGCCTGGAACAGAATTACCGTTCCACGCAGAACATTCTGAATGCAGCCAATGAAGTGATTGCCAATAACACAGAACGAAAGCCGAAAAGACTCTGGACGGAGAATCCTGTGGGAGAAAAAATTCATTTCCGTCAGTTTATGAACGGATTCGAGGAAGCGGAATATGTGGTAGGAGACATCGCCAAAGGAAGAAGAGAGGGAAGCCTGCGCTACCGCGACTGCGCAATCCTTTACAGAACCAACGCGCAGTCACGTCTCTTTGAGGAGAAATGTCTGCTGGCGAATATCCCCTATAAAATTGTAGGAGGGGTGAATTTCTACGCCCGCAGGGAAATCAAAGATCTTTTAAGCTATATGAAAACCGTAGACAACGCTGCAGACGATTTGGCGGTGCGCCGTATTCTCAATGTTCCAAGGCGTGGAATCGGAGCTACCACGATCACAAGAGTCCAGGATTATGCAGATAAAATGCAGATCAGCTTTTATGACGCTCTCCGAACTGCGGAAGAGATTCCTTCTATAGGAAGAGCCCTGTCCAAAATAGAAGGCTTTGTTACTTTTATTCAGTCTTTAAAAAGCAAAGCCCAGGCATATACGGTGGAGGAACTTCTGGAGGAAATTATTGATCTGACCGGGTATGTTGACGAACTGAAAAAGGAGGATACCGAGGAATCCAGAGGCAGGATCGAGAATATTGACGAGCTTATTTCAAAGACCGTATCTTATCAGGAAGCCATGGCGGATGAAGGGCGGGAAGCCACACTCTCCGGATTTCTTGAGGAAATTGCCCTGATTGCGGATATTGACACTGTGGATCCGGGGCAGGATTATGTGCTCCTGATGACTCTTCACAGCGCCAAAGGACTGGAATTTCCTTATGTATATATGGCAGGAATGGAAGATGGGATTTTTCCAAGCAGTATGTGCATTTTTTCCTCAGATCTTTCGGATATGGAAGAAGAGCGGAGACTTTGCTATGTGGGGATCACAAGGGCGATGAAAGAGCTGACAATGACATGCGCCCAGCAGAGAATGATCCGGGGAGAGACACAGTATAACCGTGTTTCAAGGTTTGTCCGGGAGATACCCAGAGAACTGGTGGAACTGGGACATACCATCCAGGAGCATAAGCCGAAAATTCCGGAAACTTCTTCCGGCAGAAGCAGCTACATGCAGATGAAAATGGCCTTCCAGGCAAAAGCCTTTCAGCCGCAGAACTTTAAGGTCACGAAGGCGGAATCTCTGGACTATGGAGTGGGAGATACGGTGCGCCACATAAAATTTGGCGTGGGTATCGTAAAGAATATTGTGGAAGGCGGCAGAGATTATGAAGTTACGGTTGAATTTGATAAGGCAGGCACAAAAAAGATGTTTGCAGGCTTCGCAAAACTGAAGAAAATCTAAAATTTTAGATAATTTATGGTAAAATGAGAGTGATAGTGGTATACTAGAAGTTACAAGAAAATGAGTGCAGGTAGCAGAAATCAGGATACAGTCCCTGGAATTTTTGCAGCGGATACATTGGCGTGAATCACCTGACTCAGGGTACGGCAGTGTGGATGCCGGGAAGAATGAAGAGAGGATGGTACGCACTATGAATATGAATGCGAAAATCGAAGAATTACTGACGGTTTTAAAGAAAAAGGAAGATGAAAAACAGAAAAATACAGTCCTCTGGGTACTGGCAATCATTGGGACTGTTGCGGCAGTAACCGGAATTGCATTTGCTGTATATCGTTTCTTTGCTCCGGATTATCTGGAAGACTTTGAAGAGGATTTCGATGACGACTTCGATGATTACTTTGAAGACGAAGAAGAATAATGGACTGACCAGCAGCTCCGGTTCTCACCGGGGCTGTTTTACTTGACCGGAAGATCCGGACATTTAAAAAATATGGATGACAGGAGAAAATCCGGCAAAAATAAAAACAGGAACAGGTGAAGAATGAAAAAAGGCGAGATATATGAAGGAATAATTGAAAAAATAGAATTCCCTAATAAAGGATGCATACAGGTGGACGATCAGAAGGTAATCGTGAAAAATGGCATTCCCGGACAGAAGGTTAAATTCGTTATTCAGAAGAAACGCTCCGGGAAGGTACAGGGACGTCTTCTGGAGGTTCTGGAAAAATCCCCTCTGGAGACGAGAAAGCCGGTATGCAGCTCTTTTCCTGCCTGCGGAGGCTGTATGTATCAGACAATGTCCTATCAGGATCAGCTTAAGATGAAAGAAAGACAGGTACGGGAGCTCCTGGAACCTGTGCTGATCCGTGGAGGACAGGCGGATGAAGAGGGACAGGCGGATTACCTGTGGGAAGGGATTCACGGAAGTCCTGTGGAATTTGGATACAGAAACAAAATGGAATTTTCCTTTGGAGATGAATATAAGGACGGCCCGCTTTCTTTGGGCCTGCACAAAAAGGGAAGCACTTATGATGTCCTGAATACGGATGACTGCAAACTGGTGCACCGGGATATGACAGATATTCTGACGTGTGTGCGGGATTATTTTAGAGAGAAAAACATTTCTTATTATAAAAAAATGCAGCATACCGGATATCTCCGCCATCTTCTTCTGCGCCGCGGCGTGACTACAGGAGAAATTCTGGTACATATTGTTACCACAAGCCAGGAGGAGCACGACCTGGAACCTTTAAAGAATCTGCTTCTGGATCTGCAGCTGGATGGAAGGATTGTGGGAATCCTGCATATTATCAATGACTCTCTTTCGGATGTGGTAAAAAGCGATGAGACAAGAATTCTGTTCGGCCAGGACTGGTTCTATGAAAATCTCCTGGGGCTGAAGTTCCGGATCAGCACCTTTTCTTTTTTTCAGCCCAATTCTTTGGCTGCAGAGGTTCTGTACTCAATTGTGCGGGAATATATTGGAGAGACGAAAGGAAGAACCGTCTTTGACCTTTACAGCGGTACGGGAACGATCGCCCAGCTTCTGGCGCCTGTTGCAAAAGAGGTGGTGGGAGTAGAGATTGTTGAAGAAGCCGTTGCGGCGGCCAGAGAAAACGCGGCGTTGAACGGACTGCGCAACTGTAAATTTGTTGCCGGGGACGTATTGAAGATTCTGGATGAATTAAAAGAGAAGCCGGATGTGATCGTTCTGGACCCTCCCAGGGAGGGAATCCATCCAAAGGCGCTGCCGAAGATTCTTGCTTATGGAGTGGATCGGATTGTGTATGTGTCCTGCAAGGCTACCAGCCTGGCCCGTGATCTGGAGAGTTTTCTGGAAGCAGGGTACCGAGTGGAAAAAGCATGCTGTGTGGATCAGTTCTGCGAGACCGTATGGATTGAAACCATAGCAGTCTTTTCGAAGAATCCTGCGGAAATAAAGGTACAGGAGAAATAGATGAAACAGTCACGGGGGATATGGGGAGAGTTGCAAATATGGCAGGAGCGCTTCCCTAAAAGAAAGCGCTCCCGGCATAGCTTTGAGAGCGAGTTATTTAGACATCATGGAGGAACAAAGTGGAGCGAAAGAAAAAATTTATTGTGAATGTTGTATTCTATGCATTGATTCTGGTTCTCGTATGGGTGGGCTTTAAGTATCTGGTCACCCCTATGATGCCGTTCATTATTGCATTCCTGGTAGCAGCGCTGATTCAGATACCTGTCAGAAAATTGAAAGTACCTCCGAAAAGGAAGAAGGCCGTATCTATTATTTCCTGTGTGATTTTTTATGGCGTTCTTTTTCTTTTGGCGGCGTGGGCAGGGCTGAAGCTTCTGAACGGTCTGGAAAATCTTATTCGGAGGGTGCCGTATCTGTATAACACCACGATTGTGCCGGTGTTTGAGACTATTTCTGAATATCTGGAAGAATCCATGGATAATGTCCATCCTTCAGTGGCTCAGACGATTGAAAATTCCTTTAATGAGATGACAAGCAATCTGGGCAGTTATGTATCCGGCTTTTCCGTTAAGGTAGTGCAGATCCTTTCCGGGGGAATCAGCGGGATTCCAAGCTTTGTGATTCAGCTGGTCATTACCGTGGTCGCAACCTTCTTTTTTGCCGGGGATTATGACGGAATACTTTCCTTTTTTAAAAAGTTCCTGACGCCGAAACAGGAAAAACTGGTCCGCAGGGCAAAATCATATGTAAAAAATGTTCTCTTTATTTATCTGAGATCTTACACACTCCTGTTTTTAATTACTTTCGGAGAACTGTGCCTGGGACTTTGGATCCTGGGGATTCCCTATCCGGTGCTCCTGGGCCTGGGAATCGCTGTTTTTGATATTCTTCCGGTGCTGGGAACAGGAGGCATTCTTCTGCCCTGGGCGGTAATTCTCTTTATTATGAAAAACAACGGCCTGGCTGTCGGTATCCTTATGCTTTATCTGGTGATCCTGGTGGTAAGAAATATGCTGGAGCCGAGGATTGTCGGAAAGCAGATCGGTCTCCACCCGCTGGCTACCTTGGCAGCTCTGTTCCTGGGACTGAAGCTTCTGGGCCTCGTAGGCCTTATTGCTTTCCCGGTGGCGCTTACTGTATTTTTCAACTTCAGCAAAGAGGAGCTGAAAGAAAAACTTTAGAGGCAGATGGACAGGACATTAGAGAGAACAGAATTCTGCAGCAGAGGGGAGAAGGCGGAATTCCCCGGCAGGCAGAGATATCTGTGCACTGATTGAACGGAAAGGCGGAAATACATCATGGCAGAAGAAAAAGAAGCGCTGTGCTGTGACACAGAAGAAATTCATGAAGAACTTTTGAAAATTGTAAACGAAACCATGCCGGACGAGCTGGAGCTGGATTCTCTGTCCGAGCTGTTTAAAGTGTTCGGCGATCCCACCAGGATCCGCATTCTTTTTATACTTTTTGAGACAGAAGTCTGCGTCTGTGATTTGGCGAAAGCTCTGAACATGACACAGTCGGCGGTGTCTCATCAGCTCAGAATCCTGAAGCAGAGCAGGCTGGTAAAAAACCGCCGAGACGGAAAATCTGTTTTTTATTCTCTGGCTGACGATCATGTGAGGACGATCATTGCACAGGGAAGAGAGCATATATTGGAATAAAAATCAGAGCGAAGCCGGCGGAGAGAAAAGAGGTGACCGAAGATGAAAATGCAGGAAATATACAAAATTCTTTCAGAAAACAGAGATAAAGATAATATTCTGGTTACTGTCGTAGAAGGGCAGGGAAACGGCGCCAGATTTTTTTTCTCAGAGGGGAAACTTCTGGCGGAGACAGGAGAAGCTCTGCTGTCAGAAACGGAAAAAGCAATCCTGTCCGGATCGGAAGAGAGCGGAATTATGGAAGCCGGCGGACGGAAAATATTTGTGGAGCATCTGAGAAAAACGAACCGGCTGGTCATTTGCGGCGGCGGACATGTGGCGCAGCAGGCGGCTTTTCTGGCGTCACGGGCAGGCTTCCATGTGACGGCGCTGGAGGACAGGCCTTCTTTTGCCGACGCAATGAGGAGGTCGGGGGCGGACGATGTCATATGCGACAGCTTCGGCAATGCTCTTGCAAAAATTTCCGGGGGAAGCGATTCGTACTTTCTGGTTCTCACAAGAGGACACCGCTATGACGGAATCTGTCTTCGGGCAATTCTTCAGAAAGAAAGGGCTTATGTAGGAATGATGGCCAGCAGGGGCCGGGCAGCGGCCATGAAGAAAGAACTTTCCTGCGAGGGAATTTCCCGGGATATTCTTGATAAGATCCATTCTCCGGTAGGATTGCCGATTCATGCGGAAACTCCGGCGGAAATTGCGGTATCGATTGTGGCGGAACTGATTATGACAAAGAACAGATCAAAAAAGAGCAGCGGCTATGACAGTGAGCTGCTGTCCTGGCTGACAGCAGAAAGACCGGAAAACCAAAAGATAGCCCTGGCGACTATCATAGCCAGAAGGGGATCGGCGCCCAGAGAAATCGGGACGAAGATGGCAGTAGCTATGGACGGGAAGACTGTGGGAACTGTCGGCGGAGGCTGCATGGAGAGCAGGATCATTCATCAGTGCCTTGGACTTTTAAAGGAAGAGCATCCCAAAGGACGCCTGACAAAAGAAAATATGACCGGAGAAGAGGCGGAGGAGGAAGGCCTTGTCTGCGGCGGGACGATTCAGGTATATCTTGAGGTGCTGTAGAGGCTGCCAGCAGATTCCGGACAGGTGCAGCCGTCCGAATTTTTTGCTGAAAAAAGAAAGTAAATAATACAATTAAAGAGAAACCTATGGTATAATAGGAACATCCAGTACAAAGCAAGTACAGGTAACGCTTTGGGAAGCAGGGTGTTATTAAGGAATGGAGGACAGGATTTATGAAAAAAAGAAGTGTGATAGCAGCATTGCTTTGCAGTATGTGCCTGACGGTAGGAAGCACCTTCCCGGTTATGGCGGATTCCGCAAAGGTTGTGACTCTCGGCGCAGATCTGACTCAGGACCAGAAGAATACGATGATGAACTATTTTAAGGCTGACGCCAGCCAGGTTCAGATTCTTACTGTTACAAACGCTGATGAGAGAGAGTATCTGGGCAATTATATTCCTCTTGAGCAGATAGGAACAAGGACTCTTAGCTGCGCATACGTAAAGCCGACTCAGTCCGGCGGCATTAAAGTGCGTACCGCTAATCTGAATTATGTAACCGGAAGAATGATTGCCAACGCTCTTTCCACTGCGGGAATATCCAACTGCGAGGCGGTAGCGGCCTGCCCTTATGAGGTGTCCGGAACAGGAGCGCTCACCGGAGTTATGATGGCTTATGAATCGGCCAGCGGACAGAAGCTGGACAGCACGAAGAAGGATCTGGCCACCCAGGAAGTGGTTGTCACCGGAAATCTTGCACAGCAGGTCGGCGAGGACAATGCCACCAATATTATCAATCAGGCCAAGCTGCAGATTATCGGACAGAATGTGCAGAATGCAGATGAGATCTACAATATTGTCAATAACATTGCGGTGGAGAATAATGTAACATTCAGTTCAGAAGAAATGGATGCCATTGTTTCTCTCCTTCAGCAGATTGCTCAGCAGAGCTATGACATTGAGCAGATGAAAACTACACTGGAAGAGATCCAGGAAAGCATTGATAAAGAGGATGATCCCCAGGCAACAGAAACACCGGCGCCTGAAGAAGGACAGGATGCAGAGGGAGAAGATGCCGATGAGGAAGATATCACACAGAATGTAGATCCGGGCGTCCTTGGAGATGACATTAAAGAAAGCTCCACAGAGGATCCTTCTCTGGCGGAAGAGACCATGGGAGATTCCACTGAAAACGCAGGAGACAGCTCCGCAGAAGAAGAAACCGGCATCCCGGAAGCAACGGATGACGGAACGATTCCGGAGGCAACGGATGACGGAACGATTCCGGAGGCAACAGAGGACGGAAGCATGGCGGAAGGCGACGGAACAGAGCAGTCTGCAGATGAGACAGGGATTCCGGAAGCAACGGATGACGGAACGATTCCGGAGGCAACAGAGGACGGAAGCATGGCGGAAGGCGATGGAACAGAGCAGTCTGTAGATGAGACAGGAATTCCGGAAGCAACGGATGACGGAACGATTCCGGAGGCGACAGAAGACGGAAGCATGGCGGAAGGCGATGGAACAGACCAGTATACAGAGGAAACCGTAATTCCGGAAGGCGATGGAACAGATCAGGCTGCAGACGGAACAATTCCGGAGGCATCGGCAGACGGTACAGAGACGGCGGATACCTTCAATACAGATTCTCTCGGAGATGAAGCAAAGAGCCGGTTTGAAAATGCAAGAACGTTCTGCGCCGGAGAATATGAGGGAGACGCGGCTTCCCTGCAGGCCGCAACAGGAGACCCGGCCGCTGCGGCATCTGCAGTTATAGATTCCGCAACAGGTTCCGCTCTTACCCAGAAAGTGCTTGAGGCATATCTCAGCGTTCTTCAGGACGGAGGAATGTCCTACGTTCCATCCGGAACAGAACAGTATATGTCTTCAGAGCTGAATATGATGGATTCGAAACTTAAGGAAATCTTCAGCATTAATACAGAACCGGCAGCAGATGACATTCTGGCATCTCAGACTCCGGATACAAGACAGGCCCTGTATAATGACACCGTGAAGTTCCTTGCAGGACTTTACGGAGAGACGGTACCTGCAGAGGATACTTCAGCAGAGACTGTTCCGGCGGAGGAAGGAACCGGAGAGCAGGTTTACACAGAAGAGGCAGTATATTAAAAGAATATCGGACCATTCGAAAATATAAGAGGGGAGGCACAGGGCCTCCCCTTTTGGTATCCGGAAACACTGGAAAATCTGTCGTATCTGTGCTAGAATAAAGAGAAATGTTGACGCAAACGAGGAGAAAATGTTTCCGAAAGGAGAAATGAACATGAGTTTGGCAGTGGTGACACTGAAAAAGGGAGAGGGAAGACTCCTGAAAGCTGGCGGTATGTGGGTGTTTGACAATGAAATTGCCTCTGTCATGGGAAGTTTTTTGAACGGGGATATTGTATTGATAAGAGACTTTGACGGTTATCCGCTGGGAAAAGGATTTATTAATACAAACTCAAAAATTACGGTAAGGCTTCTGACGCGGGATGAAAACCGGAAAATTGACAGAAGATTCATGGAGGAACGCATAAGAAATGCCTGGGAATACAGGAAAAAGGTAACGGACATAAAGAGCTGCCGGCTGATATTCGGGGAAGCGGATTTTCTTCCGGGATTGGTTGTTGATAAATTTTCCGATGTGCTGGTGGTACAGTCTCTGGCATTGGGAATCGACCGGTGGAAAGAGATGATTGTGGAGCTGCTGAAGGAAGTCCTTCAGGAGGATGGAATCTGTATCCGGGGTGTTTATGAAAGAAGCGATGTAAAGGTAAGACGCCAGGAGGGAATGGATTTATACAAAGGATTTATTGGATCGGAGTTCCCTACTCTGGTTGAAATCGAAGAAAACGGAGTAAAATACCAGGTGGATGTAAAAGACGGTCAGAAAACCGGCTTTTTCCTGGATCAGAAATATAATCGCCTGGCAATACAGAAGCTGTGCAGGAATGCAAAAGTGCTGGACTGCTTTACCCATACAGGCTCCTTTGCCCTGAACGCGGGAATTGCAGGCGCCAGAGAAGTGCTGGGCGTGGATGCGTCTCAGCTGGCAGTGGATCAGGCGGAGGCCAATGCCCGTCTGAACCATCTGGAGGAAAGAGTGAAATTCCTCTGCGAAGATGTTTTTGAGCTCCTTCCGGAACTGGAAGAACGGGAAGAAAAATATGATGTTGTGATTCTTGACCCTCCGGCCTTCACAAAATCCAGAAATTCTGTAAAGAATGCAGTCAAAGGCTACCGGGAGATTAACCTGAGAGCGCTGAAGCTGGTAAAAGACGGCGGTTTTCTGGCAACCTGCTCCTGCTCGCATTTTATGACGTACGAGCTGTTTACAAAGACAATCGCCCAGGCGGCCCGCAGCGCGCACAGACGGCTCAGACAGGTGGAATACCGGACCCAGGCGCCGGATCATCCGATTCTCTGGGCCGCAGATGAATCCTATTATCTTAAATTTTATATTTTTCAGGTATGTATTGACAAATAGGGCCGGAAATCTCTGAAAACCTGAAAATGTTCTTAGAAAACCAGAACAGTTGGAGTATTTTAGCAAACAGGAGATGGAAATAATATGAAAGACAAATTTTTTAAGTTTATGGAAGGGCGGTACGGAGTGGATTCTTATGCGCGCTTTACCATGGGACTGGCGCTGGTCTGTATTGTGATATCTATATTTTTCCCGGGAAGAAGTGTGATTGGCGCGCTTTTGAATACGATTGGGCTTCTGGCAATTGTCTACACGTATTTTAGAATTCTGTCCAGAAATATTCAGAAGCGGTATGCGGAGAACCAGAAATACCTCTCCATGACGGCAAATCTGAGACAGCGTTTCAACCGCGAGAAAAACCTGATGAAGCAGAGAAAGACTCATCATATTTATTCCTGCCCGAACTGTGGACAGAAGATCAGAATTCCCCGGGGAAAAGGACGCATTGAAATTGACTGTCCCAAGTGTCATACAAAATTTATCAAGAGAAGCTGAAAACAGGGTTTGTATGAGAAAGGCGGCAGCCCACAGGAGGTTCTATGTTTGGTTATGTGGTAATGAACAAGCCGGAAATGAAATTTAAAGATTTTGATTTGTACCGTTCCTTTTACTGCGGCCTGTGCAGGGAACTGAGGGAACGTTATGGAGTTTCAGGACAGATCACCCTGACCTACGATATGACGTTTGTGATTCTTCTTTTGAGCGGATTGTATGAACCGCCCACAAGAAAGGGGACTACCAGGTGCATTGTCCATCCTGTACAGAGACAGACGGTGAGAAAAAACGAGATAACAGAATATGCTGCGGATATGAACATTTTTCTGGCATATTATAAATGCGTGGACGACTGGAAGGACGATAAAAAGTTTGTGAAACTGGCGCTGGGAAGTCTGCTCAGGAATAAGGATAAAAAGGCGGAAGCATCCTACCGGAGAAAGACAGCTGCTATTATCCGTCTCCTGGACGAATTGTCCGCTATGGAGAAAGCGGGGGAGAAAGATCTGGATAAAATGGCCGGATGCTTTGGAAGGATAATGGAGGAAATTTTCGCCTATAAGGAGGACGCCTGGGAAGGAACACTGAGGCGGATGGGATTTTATATGGGAAAGTTCATCTACATCATGGACGCCTTCGAGGACGTGGAAAAAGATATAGAAAAGGGAAATTACAATCCTTTTAAAGAAGAGTATATAATGGAAGGGTTCCAGGAGCGGGTGAAGCAGATTCTGATCATGATGATGGCGGAAGCCTGCCGGGAATTTGAGAAACTTCCTATTATTAAATACGCAGAGATTCTGAGAAACATTTTGTATTCAGGAGTCTGGTGCCGGTTTGAGACGGTAGCCGGGAAGCGGAAGGAAAAACGGGAGAAATAAATAACATGTTTGATCCATATAGTGTTCTGGGTGTATCCAGAGATGCATCTGATGAAGAAATAAAGAAAGCATACCGGAGACTGAGCAGAAAGTATCATCCGGATGCGAATATCAATAATCCGAATAAAGCACAGGCGGAAGAAAAATTTAAAGAAATTCAGCAGGCCTATGATCAGATTATGAAAGAACGGGAATATGGTTCTTCCTACGGAGATTATAACAGCGGTGGTTTTGGCGGTTTCGGCAGTCAGACGAACAGCGGCTACCAGGACGAGGAAGCCATCCGAAGACAGGCGGCTTACAATTATATCCAGAGCGGTCACTATCAGGAGGCTATGAATGTGCTTTCTTCTTTAAAACAGAGAAACGGTCAGTGGTATTACCTTTCCTCTATTGCCAACATGGGCCTGGGAAATAACGTGAATGCTTTGAATGATATCCGG
Organism: Candidatus Blautia excrementipullorum; assembly: GCA_019118645.1. GTDB lineage: Bacteria > Bacillota > Clostridia > Lachnospirales > Lachnospiraceae > Blautia_A > Blautia_A excrementipullorum. The sequence goes on along the minus strand of DWYN01000056.1, from coordinate 27,008 downwards.
GAGGCAGTGCGCCAGGAGCCGGACAATATGCAGTACAGGGCGATGCTTCAGAGAATGGAGGGCGGCGGCGCCTGGTATCAGGAGCACCAGAATCCATTCGGAGGAATGCCGGCAGACGGAGACAATTTCTGCATGAAGCTCTGCCTGGCAAATATGGCATGCAGTATCTGCTGTCCGGGAAGCGGCATACTTTGCTGCTGACATCAGCAGAGGGGATATGGAATTACCGGTGTGCTATGTCTGTGCGATTGACATTTGCATATAAACCGATTAAGATAAATAGTGACTGTCAGAGTGCAGAGACAGCGATGAAAAACATATTTTCAGCGTGAGCAACGAGGAGGAAACGAAAATGAGTATTCGAATTGGCGTTATGGGTTATGGAAATCTGGGACGCGGTGTGGAATGCGCCATTAAACATAATCCGGATATGGAGCTTGTGGCGGTATTTACCCGCCGTGATCCGAAAACAGTAAAAATTCTTACAGAAACAGCCAAGGTGTATCATGCAGATGATGCGGAAAAAATGAAAGATGAAATTGATGTTCTGATTCTCTGCGGAGGAAGCGCCACAGACCTTCCGGAACAGACGCCTCGATATGCCAAGTGGTTTCATGTGGTGGACAGCTTTGACACCCATGCAAAAATCCCGGAACATTTTGAAAATGTAGATAAAGCCGCTTCAGAAAGCGGACATGTGGGCATTATTTCCGTGGGCTGGGATCCGGGCATGTTTTCTTTGAACAGGATGTATGCAAACGCCATTCTCACAAATGGAAAAGATTATACATTCTGGGGCAAAGGAGTGAGCCAGGGACATTCCGATGCAATCCGCAGAATTGACGGCGTGAAAGACGGCAAGCAGTATACGATTCCTGTGGAAGCGGCTCTGGAAGCAGTGCGGAAAGAAGAAAATCCGGATCTTACAACCAGACAGAAACATACAAGAGAATGCTTCGTAGTGGCTGAAGAGGGAGCGGATCTTTCCCGTATTGAACAGGAAATCAAGACAATGCCCAATTATTTTGACGAGTATGATACAACGGTGCATTTTATATCAGAGGAAGAACTGAAACGCGACCACAGCGGCATTCCTCACGGCGGATTTGTGATCCGTTCCGGAAAAACAGGTTGGAATGATGAAAACAGCCATGTAATTGAGTACAGCCTGAAACTGGACTCCAATCCGGAATTTACATCCTCGGTGATTGTCGCATATGCAAGAGCTGCATACCGGATGAGCCAGGAAGGACAGAAAGGATGCAAGACCGTCTTTGATGTTCCTCCCGCATATTTAAGCCCGCTGGATGGAGCTGAACTGCGGAAGCGTCTGCTTTGAGAAAACGCCGGGAACGGAAAGCAAAAATCAGAAGGAAAGGGTGAAGAGAAATCTTCACTCTTTTTGTTTGCAGAAAAAGATGAGGCGGAAAATTTTCATTTGTTATAAAATTATTGACTGGCAGAAAAACATGAGATATAATACCTACATACTCTTGTAACAAGATTGTAAAAAATAAAAAATAAAAGTAACAAAAATGGGGCAGGAAGAGGAAAGAGATATGAAGAAGGTAAGGAAAAGCTGGAAATTCTGGGGAATTCTGCTGGGGCTTTTGATTTTTGCGGCCGGATTTACGGTACAGGCGACTACGGTGGAGACAAAGGCAGCCACAACAGGATTTCGGACTATCGGGGGTAAAACTTACTACTATAAAAACGGAAAAAGAGTAAAAGGATGGCTTACTCTCGACGGAAAAAAATATTATCTGAATGTCAGAACCGGCGTTCTGTACAAAGGATGGTATCGAATTTCCGGAGGAAGATGCCGTTATTTTGATACAAGAACCGGCGCAATGAAAACGGGACTTCAGAAAATCGGAAGCTACCGTTATTATTTTGATGGAAAAACAGGATGGGCAAAGAGCGGCTTTCTGCGTGCGGCCAACGGAAATACCCGATATTTCCGCGGCGGTACTTACCGGATGGCTACGGGATGGATGAAGAACTCTAAAAATCAAAGATGGTATTTTCATCCAACGACAGGCGTCATGTATAAAAGTCTGAAAAAAATCGGCGGATATTCCTACTATTTTGACGCAAATACCGGCGTTGCAAAAAGCGGCTTTCTGACAGCGGCCAACGGAAATACCCGATATTTCCGCGGGGGTACTTATCAGATGGCTACAGGCTGGGTTACTTCCAGAGATAAAAAAACCAGGAGATATTTTACCAGCGCAGGAGTTATGATGAAAGGACTCCGGACAATCCGGGGAAATACCTATTATTTTAATACCAGTACAGGAGTGGCTGTGACGGGCTGGCTTTCAGACAGCGGCGGACGAAGATATTTTGATCCTGATACAGCAGTTATGGTGACGGGGACGAAGACCATCGACGGGCAGAGCTACCAGTTTGGCTCAGACGGATATGTGATCATAACTGATTCCTCTTCAGAGTCCACTGTGGATGCAGATGCGGCCATTCGTCCTGCACAGCCGGGAACTGCCAAGACAGTGAAAAATTTCCTGCTTGCAGCAATGCAGCCGGTGGGAAGAACCCTCTATGTATGGGGCGGCGGACATAACAGCGACGCTACGAGAAAGGGAGTAAGTCCGGTCTGGACGTCCTGGTACAACAGCCATAACCGCAGTTACGATTATGACGATTACCGCTTTTACACAGACAAAGGTTTGGACTGTTCCGGGTTTGTAGGATGGACAACCTATCAGGTGATGAACAGCTATGCCACGGTAGTATCCGGTGAAATCGGAAGCTATTACAAAGGAAAAGGCTGGGGAACGGTCTATAATCAGAACTACCTGTCAAAGACAGACTGGAAATTATATCCCGGAGATATAGGATTTGACGACGGCCACACCTGGATTGTTCTGGGACAGTGCGAGGATAAGAGCGCAGTTGTCGTTCACTCAACTCCACAGGCGGGTGTGCAGATTTCCGGAACTACGACGCCGTCAGGAAGCTATGACAGCCAGGCGGTTGCGCTGGCAAAACAGTATATGTCACAGTTTAAGGGCTATACGAAGTATAATTACAGCCCTTCCTGCGGAAACTATATCAGGCGGGGAAATTACCTGCGCTGGACGGCTCTGAGTAATGATTACAGAAATATGACGGCGAACCAGATTCTTGCGGATCTTTTCAGCTGAGACAGAATCAGCTGTCCGGAGATTTCTTCTGAGAGGAGGAAATCTCCTTTTTTCTTTAACGACAACAAGATTACGCTGAGTAAAAAGGCAATGCTCAGGTTTCTGTCACTTGGAATAATGGCGTTGGAAAGGCGGCGGAAAGGCCTGCCTGTTGCATAATCTTTAATAAATGTTACAAAAATTTAAAATTTTTAACGATTTACTCTTGCAATCCCATAGTTCCTGTGGTAATATGTAAAAGAAGTTCAGAAAGATATTTCGCAATTGTTACATAAGTTGTTAAAATATGAGGTGAGAAACATGAAAAAAAGAATTGTATGTCTGATGTTAGCAGTTATGATGACAGTAGGACAGGCTGCAACTGTAAGTGCTTCCCGCGAGGATGAACTGAGAGAGGAACAGGCATGGACCAGTGCACAGCTGGATGCTACATATGCGCAGATTGATCAGTTTTACGCTGCAAAACAGCAGTTGGAAAATGAAATTGCCGCATTAGACGCCAATCTTGTAAATGTCATGGTTTCCATTCAGACTCTGGAAGGTGACATCAGCAATAAGCAGGCGGATATTGAGCAGACTCAGGCGGATCTTGTAAAAGCGCAGAATGCAAAAGACAAACAGTACGAGGCTATGAAGCAGCGTATTCAGTATCTGTATGAAAAAGGCGGAAGCGATGCATGGTTCCAGATGATGGTAAATGCGGAAAACCTTTCCGAGCTCCTTACGAAAGCGGAATATACGCAGAAGATGTATGAATATGACAGACAGAGTCTGGAGACATATGTAAATACAATTGAGCAGGTTACACAGCTTGGCCAGCAGTATGAACAGGAAAAAGCAGAGCTGGAAGGCATGAAACAGGAATATGAAGCAGAATCCGTGAACCTGCAGACAGCTATTGATGAGAGAAAAGCAACTTCTGCTAATTATGACAATGAAATTGCATATGCACAGCAGATGGCAAATGAATATGCAGCTCTGATCCAGCAGCAGCAGGCGGAAATCGAGCAGCTTGAAGCAGAGCGTATTGCAGCAGAAGAAGAGGCAAGACGCCAGGCAGAAGCAGCTGCAGCTGCAGCGGCAGCAGAGGAAGCGGCACAGCAGGACCAGGAAGAAACCGTTGTATATGACGAAGAGGGCAATGAAGTAGACCCAAGCGAAGCGGCAGAAAACGGTGAAACTGTATACGATGAGGAAGGCAATGAGGTAGATGCGAGCGAAGTTGCTTCCGAAGAAGATTACAGCGAGTCTGACAGCGATTATGAATATGATGAGTACGGCAATGTGATTGATTCCTCAAATACTGTGGATCCGTCAGAATATGAGTCTTCTTCCAGTTCCTCCAGTTCTTCCGGAACAGGTTCCTCGGTCGTTGACTTTGCGACACAGTTTGTTGGAAATCCCTATGTATGGGGCGGAACAAGTCTGACTGACGGCGCGGACTGCTCCGGATTTGTGCAGAGCGTATACGCAAATTTCGGCGTTGATCTTCCGAGAACCTCTTATGAGCAGCAGAATGCAGGAACCGAGGTTTCTTATGAAGACGCACAGCCCGGCGACTTGATCTGCTACGGCGGACACGTTGCAATTTACATGGGAGACGGCAAGATTGTGCATGCTTCCAATGCAAAAGACGGAATTAAAATCAGTGACAATGCGGCATACAGAACAATTCTTTCTGTAAGACGTCTTGTATAGTGAAACAGTTACATAGGAAGCTGTCCGGCGGGACAGCTTCTTTTTTCACAAAATATTACAAAACCTTGACTTTCTTACCATAAAGTATTAAAATGGTGCAAAAGCGCAATGGAGCCCTTGGGTTTTTTTGCGCTGCTTTTTTGTCGATAAGGAGAAGTAACTGTTCTGCAGTGAAGCTGCGGGAGAAAGAGCAGATACAAAAGAAGATCATGAGGAGGAAACGAGAAATGAGGAAGAACAAAATGTGGAAAATGCTTACAGCTTCAGCTGTTGCGGCGGCAATGACCTGCGGGATGATTGGTGCGCAGAGTGTCAGCGCAGACGAAAAGAAAACTTTGAAAGTAGCGATGGAGTGCGGCTATGCTCCCTACAACTGGACTCAGCCGGATGATTCCAACGGAGCTGTTCCGATTTCCGGAAGCTCTGATTATGCAAACGGATATGATGTAATGATGGCAAAGCATATTACGGAAGAACTGGGATATGACCTGGAGATTGTAAAGCTTGACTGGGATTCCCTTGTTCCGGCAGTTCAGTCCGGACAGGTGGACTGTGTCATCGCCGGACAGTCTATTACTTCCGAGCGCTCTCAGATGGTGGATTTCACAGAACCATACTATTATGCGTCTATTATTACTCTTGTAAAAGCTGACGGAGACTATAAGGACGCAGCAAGCGTGGAGGATCTGAAGGGAGTTACCTGTACCTCCCAGCAGAACACCGTATGGTACGATACCTGCCTCCCGCAGATTCCGGACGCCAATATTCTTCCGGCCCAGGAAAGCGCACCGGCAATGCTGGTTGCCCTTGAATCCGGAAAGTGCGATGCGGTAGTGACAGATATGCCTACTGGAATGGCTGCCTGCGTAGCTTATCCGGATCTGAAACTTCTTGATTTCAGCGGCACGGACGGAGCCTTTGAGGTTTCTGATGAGGAGATCAATATCGGTATTTCTCTGAAAAAGGGAAATGACGAGCTGAAAGATGCGATTAACGGTGTACTGTCAGAAATGACAGAAGATGATTATTCTGAGATGATGGATGAGGCCATTTCTGTTCAGCCTCTTTCTGAGTAATAAAGGAGGAGCGTAGATGCTGCCTGAGAGTTTTGGGGGCCGGATTATTTATCTGCTCCAGCAATATGGACCATCCTTTTTAAAAGGCGCGGGAGTAAGCCTGTGGCTTGCCCTTGTCGGAACGCTGTTCGGATGCATTATCGGATTTGTGGTGGGTATCATTCAGACGATTCCTGTTGACAAAAACGATTCCGTTGTAAAGCGTGTTATCGTTAAAATAATAAAATTTATTATGGCCTGCTATGTGGAGTTCTTCAGGGGAACTCCCATGATGGCTCAGGCCATGTTCATCTACTTCGGTAGCTCATATCTTTTTGAGATTAATATGTCCATGTGGTTTGCGGCAATCCTGATCGTTTCCATTAATACGGGAGCTTACATGGCGGAAACTGTCAGGGGCGGAATTCTTTCTATTGATGAGGGCCAGACGGAGGGAGCAAAAGCGATCGGCATGACCCATGTACAGACGATGGTGAACGTGATCCTCCCCCAGGCTATCCGGAATATTATGCCCCAGATCGGAAATAACCTGATCATCAATATCAAGGATACCTGCGTACTTTCCATCATTGGCACAGTAGAACTGTTTTATACTACCAAGGGAGTTGCGGGAGCGCTGTATACTTACTTTGAATCCTTTACCATTGCCATGGTGATCTATTTTGTCATGACCTTTACCTGTTCCCGCCTTCTGCGTCTTCTGGAGCGCAGAATGGACGGACCGGACAATTATGATCTGGCAACTACCGATACCCTGACTTATACCAGCGGTATGTATTCTTACAAGGAAAGGAAGGTTAAGAAACCATGAGCGAGGCAATCCTGAATGTACGGCATCTGGGAAAATCTTTTGGAAACAATGAGATTTTGAAAGATATTGATTTCTCGGTGAAACCAAAGGATGTTACCTGTATTATAGGACCGTCCGGCTCGGGCAAATCCACTTTGCTGCGCTGTATGAACCTTCTGGAAACGCCCTCTTCCGGTGAAATTTTATATCATGGAAAAAATATTACCGAAAAGGGAGTGAATGTGCCGGAGTACCGTTCCAGGGTGGGAATGGTTTTCCAGAGCTTTAATCTGTTTAACAATATGACCGTGCTGAAAAACTGTACGGTAGGTCAGGAAAAGGTTCTGAAAAAGAGCAGAGAAGAGGCCGAGAAAAACGCCATGATGTATCTGGAAAAGGTTGGAATGGCGCCATATATCAATGCAAAGCCGAAACAGCTTTCCGGAGGACAGAAACAGCGTGTGGCTATTGCAAGAGCTCTGGCTATGGAGCCGGAGATGATTCTTTTTGACGAGCCTACCTCCGCTCTGGATCCTCAGATGGTGGGAGAAGTTCTGGAGGTAATGAGAACGCTGGCGAAAGATGGACTGACCATGATCATCGTCACCCATGAGATGGCCTTTGCCCGGGATGTGGCAAAACATGTGATTTTTATGGGAAATGGTGTGATTGTGGAAGAAGGCACATCAAAAGAGATTTTTGAAAATCCTCAGAAGGAACTGACAAAAGAATTTTTAAGCAGATTTCGGAATTCCTGAATCAGGAAGGAAATTTGATGAAAGAAACAGAAGACAGTCTGACAGAATGAATATGATTCTGCCGGCTGTCTTTTTTTGTCATATTTTACTAAAAATAGAAAAAAGATCCTAATAAAATCTGGACATATTGGAGAGAATCATATATGATATAGATAGTTAATTTTTAGAATAATACAAAAATAATAATATACAGCAAATATTTCTATGATAAAATAAGGGAAAGGAGAATAAAGTGTGGCAAAAGCAACGATGGATCTGATCCGCCGCTCCGAGGAAAAGGCTGACAATACGGTCCGCGAGGCGAGAAAAGAAGCAGAGCGGATGATAGAGGCAGCAAAAGCAGAGGCCGCCAAAAGAAAAAAAGAAGCCGGAAAGGCGGCTGCAGAGCTGGTGGAAGGAGCAAAGGCAGAAGCGCTGGCCGCCGCAGAGACAGAGGTGGAAGAATATGCCCGGGACAGTGCAAAAAAGAGGTCAGATATCAGAGAAACGGCAGACAAACGGCGGAAAGAAGCAGTAAAAATGGTGATCAGGGAGCTGAACTGATCAGCCGCAACAGCTCAGCAAAGAAGGTGATGAGAGTATGGCAGTACTGCAGACACAGAAGATTCATATCTGTGCGTTAAAGAAAAACCGTAAACAGATTCTGGAAGAGCTGCAGAGAATGGGCAGAGTTCAGATTGAAGCAGGGGACGGAGAAGATGAAGTGTTCCGCCGCATGGACACCGCCTCTGCATGCAGTGCCTTTGAAAAAAGGGCGCAGAACGCAGAGGCCGCTCTGAAGGTTCTGGATGCTTATGCGCCTGCCCAAAACAGTCCTCTGGCTTTTCTGGAGGGAAAGAAAAGTATTACAGAAGAAGAATACAATGCGGAGGTTCAGGAGCGGGAGCAGATTCTGAAGGATATCAGCAGCATCCTGGCGTTCCAAAAAGATATCGGAGAAGCGCGTTCCGCCCGGGTGCGTGCGGAGAGTGCCATGGAGAGCCTGATTCCCTGGATGGGACTGGATATTCCTATGAACAGCAAAGGGACAAAATCCACAGCTGTGCTGATCGGAAGTATTCCGGGGAGATGGACTTTGGAGCAGCTTATGCCGGCGCTGACGGAAGCCCGCCCTGATCTGGGAGCCTTCAGCATAGAAATTCTGGGAGCTGACAAAGATCAGACCTGTCTGTTTGCAGTATCTCCCAGGAAAGGGGCCGATGTACTGGAGGATGCTCTCCGGATAAACGGTTTTGTCCGTCCGTCTCTGAGCTGCAGTATGATTCCGGCAGAGTATGCTGAAATACTGGAGCAGCAGAAAAAGGAAGCGGTGCAGGCGGAACAGACGGCGGCTGAGGGGATACGCGCTCTTGCAGACAGAAGAGAAAAAATTCGTTTCGCATCTGACTATTACAGAATGCGGGCGGAAAAATACAGAGTACTTGGAGGACTTCTGCAGTCCGGACATGTGTTTTTTATTGAAGGGTTCGTGGCGGAAGACCAGGGAGAAAATATCAGAAAGAAGCTGGAGAGAGAGTATCCCTGTCAGGTGGAACTGGAGGACGCCTCCGAAGACGGGGCTGCGCCTGTGCTTCTGAAAAATAACAGTTTCGCGGAGCCTACGGAGAGTGTGGTGGAGGCTTTCGGGCTTCCCCAAAAAGGAGAGATTGATCCCACGGCAGTTATGGCGTTTTTTTACTACTTTCTGTTCGGGCTGATGCTGTCGGACGCAGGATATGGAATCCTCATGGTGGCTGTGTGCGCTGCCGCGGTAAAGAAATTTCCGAATATGGATGCGGGCCTGAGAAAGATGCTTCGTATGTTTTTCTATTGCGGAATCTCAACAATTTTCTGGGGAGTAATGTTCGGGGGCTATTTCGGAGATGTGATACCGGTGGTAGCCAGCACCTTTTTCCACAGGGAGGTCGTTGTTCCGGCGCTGTGGTTCGCTCCTCTGGACGATCCTATGAAGCTTTTGATGTTCAGCTTTCTGTTTGGAATCATCCATCTGTTTGTGGGGCTGGGCGCAAAAGGATACATGCTGGTGCGTGACCGCGACTGGATGGGATTTTTCAGCGGGGTAGCCTGCTGGTATGCGCTTCTTGCAGGACTGATTCTTCTGCTGCTGCCAAGCGATATGTTTGCTTCCATGGCAGGCGTGACGATTGTTTTTCCGAAGTGGGTGGGAACACTGGCGAAATGGATGTCTGTTTTTTCGGCAGTCTGCATCGTGATCTTCTCAGAGACGGGAACGAAGAATATTGCCGCAAGATTGGCGCTTGGAGCGTATGATCTGTACGGAGTATCCGGCTGGCTCTCTGATGTGCTGTCCTATTCCAGGCTGCTGGCCCTGGGGCTGGCTACAGGAGTAATCGGAACGGTTATCAATACCATGGGAAGCATGCTGGGAGACAGTATCATAGGATTTATCCTGTTCTGGGTGATTTTTGTCGTCGGGCATCTGCTGAATATGGCGATTAATCTTCTGGGAGCCTATGTGCATACCAACCGACTGCAGTTTGTAGAATTTTTCGGGAAATTTTATGAGGGCGGGGGAAGGCCGTTCCGGCCGTTTTCCGCAGCTTCAAATAAATATTTTAAATTCAAGGAGGAAGAATAAGATGGATAATGTGGGATTAATTTTGGCATTGGCAGGAGCAGTCAGCGCGGCACTTTTTGCAGGAATCGGTTCCGCTTACGGAGTAGGACTTGCGGGACGCGCAGGGGCCGGAGCCATCACAGAAAACCCGGATCTTTTCAGTAAAGTTCTGATTCTTCAGCTGCTTCCGGGTACCCAGGGAATTTACGGGCTTCTGGTGGCATTCGTTACCCTGAGCCAGATTGGGCTTCTGGGAGGAGGCGCTTCAGAGATCACTGCGGGACAGGGTCTGATGTACCTGCTTGCCTGCCTTCCCATTGCCGTGGTGGGTCTGATTTCCGCAATTTATCAGGGACAGACGTCCGTTGCAGCCATCGGTGTGGTAACGAAGAAACCGGATCAGTTCGGTAAAGCCATGCTGTTTCCGGCTATGGTTGAGACATATGCGATTCTGGCTCTGCTGATTTCTATTCTGGCTGTATTTTCCCTATAAATCGGATACAGGCCGTGTTTAAAGGCACAGAGAGAAAGTCAGGAGGTTCAGAATGAATGGATTAGAGAAAATTATCAGTCAGATTGAAGAAGAGGCCAGTCATTCTGCAGAAGATATTATTCAGGAGGCACGGGAGCAGGCAAAGGCCATTCTGAGCGAAGCAGATGAGGAATGTAAAAAGATAAAGGCGGAAGCGGAGGATAAGGCAAAGGCGCAGAGAGAGGATATTCTCCGGAAAAGCCGTTCAGCCGCCCGCATGAGAGAGAAACGTGAGCTTCTTCAGGAAAAACAGAGACTGATCGGCGAAATTTTGGAGGAAGCAAAGACGGCTCTGTACGAGCTGGACGGAAAAAGTTATTTTCTTCTGATTGCCAAAATGCTGGAAAAACATGTACAGCCTGGAAAGGGAGTTATCTGCTTTAATGAAAGAGATCTGAACAGGCTGCCGGAAGGCTTTGAGCAGACGATACAGGAGACGGCAGCAAGAAAGGGCGGAGAGCTGAAGGTTAACAGAACTCCGGGCTCCATTGACGGAGGTTTTCTTCTTGTTTACGGCGGAATAGAGGAAAACTGCTCTTTTGCGTCTCTTTTTGCTGACGAGCGGGAGAGACTCCAGGACAAGATTTCTTCCATGCTCTTTGAACAAAAGCCGCAGTAAGGAGGATTTTTATGGGTAAAGACTATGCTTATGCGGTGGCCAGGATACGGGGCAGAGAGCTGGCTTTATTTGGGCAGCCGGTTATGGAACAGCTTCTGGCATGTAAAACCTGCGGGGAAGCTCTGAGATTTCTGGCAGACAAAGGCTGGGGAAATCCGGAAAGATCTCTGACAGCAGAAAACCTTCTGGAAGAGGAAACAAAAAAGACCTGGGAACTGATCGGAGAGATGGTAAAAGATATGTCTGTTTTCGATGTGTTCCGTATCGGGGATGACTATCACAACCTGAAGGCGGCAGTAAAACTTGCCTATACCCGGTCGGGGATAGACAGAAGCCGTGTTTTCGTTTCCGGGGGCAGAGTCAGTCCTGAGACAATAGAAAAAGCCGCCGCAGAGAGAGACTTCGGCAGTCTTCCGGAGGATATGGGGAAGGCCGGGGCAAAAGCCCAGGAAACGCTTCTTCACACAGGAGACGGACAGTTGTGCGACATGATGCTGGACCGGGCCTGTCTGGAGGCTGTATACCGGGCAGGGCAGACAGCCGGGGAAGAAGTGCTGAAAAGATATTCGGAGCTGACAGTAGCCGCAGCGGATATCCGGATTGCCGTCCGCTGCGGAAAAGTGGGAAAATCTCTTGATTTTATCAGAAGAGCTCTGGCGCCATGCGGCGAAATTGATACAGAAGTACTTGCTCATGCGGCATTGAGCGGGACAGAGAGCGTGGCCGGATACCTGGAGAACACAAAATATGCTTCTGCGGCAGAAGCGCTGAGGAGATCTCCGGCTGCATTTGAAAAATGGTGCGATGATCTGATTATGGATGAGATCAGGCCCCAGAAATATAATCCTTTTACTTTGGGACCTCTGGCGGCCTATATTCTGGCCAGGCGCAATGAGATCAAATGCGTGCGTATGATATTAACAGGAAAGCAGAATGAGCTGCCGGATGACATGATAAGAGAAAGGCTGAGAGAAATGTATGTATAAAATAGCAGTGATGGGCGATTATGACAGTATATACGGCTTTGCCGCGCTGGGGCTGTCTGTTTTTCCCACGGAGGATGAGGAAAGCAGCAGGTCAACGCTGAAAAAGCTGGCGGAAAGCGGCTATGCTGTAATTTACATTACGGAGTCAGCAGCTGCCCTTCTGGAGGAGGAAATCGGACAGTACCGGGAACAGCGGCTTCCTGCCATTATTCTCATTCCGGGCATTTCCGGCAATACAGGGGCCGGCATTGCTCAGGTAAAAAAGTCTGTGGAACAGGCAGTTGGATCTGACATTATTTTTACAGAATAAAAGTAAACCAGAATAGGTGGGTGATGGATAGAAATGAGCACAGGCATCATAAAAAAAGTAGCAGGGCCGCTGGTTATCGCGGAAGGTATGCGCGATGCCAACATGTTTGACGTGGTCCGCGTATCGAGGCAGAGACTGATCGGCGAGATTATTGAAATGCACGGGGATCAGGCTTCGATTCAGGTTTATGAGGAGACTGCGGGCCTGGGCCCGGGAGAACCGGTGGAGTCCACCGGGGCGCCGCTGAGCGTGGAGCTGGGTCCCGGACTGATCAAAAGCATATACGACGGAATTCAGCGGCCGCTGGACGATATTCTGAAAGTATCAGGAGGGAATCTTCTGAAGCGCGGCGTGGAGGTTCCCGCTTTGAAGCGGGATTTGGTCTGGCACTTCGTTCCATCTGTGTCTGCAGGGACAGAAGTAGAAGCCGGGGACGTGATCGGAACCGTACAGGAAACTCCCATTGTCGTTCACAGGATTATGGTTCCCTGCGGTGTAAAAGGAACGGTAAAATCCATAACAGAGGGAGATTTTACGGTGGAACAGACGGTGGCTGTTATTGAAACCTCAGAGGGAGAGAAAGAGATGACTCTGATGCAGAAATGGCCTGTGCGGTCCGGCCGCCCCTATAAAGAAAAGCTTCCTCCGGATAAGCCGCTTGTGACAGGTCAGAGAGTGATTGACGCCATGTTTCCGATTGCAAGAGGCGGAGTGGCGGCTGTACCGGGGCCGTTCGGCTCCGGAAAAACGGTTATTCAGCATCAGCTGGCAAAATGGGCGGAGGCGGACATTGTGGTTTATATCGGCTGCGGCGAGCGCGGAAATGAGATGACGGATGTTCTGAACGAATTTCCGGAGCTGAAGGATCCCGCCACTGGCTATTCCCTGATGGAAAGGACAGTTCTCATCGCGAACACCTCTGATATGCCTGTGGCTGCCCGTGAGGCCTCTATCTATACCGGAATTACGATAGCGGAGTATTTTCGCGACATGGGATATTCGGTGGCCCTGATGGCCGATTCCACCTCGCGCTGGGCGGAGGCTCTCCGGGAAATGTCCGGGCGGCTTCAGGAAATGCCGGGTGAGGAGGGATATCCGGCTTATCTGGGAAGCCGCCTCGCTCAGTTTTACGAGAGGGCAGGCTGTGTGATCTCTCTTGGAAAAGAGGGAAGGGAAGGCGCTCTTTCCGTTATCGGAGCAGTATCGCCTCCCGGCGGAGATATTTCCGAGCCGGTATCCCAGGCTACGCTGCGGATCGTTAAGGTATTCTGGGGACTGGACTCCAATCTGGCTTATAAACGTCATTTCCCGGCTATCAACTGGCTTACCAGCTATTCTCTGTATACGGACAACCTGGAAAAATGGTTCAATGCAAATGTCCATGAAGACTGGATGGACTGCCGGAACCGGCTGATGCGGCTTCTTCAGGAGGAGGCGGAACTGCAGGAGATCGTTCAGCTTGTAGGTATGGACGCTCTTTCCGCTCCTGACAGACTGAAGCTGGAAGCGGCCCGCTCCATACGTGAAGACTTTCTTCATCAGAACTCTTTCCATGAGACAGATACTTATACGCCTCTGGAAAAGCAGTATCTGATGATGAAGCTTGTAACCGCCTACTATGATCAGTGCGCGGATGCTCTGGAAAAAGGAGTGGGGATCGAGGATCTGGTCAGCCTTGCTGTGAGAGAACAGATCGGACGTTATAAATATACAGAAACAGATAAGATCCATGAAGTTTATGAACAGATCATAAAAGAACTTGCCGCAGAGCTTGCAGGTCTGGAAGCAAAGGAGGGAAGATAAGATGTCCAGGGAATACAGAACGATCCAGGAGGTTGCCGGCCCTCTGATGCTTGTAAAAGGAGTGGAAAATGTTACCTATGACGAGCTGGGGGAAATAGAGCTTGCAAACGGAGAGACAAGACGGTGCCAGGTTCTGGAGATCAACGGCGATACCGCCATGGTACAGCTTTTCGAGAGCTCCACAGGTATTAACCTGTCAAACAGTAAGGTGCGCTTCCTGGGAAGAGGCATGGAACTGGGAGTTTCCGAGGATATGCTGGGCCGTGTATTCGACGGTCTGGGCCGTCCGGTAGACGGCGGACCGGAGATTCTTCCTGACTCGAGAATGGATATCAACGGACTTCCCATGAATCCGGCCGCGAGAAATTATCCGCAGGAATTTATCCAGACAGGAATTTCAGCCATCGACGGTCTGAATACACTGGTAAGAGGACAGAAGCTTCCTATTTTTTCCGCCAGCGGACTTCCCCATGCCCAGCTTGCGGCGCAGATCGCCCGGCAGGCAAAAGTAAGGGGCACTTCAGAGCCCTTTGCGGTTGTATTCGCGGCTATGGGGATCACTTTTGAGGAATCCAATTATTTTGTGCAGAGCTTTAAGGATACGGGAGCTATCGACAGAACGGTAATGTTTGTGAACCTTGCCAATGATCCGGCGGTAGAACGTATCGCAACGCCGAGGATGGCGCTGACGGCGGCGGAGTACCTTGCCTTTGAAAAGGATATGCATGTGCTTGTCATCCTGACGGATATCACAAACTATGCGGACGCTCTCCGCGAGGTGTCGGCGGCCCGCAAAGAGGTTCCGGGACGAAGAGGCTATCCTGGATATATGTATACAAACCTTGCGTCTATTTATGAAAGGGCCGGACGGCAGAAGGGAAAGAAAGGGTCTATTACCATGATCCCGATCCTTACCATGCCCGAGGATGACAAAACGCATCCGATCCCCGACCTGACAGGATATATTACAGAAGGGCAGATCATCTTAAGCCGTGATCTTTACCGGAAAGGGATCATGCCGCCTATCGATGTGCTTCCCAGTCTGTCCCGTCTTAAAGATAAGGGAATCGGAGAGGGAAAGACGAGAGCGGATCACTCCAACACGATGAACCAGCTTTTTGCCGCTTACGCAAGAGGCAAAGAGGCGAAAGAGCTGATGGTAGTTCTCGGTGAGGCGGCTTTGACGGAGATGGATAAGCTGTATGCGAAATTTGCCGACGCTTTTGAACAGGAATATGTGTCCCAGGGCTACGATACGGACCGTGATATTGAAGAGACGCTGGATATCGGCTGGAAGCTTCTTTCCATTCTGCCAAGATCAGAGCTGAAACGTATTGACAATAAATTCCTGGATCAGTACTACGGAAAATAAGGGAGGGGTGAAAGCATGGCATCGACACAGGTGAACCCTACCCGTATGGAGCTTACGCGGCAGAAAAAGAAACTGGCCACAGCTACCAGAGGACATAAGCTTCTGAAAGACAAAAGGGACGAGCTGATGCGCCAGTTCCTGGAATTGGTGAGGGAAAATAAAGCCCTCCGGGAAAAAGTGGAAAAGGGACTGGAGGCAGTGAATAAAAATTTTGTCCTGGCAAGAGCCGCCTCCTCGGACCAGGTATTGAATACGGCTCTCCTTGCTCCAAAGCAGGAAGTGTATCTGGACGCGGATACAAAGAACGTGATGAGCGTGGAGATCCCGGTGTTTACCGTCAGCACCAGAAGCGCGGACGAGGGAGATATTTACTCCTATGGCTTCGCTTTTACCTCCGGGGATCTGGACGACGCGGTAAAATCCCTTCAGGAACTTCTTCCGGATATGCTCCGTCTGGCTGAGGTGGAAAAATCCTGCCAGCTTATGGCTGCGGAGATCGAAAAGACAAGACGGCGGGTAAACGCGCTGGAGTATGTGATGATCCCGGACGCCCAGGAAAAAATCCGCTACATTACCATGAAACTGGACGAGAACGAACGCAGCACCCAGATCCGTCTGATGAAAGTAAAGGATATGATGCTGGAGGAGGCCCGCCAGGAAAGGCTGAAAGAGGACTATGGGGAAGCCTGCGGAAACTGACCGCTCCTCCCCGAACTGTTTTGAGAACAGTGAGGAAAAAAGAGATTTGGCGTTAAGTCATAGTGCCAGATCTCTTTTTTCGATCCCATGTTCTTTCAGTTGAAATTCTGAAAGAAAGGGCACTATAATAAAAGCATAAAGAACAGGAAAGGGGTAAAAAATGATCGTTACAGTCACTATGAATCCGGCTATTGACAAGACCGTAGAAATAGACTCTCTGATCCAGGGAGGTCTGAACCGGATCAAAAAGGTGGAATATGATGCAGGAGGAAAGGGCATCAATGTATCCAAGACGATCCGGGAACTGGGAGGAAAAAGCATTGCCGCCGGATTTCTTGGCGGAAACAATGGGAAAACCATTGCCAGTGTACTGAAAGCGAAAGGAATCGAAAGCGATTTTGTCTGGGTGGACGGCGAGACAAGGACCAACACGAAGGTTTTTGAAGAAAGCGGTACGCTGACAGAGCTTAATGAACCGGGGCCTGTGATCACAAAATCGCAGATAGGAACCCTTGTCCGGAAACTCCTGGGATATGCAGACATTGACACCTTGTTTGTGCTTTCCGGAAGTATCCCGGCAGGAGTTCCGAAGGATACATATGCTGAAATCATCCGGGCAGTACATCAGAAAGGGTCAAAAGTACTGCTGGACGCTGACGGAGAACTGTTTCGCCAGGGAGTGGATGCGGCTCCTGACATTATCAAGCCAAACAGGGTGGAACTGGAGGAATATGCGGAAATGGACTACAGGGCTTCCGAAGAAGAACTTCTGAAGATCGCGGAAAAGCTCAGGGAAAAAGGAATCGGCTCCATTGCCGTATCCATGGGAAAAAGCGGAGCTTTATTTCTTCTGAAGGACGGTGCTGTAAAATGTCCGTCCCTGTCTGTAAAAGCACATTCCACTGTAGGAGCCGGGGACGCCATGGTAGCGGGACTGGCTTATTCCTGGGATAAGAAGCTGCCTGAAGAAGAGACGATCCGTCTATGTATGGCGGTTTCCGCAGGAGCCGTTACTACCATAGGGACGAAACCGCCGGAAAAAGCACTGGTGGAAAGCCTGAAAGAACAGGTGATCCTTGAGAGGCTGAATGAGAAGTATAACAATGTTGTTCCGATGAAAAGCCGGAAGGCGGATGAAAAAACGAAACAGAGATAAAGCCAGGTCCTGAGCCGGTCAGAGCAGGCGGAATACCTGCTCTGCAGCCGCGGCCATATTGCTCTGAGCGCTTTGGGGATCCATAGCTTCCTGAAGAGTAGCAACGCCCCGGACAATAGGAAAGAACGCATCGATGCCCTCCTGATTGCATACGGCGGCTTCTTTGGAAACGCTTCCTGCAAAAGCAATAGTACGGACATGGTATTTCTTTGCCAGTCTGGCAACGCCAATGGGCGCTTTTCCCATGGCGGTCTGACGGTCCAGCCGTCCCTCCCCGGTAACGGCATAGTCGGCGTCTTTCAGTTCGTCCGCCAGACGGACAGTGTCAAGAACAAGCTGTACCCCGGGAACAAGTTCTCCGCCAAGGTAGCTTAAAAAGGCAAAGCCAAGACCGCCTGCGGCTCCGGTTCCGGGAACTTCAGAAAGGTCTGATCCAATGGTCCTGGCGGTAACCTTGGCGAAATTTTTCATCCCTGCGTCAATTACAGGAAGTAGATCTTCTGTGATCCCCTTCTGGGGACCGTAGACATAAGTGGCTCCCAGAGGCCCGCAGAGAGGATTGGCAACGTCGCAGGCGATTTTAAAGCTGCACTGAGAAAGCAGTTCCATTTTGTCGGAAAGGATCGCGGAAGCGATTCCGGCCAGGGCCTGAGCACCTTCTCCCGTATCCTGCCCCTCTTTGCCGGGAAAACGAAAACCGAGAGACTTCAGCATTCCGATCCCGCCATCGTTGGTGGCGCTGCCTCCGATACCGATGAGAAAATGCCGGATGCCGCGGCGGAGAGCGTGACAGATCATTTCTCCAAGGCCGCGGGTTGACGCCCTTAAAGGATCGTTTCTGTGGGAAAGGGTTATGCCAGCCGCCGCTGCCGCCTCCATAATGGCTGTATTGCTTTCCTTCAGATACCCGTAATACGTTTTTACCGGGGCTCCCAGAGGACCGGTGACAGTAAGAGAGATCCGCTCTCCTCCAAGACCTTCTATTAAAGCTTCTGCAGTGCCTTCGCCGCCGTCCGCCAGCGGTCTGACCACAACGTCTGCGTCCGGACAGGCAGCCAGAATCCCTTTTCTTGCAGCCATGCCTGCTTCCATAGAACTCATGCTTCCCTTAAAAGAGTCAACTGCAACGACTACTTTCATACTGCACCTCCCTCTGAAAATTTTCCTGCGCGGCGCTTTGCCCTGCCGGACAGATCCGGCTCCGCCATATTCCGGGCGTCCGGTTATCTCGGCTCTTTTCCCTCTGCGAATATCATCATCATCTCATTAGTCAGACTGGAAGAATTTCCCTGACCTTTGATCTCGCTGCGGTGAAACCATTTTGCCATGGAAAGCTCGCTGTGATCTACAGTGAGAGTGTCGTCTCCGTCCACGTCACAGAAAAATCCGAAAAGAAGCGTGCCGCTGAAAGACCAGGGCTGGCTTTTATAGTAGCGGATATTTTTGACCTTCAGCCCTACCTCCTCCATGACTTCACGGCGGATCGTCTCTTCAATGGTTTCGCCGATTTCCGCATATCCGGCGATAAGAGCGTAATTCTTGAAACTGCGTCCCTCGTATTTTGACATAACAAGCTTATCTCCATTGGTGATCCCGATGATCACAGCGGGAGACAGAACCGGGTATTCGTAATGGCCGCAGGAAGGGCAGTACATCTGTCTTTCCGTTTTGCTGTGCTCCATAGGAGCGCCGCAGCAGCCGCAGTACCGGCGGCTTTGATACCAGCGGTAAAGCTGATATCCGGTAATTCCCGCGAAAGCAAGATATTGGGGATGCACAAGCCTGAGAGAACGGATCTCCTGAAAGGAGCAGCCGGGGAAATCATTTTCCTCTGCGCTTCCAAGCAGATAAAAACGGTCTTTATCAATGGTAAAAAGATAAACCAGTTCTCCGGCGTGTTCCTCTTTTTCTTTCAGTTCCTGGAAACGGGGAAAACTGATCTCTCCTTCCGGCTCTTTCTGCCGGAGAAGGATTTTTCCCTCCTGATAACACAGAAGATAACTGTCCTCCGCCGGCGCTGACGGATGATATTCATTATGGTAAATATGTGGTGCGATATCCTGTATCATATGTACGCCTCGTTTCCTTATATTTTTTTATTTGTACCTTAACGCTATGTTTTGGTAATCATAGCACACTGAAAAGAAAATATCCATCCGGAATATGCAGAAATTTTATCTTTTCTTATCCATGGATTTGTGATAATTTTTAATCAGGAGGAATGGCATATGGGTACAATGAACACTTATTCAGGAAAAAAATTTGATCCGCTGGAAATGACGCCGGATAATGTTTTTCTGGAGGATATCGCTCACGCACTGAGCCTGCTGTGCCGCGGCGGAGGACATCTGAAGCATTTCTATTCTGTAGGGCAGCATTCGATAAACTGCGCAGAAGAGGCAAGAGCCAGGGGATGGTCAGAAAGGATGCAGCTCGCCTGTCTTCTCCACGATGCCAGCGAAGCATATATTTCAGATATCATACGTCCGGTGAAAATACATCTGTCCAACTATCTGGAGATAGAGGGAAAGATAATGGGGCAGATCTGGAAGCGGTTTGGACTGGCGGATTTAAGCGAAGAGGAAAACCGGAAGTGGAAACAGATCGACGACGATATACTCCTGTACGAACTGAAGGAACTGATAAAGGGAAAAACGGAAATAACCTGCAGAGAACTGTACTCATGTCCGGATATAGAAGAGAAGCCCTGGAGACAGGTGGAAACAGAATTTAAAGGGCTGGCCAAAGCCTTCCTGAAGGACATAAAGGCCCGGGATACGGCAGAAACCTGTTCCGGAGGCGAAGCATGCAAGTGATAAGGATGGTGAAAAATATATGAAAGACGAACATACATATACTGTACATTTTACAGAAAAGAATCTGTCAGTTTTCGTGGAGGAAGGAACAACACTCCTTCAGGCGGAAATAGCGGCGGGCCTGGTGCCGGACGCTCCCTGCGGCGGGCAGGGAAAATGCGGAAAATGCCGGGTGCTGCTGGATGGAAAGGAGGTTCTGGCCTGTCAGACAAAGGTGGAAAAGGACTGTACAGTGAGCCCTCTTCCAGGAGAGAAAAAGAAAGCGCAGATATTAAATGAAGGGCTTTTCAGGAAAGTCCCCTGTCGGCCGGGAAGCCTTCCGCCGGAGGTGGAGCATCCTCTCCTTGCC
This sequence comes from Candidatus Blautia excrementipullorum, assembly GCA_019118645.1. Classification (GTDB taxonomy): domain Bacteria; phylum Bacillota; class Clostridia; order Lachnospirales; family Lachnospiraceae; genus Blautia_A; species Blautia_A excrementipullorum. The sequence continues at coordinate 6,302 of DWYN01000056.1, read as the reverse complement.
GCGGTGGATCTGGGCTCCACTACAGTGGTGGCCTACCTTATGGATGGAAAAAACGGAGAGCTTTTAAGTACCAGAAGCGTTCTGAATCCTCAGAGACAGTATGGGGCCGACGTAGTGATGCGCTGCAGCTATGTGCTGGAACACGGCGCAAAAGCATTAAGCGGCTGTATCCGTGAAGCCATAGACACGCTTCTTGGGGAGGCGGCCGTATCCGCAGGGCGGAAGAAAGAGGAGATCGTAAAAATTGTCATAGCCGGAAACACCTGTATGCACCATCTTTTTCTGGAACTTCCGGTAGATACTCTGGTAAAAGCTCCCTATGTGCCGAAGGTAAAAGAGGCTGTGGAAAAAAAGGCTTCCCACTGCGGTATCCATGTGTGGGAGGAAGCAAGGCTCATATGGCTTCCAAATATCGGAGGTTTTGTTGGAGCAGATACAACGGCCTGTATGCTGGCTGCAGAATTTGACAAAAGAGAAGAGCTTACTCTGATGGTGGATATCGGAACCAACGGGGAAATGGTACTGGGGGACCGCCGGGGCTATACGGTGTGTTCTACTGCTGCAGGGCCGGCCTTCGAGGGGGCGAAGATCACCTGCGGCATGAGAGGAAGCGACGGAGCGGTGGATCATGTATACCTGCAGGACGGGAAAGTAAAGTTCCATGTGATCGGAGAGAAAACGCCGGCGGGTATCTGCGGCTCCGGCCTTCTGGACGCGGTGTACTGTCTCCTTAAGACAGGATGGATACGGGAGGACGGGTATATGAAGGAACCGTGGCATTTTTCCGATAAAGTATTTCTCTGCCAGAAGGATGTAAGGGAACTTCAGCTTGCGAAGGCGGCTATCGCGGCAGGGGTACAGCTTCTCTGCAGAAAAAGGGGCTGCCGTATAGAAGACATACAGACACTGCTTCTTGCAGGAGCCTTCGGAAATTATCTGGATCCGGAAAGCGCCTGCGGGATCGGGCTTCTGCCGGAAGCTTTAAGAGAGAAGATCATTCCCGTAGGGAACGCGGCAGGCGCAGGGGCGCGTCTGGCGGTTCTTTCGGAGGAAGAATTCCGCCGCGGAGAAAAAATGGCGGAAAAGGCCGGATTTCTGGAACTGGCTTCGGAACCTGACTTTATGGATGTTTATGTAGACGAGATGAGCTATGCACAGGAGGATTGTTATGGGATTTGAGGAGATCAGAAAGCTTGCCCTGGATACGGGATTCAGTTATGTAACAAACCTTGACTGCTCCACTTTGGAGCTGCGTCAGGAAGTAAGAGATATGTGCGGAGCCAACACCTGCGGCATGTACGGAAAAAATCTGTCCTGTCCTCCTTCCTGCGGGACTTTGGAGGAATGCAGAAAGCAGGTAGAGAAATACAGCCGGGGCATTGTGGTCCAGACGGTGGAGGACGTAGAGGACAGCATGGATTTTGAAGGAATGGTGGAAGTTGAGCAAAGGCACAAGAAGCAGTTCGCCGAATTGGCGGAAAAGCTCCGCCGGGAATATCCAAAGCTTCTTCCTCTGGGAAGCGGCTGCTGTACAATCTGCAAAAAATGCGCCGGACCGGAGGGAGACTGCCGTTTTCCGGAAAAAAAGATTTCTTCTCTGGAAGCTTACGGAATCGTAGTCAGTGATCTCTGCAGCCGCAATGAGATGAAATATTATTACGGTCCGCAGAAAATTGCCTATACGTCCTGTTATCTCCTGAAATAATATATAACGATGATGCCCGGCCTTATCTGTTTTTCAGAGAATCCGGGCATTGCTTGTCTTTTAGGATCATTTCTGCTCTTCCATGTCGATGAGGCGGAAAGAGAGCAGAAGATAAAGCAGCTCGTCCGGGTCGGACAGATCCGACTGCAGAAAATGGCCGATCCGTTCCAGACGGTACAGCAGAGTGCTGCGGTGGATAAAAAGCTGCTGGGCTGTCCTGGTGGCGTTCTGGTGGTTTTCCAGATAGCAGCGGAGAGTCTGGTAGAGCTGGGACTGGCTGTTTTCCGATTCATATTTCAAATTCAGAAGCTTCTCGTGACATACCATGTATGCGGGAAGCTTTTTTGTGGTCTGTTCCAGAAGATAGGTCAGGGCAATATCGTTAAAGCGGTGGATCCATCTGTGGGGGAATTTACGGCTTCCCACCTGGAGAGAAAGAGATGCTTGTATATATTGGCGGTGAAAATTAAAATGCCCCAGCATCCGGCGGCTGTATCCTGCATTGAGAAAGCTGTCCCGGATGAAGCTGGCAAGCTTCTGTTCAATTTCAGCTTCAGAAAACTGGCAAAGATCCAGATCGATGTATATGACAATATTTCCCTTATGTTCCAGGGCGCAGGAAGCGGGGATGATATTTTCTATATAGCTGATAATGGACCGGTGGGTCAGGTTTTTATAATCTAACAGTTCGGTCTTTAAAAAAATACAGAGATAGTAATGGGAGGACATCCATCCGTAGTCCGTCAGCCGTCTGCTGACTTCCACATAATCCGCGCTGGAATCCGTCAGGATCGTGTGGAAGATCTGATGAAGCTGATGGCGGGTATCGTGGCTGTCCACAATATTGGTGGACAGGGCATGGTTGATAATACGGGCCAGATATTCCAAAAGAAAACCGAAGGTATCGTCCAGGGGAACTTCTCCCTGAGTGATCAAAAGCCTGTAAAGCGTCCGGTCAAAACGGCGGATATTTACGCAGAGACTTGGCGCGGCAATGCCGTTGCCGGAATAGTAAAAATATCCTATCCTGTGAAAGGCGGCCTCGTAATTTGGATCCTGTTTCAGGGAAAGGATCAGATCGGCGGTTTCCTCTGTAGAGCCCAGTACAGAAGAGGGAAGATCTCCGAAGGAAGTGCCTCTGGAGGCGACGATGGTGAAATCCATGCCGATCAGGACCATGGGATTGGATATGATCGTTCCGGTCATGTCCAGAAGGCTCTGTATGGATCCGTTCATCATCCGGGATTCAAACAGCGCCTGATTCCATTCTTCGTACTTTTGAAAGATCCGTCCCGCAAACTCCAGAAGATCCAAAGGATCGGCGCCGGGGATCAGACAGATGTTCGGATACTGTTCCAGAATATCAGGATCCCGGGGCGAGGTAAGCACCGCCATGCTCCGCAGAGGATTCTTCAGAAAATCGGCGGGAATATCCGAGGCAATATAAAGAACTCCGCCGGAAAAAGTTTCTCCGGCAGTGTTGTGACAGACGGCGTATTTCAGACAGGGATCACTGGCAAACTGCCGGGAAGCCTGTACGGAATACTCCTTTTTTAAATGCCATAAGATCAATTTCGGACTCAGCAGCATAAAAGTCTCCTTTCATAAAAAACAGTGATTTTATTTTACCATTCCCTTCAGAAAACTGCAATAATTCTCTTCCTACAAATTGTAGGAAATAAAGGGAGCAAAATCACATACTTTTGTAAATGGAAAAACGAATTTCCCTGTGATACAATAGGTTTATAGCGAAAGTACGGCTTTCCTTTAATTTGTAGAATAAAGGAGGAAACAAGATGATCATTATCGGTGAAAAAATAAATGGGTCGATCCCGGCAGTAGCGGAAGCCATCGCCGCCCGGGATGCGGAATTTATTAAAAACCGTGCAAAAATCCAGGCGGAGGCAGGGGCAACCTACATCGACTGCTGCGCTTCCGTTCCGGAAGAGGTGGAAGTGGAAACCCTGAAATGGATGATCGACTGCATCCAGGAGGTGACAGACCTTCCGATCTCCGTAGACAGCCCCAGCGCCAGAGTGCTTGCGGAAGTGATCCCCTACTGCAAGAAACCGGGACTGGTAAATTCCGTATCCGGAGAAGGGGACAAGATGGATGTGATCTTCCCGCTGATCGCGGATACAAAGTGGGAAGTGATCTGTCTTCTGTCAGACGATACAGGGATCCCAAAAAGTGCGGAGGACCGCCTGAAGGTATTCGACAAAGTAATGGAAAAAGCGCAGCGGTACGGCATCAGCCCATCCAGGATGCACATTGATCCCCTGGTAGAGATGCTCTGCACTTCAGAAGACGGGATCGCCATGAATGTGGAAGTGATCAGCACTGTCCGCAAGCGTTATCCGAACATCCATATCACGGCGGCGGTGAGCAATATTTCCTTCAACCTTCCGGTCCGCAAGATGATCAACCTGGGATTCACCGTCCTGGCCATGAACGCTGGACTGGACAGCGCGATCCTTGATCCCACCAACCGGGATATGATGGGAGTGATCTACGCCACAGAAGCGCTTCTGGGCGAGGACGAATACTGTATGGAATATATCAGCGCATACAGGGAAGGATTTTTCGGACCAAAGAAATAAGAGAACAATAATCTGAACAAATAAAGAGGAGGTAGACAAAAATGGCAGGAATTCAGGAAGTTTATGATCTGGTGGCAAAGGGGAAAGCAAAAAAGGTGGCAGCGGCAGTAACGGAAGCGCTGGAGGCAGGCTGCGATCCCACTGATATCCTGAACAAAGGAATGATCGCGGCAATGGACGAGGTAGGAGCCAAGTTCAAAAACGGAGAAATCTTTGTTCCGGAGATGCTGGTAGCGGCAAAGGCAATGAAGAACGGAGTAGAAGTGCTGAAGCCCCACCTGGCATCCGGCGTGGCAGGAGCAGCCGGAAAGGTGATCATCGGGACAGTATCCGGCGACCTTCACGATATCGGAAAGAATCTGGTTGCCATGATGCTGGAGTCCTCCGGATTTGAAGTGATCGATCTGGGCGTGGACGTGCCGAAGGAAAAATTTGTGGAGGCTTATGAGGCGAACCCGGATACGAAGCTGATCTGCTGTTCCGCGCTTCTGACAACCACCATGAACGCGATGAAAGAGACCGTAGCGCTGTTGAACGGCTCTTCCTTCCGGGGAAATATCAAGGTTATGGTAGGCGGAGCTCCTATCAGCCAGGAATTTGCAGATGAGATCGGAGCGGACGCGTATACAGAAGATGCAGCATCCTGCGCACAGAGAGCGAAAGAGCTTGTTGCATAAAAGGCGGAGTAAAAGGAGGGTTTTTACATGTTAACAGCAAAACAGAATATGATCGAATGTATGAAGGGCGGAAACCCTGACAGATTTGTTAATCAGTATGAAGCGATCCAGCTTCTTTTCCATCCCTTTATGTTTGCAAGTCCTCTTCTGAAAGAGGGACAGGAAAATGTGAAGAATGCCTGGGGCGTTACCCAGAGTTTTCCCAAGGGGACTCCCGGAGCGTTTCCGGTACATACGCCTGACAAGATCGTAGTACAGGATATTGAGCATTGGAAAGACTATGTACATGCTCCGTCACTTGATTTTTCACAGGAACAGTGGGATCAGTGCAGAGCAATGTATGACGCGGTGGATACGGACAAGGCGTTTAAAGCTGCCTTTGTTGCGCCGGGTATTTTTGAGCAGACCCATTATCTCTGCGAGATCGTAAATGCGCTCACCTATTATATTGAGTATGAAGATGAGATGCATGACATGATCAAATATCTGACAGAATGGGAACTGAAGCTTGCGGAGGGAATCTGCAGCAACCTTCATCCGGATATGCTTTTCCATCACGATGACTGGGGAAGCCATGACAGCACCTTTATGAGTCCGGGAATGTTTGAAGAATTTCTTCTGGAGCCTTATAAGGAAATCTACGGCTATTATAAGAGCCACGGAGTAGAATATATCGTTCACCATTCTGACAGCTATGCGGCAACACTTGTTCCCTATATGATCGAGATGGGCATTGATGTATATCAGGGCTGCATGGAGACAAACCATGTGGACGAGCTTTTGAAGAAATACGGCGATAAGATCAGCTTCATGGGCTGCATTGAAAACGGAGATGTTGACAAAGAAGACTGGACGGACGAGAAATGCGAAGCAGAAGTGCGCAGAGTATGTGAGACATACGGAATGAAGCACTTTATCCCCTGCATCGCACAGGGCGGCCCGGGCTCCGTATATCCGGGCGTATATCAGTCTCTGACCAACGCCATTGATAAGCTGAACAAGGAAAAATTCGGCATTGAAGATCCGGATTCCGCACGTATGCCGCTGCAGATCCTGTTCTGACACGCGCTGCTGCGGAAAACTGATGTTTCTGCAGGATTCATACAGTGTTCCGCCTTTCAAAATAAACCAGAAAAGATCCGGTACATACCGCCGGATCTTTTCTAGTTTTTAAAGAAAAAGAACGTGGACTTGAGTTTCCGCAAACTGCATTGAAAAGATAGATATGTCCTCTCCAAGTACCAATCTGCCGTTTTTTTGAGAGTTCTGGAATGGCAGTACCGAGAATAGAGGCACTTTTATAAGCCCCGCCGGAACCGA
>DWYN01000055.1 GCA_019118645.1 Candidatus Blautia excrementipullorum | reverse complement strand
ATCCGCACCCTGGTCTTTGCGCTTTATGCAGTGCTGGTAGGAGCAATCTACTATCGCAGCCTGCAGCCGGAACAAATCCTGGGAAATCTGACAGCCGGTCTTTTGCTTTCCGTGCTGGTTACCCTGTTTGGACAGATTGGTCTGGAAACCCCAGTCCTGTCCGCTGTGTTGTTCTGCGTATTGATTTTCTGTGCCTATACCACATATGACGAGGAGGCAACGCCTTATGTATGACCGGAAAGAAAGGGAATGGATTTTTTCCAGGAAAGAAGAAAAAAACGGAGCAGGAGATAAAGAAGCTAAAAAAGCGCTGCGAAGATTACGGCGCAGAAAAGTCCTGTGGATCGCCGGCGCTGCTGTCATCCTTCTGGTAATTTTGCTGGCTCTTTTCTTCATGTTCCCACCCCTGACAGAGAAGCCTTCAGCAAAAAAAGAGAATTCAGAAGATTCTATCCGTGAAGAGACAGACAGCCGGGGAAACGTTCTGGTGGGCGAGAATACCGAACTGGAAGAGACAGACACACTGGAGGAATTCAATGAGAGTATCCGAAAATTGACAGAAGAATACGATGATGAACTGGTTATTGCAGGAGAACGCAGCACCAACCGGCTGATCCTTCACTTTGACGGTGAAGAACTGGATCTGACAACATTTCTGGCAGACCGGGTGATTGCCCGGGAGAACCGGATGGTCGTGATCCAGTTTGCCTCTGAGGAGGAGACAAGACAGTGTATGGAATCTCTAAACGAAATGGAACACGTTTCTTTTGTGGAGATGGATGAATATAACATTTCCAGCGATACGGCAGGAAGCGGCGCAGGATCGATGTCGCAGTCTTCTTCCGGTTTTTCCTACCATACCTGGGGCTGTGAGGATATGGGAATGGATCTGCTGGCAGATTATCTTTCCACCCATGCGCTGCAGCAGTCTGCCGTCGTGGCTGTACTGGATACGGGCGTGCTGCCGGTGGAGGGCATCCGTGACCGCATCCTTTCCGGCACGGATGTGGTGATGGGAGGAGACGGACGCAATGACCTGGTCGGACATGGTACCCATGTGAGCGGAACGATCCTGGACTGTACCCAGGGGCTGGATGTGAAAATCCTGCCGGTGGGAATTTTTGGAAACAACCCGTACACCAGTACTTTAAATATCTGCACCGGATTGGAATACGCCATCGGACAGGCTCCCGATGTGATCAACATGAGTCTGGGCGGACCGATTACGCAGGAAGACAGCCTGAAACAGGCGCTGATCCGGGAAGCCATCAGCAGCGGCATCACGGTGGTGGTCAGCGCCGGGAACGGAGATGATGCCGGAATCCCACAGGATACGGCAGGAATCATGCCCGCCGCCATGAAAGAGTGTATCGTGGTGGGCGCGGTGGATCAAAACCATACCATCGCATCCTTTTCCAATTACGGGGATTCCGTGGACGTCTGTGCGCCCGGTGTGAATATCACCAGCTACAGCATCCGGCCGGAAGGGCTGGAGAGCATGGACGGCACCTCCATGGCAGCGCCCCATATCTCTGCCCTTGCCGTCATGCTGACCATGTATGTCCCGGACGCTTCCCCGGCACAGATTGAAAAATACATCAAAGATTACTGTCAAAACCTGGGAGATGAACAGTATTATGGCGAAGGGATCCCCCAGGGCGCATTCTATATAGAAAACTGAACCAAAAAAGGAGAAATCATATGGGAGAGAAGAAAAAAGTATTTCAGTGTACGGTATGCGGCAGAATCCACAGCCGCGCAGAGGGAAAATGTCCCTGCGGAGCAGATCTGGCTATTTTCGGGAAGTGGATGGATGATCCGGAAGAGACCATTCAACCGGATCCAATACCGCCAAAACCAGATCCTACGACGCCGGGGCCGGATCCTGTACCGCCGAAACCGGATCCGACAGTGCCAAAACCGGAACCTGTTTTGCCCCCACCGAAGCCGAAACCACGGATCGGTATTTTTGTAAAAATTGTTTGTGTCCTGGCAGGAGTTTTCTTGCTTGTGTTAATATCTGCCTTCGCCAGGGCAGTGCTGGATATCTCAGAGAAAGGCTCATCAGAACCGGCAGAGAAAACGGCAGAACAGACAGCGGAAGATGACGGAGGAGATACTGAACCAACCCCCACGGAAACTCCGGATCCGACTGCGAGCGCGACGCCAACAGAGGCTACCGATGAAAAAGGGATCATCACCATTTCCAACGGCACAGAAAAAATATTTTTTAATGTTTTTCTGTTTCCCGATTCCGCAGATAAGGGAAGCGATCTGCAAGGCGCGGATCTCGTTCAGGTAAGCGGAGAAGAAATAACGGCCAGCATTCCGTTCAGAGAAGAGAAGAACTGTTACATAATCGTGGTGATGGAAGATGGAAACATTTTGGAATTTTTTGATGTCTTTCTTGTTCACAACGATCATATCACAATCAGCGAGACGGTAAACGGAGGCTCTATTGACATTATGCGCGATGGCAGGCAAAGCACAGTGTATGGAGAAAAGCGGTCTTATACAGAGGCATTTGAATATACAAGACTTCGTCTGATTTCTTTTCTGAACGGCAGTAATTACGAGTTTACCGAAATCTATATCTACGAATCGGACGCTAAGACAATAGGGGATAATCTGGCAGAACTCAAGCTGAAAGATGGAAAATGGAGTCCCTATGACGTTTTAAAATTTAACACAGATTCCACGAAGACAAAAGACATTTATCTGATTGATTCAGAAGGAAACGGCTGGCTGTATGAGAATGTGAATCTTTCCAGGGTATTCTGTCTTGATAACGATCTGGACGAAGAAGGGAATCCTGAATTACTTCTTATACGATCTGGGGAAGAGGTAGAGATTATATCTGGTGTATTTTATCAGGATCAAGATGACGAAACGACATAGAGGTGAGAAGAATGGACAGCAGAGAAAACAAAAGAATGTTTCAATGTATGGTATGCGGCAGAATTCACAGCCGCGCAGAGGGAAGATGTCCCTGCGGAGCGGATCTGGCTGTTTTCGGGAAGTGGCTGGATGAACCGGACCTACCGGAACCGGATATACTGGAACCGGATCCACCGGAACCTGTACCGCCGGAACCGGATCCACCAGAACCCGATCCTGTACCAATAAAAAAAGGCCGCAGATTTCTGAAGGTTGCCGGTATCCTGGCCGGAGCCTTTGTGATTTTTCTGATATGCATTTTTATCCTGGATACAATGAATCACAGACAGGATGACGATCCGGGTCATGGAGAAGAAACGGCAGATGCGGCGGAAAAACAATCCGATGATTCCGCTGCAGATTCCACAGATACACCGATGCCTTCCGAATCAGCAGTTCCGACACAGAAAGCGGCTGCTGATTCGGAAGAGGAAGAATCTTCTAAGCTCACCTTAACCTCAATTTCAAATGAGACGGATGATGTGATTTATTCTATTGCCGTTTATCCAAGGATACCGGAAGGACCTGGAAGGGAAGTGCTGGGACGCGAAACAATTTTACTGGATGGATATACACAGGAAATAGAAACATCCGTTTCCAACGCAGAACAATACGAAATAGCAATGATAACAGAAAATGGAGAAGTGATGTTGTTTGACAGTCTTGTACTGCAAATGGGGGATTCTCTCAAAGTATCTGAAGAGGGAACCATTCCTGTCCTGACGATACAAAACAGAGCCGGTGAAGAAATTTCCGCAGAGGGAATAAAAACAAGTTATCAGGAAGTGTACGGGGGCGCTCCGAACGTTAACATTCCTTTTTGTAATGCCACAAACAATAATTTTAAAGAGTTGTACTTATATGAAACGGAAACGGATGATATGGGAAATAATATCGTGGCGGATTCATTAAAAGACGGTCTTTTAAACCCCTATGATAATCTCAAAATGGATATAGATCTCAGTACAAATCAGGATGTTTATCTTGTAGATGAAAGAGGTTGGACATGGTATTTTGAAAATGTGGATTTTTCCGGTGTGTATTGCATTTTTGTTCGTGTAAATGACAACAATATGCCGGAACTTTTGCTGCGGTATTCTTATACCGAAGCAAACGCGGTAACCGGAATATTTTATAATAATAATGAACTTGAACATAAAAGTCCGGTGTACCGTTGATTTATTTTGTTCATAGCAAACGCATAACGTTATATTCTTGTGCTATGGGGTGCAGTATCTGCTGCACCCCGGTAACTGGCGGCAGCTTTATGCCAGCACGTGCTCCTTTTCCAGTTCCGTCTTGAATCTTTGAACAGTTGTCAAATCCACATCCAGTAAATCCGCGATGGATTCAGGATTAAGGTTTCTGGACAGATTTTTACGGATCAGCTTTTTCAGGAGTTCCTCTTTTCCTTTTTCTTTGGAATCTCTGATCAGATCGTCAATTGCTTTACACATGTTTACGTTCCCCTTTCTTTTTTCATTTCTTTTTTCGTTTAATCGTGTCAGTTCTTTTGTATTGGAGAGGGAGGAAATCAGCTCGTATGCATCTGCCGGCAGTTGTGTAAAACCAGCCTGTTCTGTCTGTATAAACTGCAGCAGGCCGTCCCGATCATCCATATGATGCAAAAAGCCGAATACCAGCTTCAGATCCGTCTGAAAGTGGACAGCCATCGGACAGTTTCCTGCCTCGATGATGTTAATGCGATAATCCGGAACGATTTCCCACAGCTCCGGCGGGATTCCCTCCGGATTTAACATCATTTTCAGACTTCTCGGACCATCCCAGTGTTTTCCGTAATACAATACGAGTGTGATGACAGGATGCAGGCGATCGTTTTTAGAAAGCCCTGACAAAAATTCGTCATCTGACAAATCTTTCTTTTTCGCATGTTCCTGTTTTATGGATACAATTTGCTGCATATAACGGCTCACGTCATATTTCATCACACGGATCGGCATGATATAATCCACATAGCTTTGATTCTCAACACCAAGAATAAAAAATTGGATACCACATGCTACGATCTGAATGAGATCGCGGTACCCCTTTTGGGTTTTATGGGATTTTCCACTTCTCTCGAAAGGATATTCAGTACAGTCTGCTTCACGAATGTCTTCCGGACGGATAAATTGCTCTCCGCCAAAAACACAGGCATTAAGTAAATCAGCCAGACGGCTTTTATCTTTCAGATAAGCTGCCGCGAGTATATCTTTTTGTGGCATATAGACTCCTTTCTGTCAAATGCCGCAAGGAATGTAGTTCCTTTCTTTGATTATACATAATTATTTTAAGATGTGCAAATAAAAAATTTGCACAATTGACGTGAAATAGAATTTCGACATTTGACTACATCAAAACATTTTGTTGCACCTTTACAGAAATGGAGGAAGTCTTATGAAGAAAAATCCCGTAGAATATTACGCCCATGCAGCATCGCAGAGGATCGTCTGTCTGGAAGAACCTTTTTCTGTCATGGCAGTGAATGGGGAGGGGGAAATAAAGGTAAGTTCTCCTGCAAGAAAAAAGCTAGCGGAGGAATGGAACAGAACAAAAAACAATCTCGCCATCGCGGGATCTTCCTTCTTTTATGCTGTCCTGAAAACAGACGGAACCGTCCGGGTGTGGGGACTGACCGATCAGACAGATCAAAAGCTGAAACAGCAGACAAAAAACTGGCATAAGGTAAAATGGATCACGGCCATCGGCAGCCGTCTGCTGGCGGTTCA
>DWYN01000054.1 GCA_019118645.1 Candidatus Blautia excrementipullorum | reverse complement strand
GGGCCTCCAGAGCCACAATCTGGCGCGCTAACCAACTGCGCTATACCCACCACAGCGTGCCTGAAGGGATTCGAACCCCCGACCCACGGCTTAGAAGGCCGTTGCTCTATCCAGCTGAGCTACAGACACATTTCTCCTCTTCGGAGAAGCGGGTGATGGGAATCGAACCCACGTATCCAGCTTGGAAGGCTGGTGTTCTACCATTGAACTACACCCGCATGGTCGCTGAAACGGTAAAAGTTGTTTACAGCATCGGGGTGACAGGATTCGAACCTGCGGCCTCCTGGTCCCAAACCAGGCGCTCTAGCCAAGCTGAGCCACACCCCGTAACGGTATGAAATTTTTCTTTGCTCGTTTGACGCAAGTCATATTATATTATAGCCCTCATCAAATGTCAACACTTTTTTTACAAAATATTTGGGGAAATTTTACCTTACTGTTTTCCCTCCCGTACCGCCTCACTGTCCTGCTTTCTGCGGTTCTCAAAATATACAAACCGATCCACCGCATCCAAAATATCCTGAAAGGTCTCTCTTGGCGCCGCCTGGATATATGCTCTGAGAATTTCTTCTTCATTTTTGCGGAAACGTCCATAGAATATATCGTACAGATTATGCCCCCGCAGGTACATCCGTATCTCTTCCATATGCTCTCTGACATCTTCCACACTGCAAAGAGAATGTCCCAGAACTTCTGTCAGATGCTGACCGCTTTTCAGCCGGTGCAGATACTCCTCCCATTTTTCGAAAAGTATCCTGTAGAATTCTCCCTCACTGTCAACTACGCCGATTCTTGTCATAACAGCCGGATCCAAAAAATAGTTTTCAAAAGAATAATATTTTAATATCAGAACATTATCCGGAGTGACTCTGGGCAGCCGGTCTGCATCCTCCTGACTGCGTTTTTCGTAATATCTGCAGAGAGAAGACACCAGTTCCTTCGAATCCTTTCCGTCGCCGTCCCTTATCATCAGAAAATTTTCCTTCAGATATGTCTGATTCATATATTTCAGATTGGCGTAGGTTTTAATATTTGTACAGCTATTTGTGGAAATAATCGAAATCCTGGATAAGTTTCCCTCCTGGTCATATATCTCAGAATAGTATTTCTCCAGGAGAAGAGGCAGCCTGCTCTTATCCTGTTTTCCTTCTACTATAAATACAAAGCTTACATTCAGAAGATCTGAGGCAGAGAATCCCAGATCATCCAGGATTACGGAAAGGTTCGTATTTTCCCGTGCTACTGAATACCCCTCCTGATCCAGTACCATCTGGCGGATTTGTCTGGAATGAAACTGAAACAGAAGATTTGGAGAGTGTGTGGTAAAAATCACCTGACTCTTTGTTGAAAGTCTGTACAGGATTTCACTGGATTTTTTCTGAAGGCTTGGGTGAAGAAAAATTTCCGGATCTTCCATCAGAATCAATCCCGGTATTCTCTCCTCATCCTGCATATAAGCTTCCAAAAGAGAAAGAAGATAAATGCTGCGCATTCCTTTTCCCAGCGAAGAGACAATCTCGGTCTCCTGAGGTCCCCTGGGTGTAAAGCTTGCATTTACCTGGAAAATGCGGTCCGTGTTGCAGGTTACTTCGTACCGGATAATCCCCGGCGTCCCTCCGTTTTTATGAAAATTTTCGTTGACTCTTTTTGAAAAATCATCCAGATTCAGTTGATAAAGCTTATATTCCAAAAGTTTCTGAGTCTCAAAAGCATTCAGTTCAGCCGGCATTTTCTGAGTGATCAGCCCAATACAGGAAAAGCAGTGATTGCATTTCTTAGTTCGTTCAAAAATACAGCAGTCCGACCGCATCTGATTCAGCAGGTCATCTTCCATAAAAGACAGCAAAGTATCCTGAATCCCCTCAAGATCTCTCTGGCTGTCCACATAATAGATTTTCGGGAAAACTTCCCATATTAATGGATTGTTTTTGTGATATCCGTCATTCAGCCGGACGCGTCCCTGATAATTGGCAGAAAAAGAAAAATTCAGCACTCCGTCCTGATAGGAAGGAAGTTTTTTTCTGAACTCTCTCATCCAGATTTCCGGTCTCTTATACGGACTGACTTTTCTCAGCCTGTGGAGAAGTTTCAAATCTTCTTCTGTAATTCTGAGAGAAATATCGATCTCCACATTCTGTTTTTTCTCATTAAAATCAGAAGGCTGAATCTTATACTGCCCTCCTGCGGCGCAGACCGCATTCAGGACAGCCGTCTTGCCCACATTGTTTTTTCCTACCAGGATCAGCGCATTTTCTATATTACGGATCTCCAGATCACGGATAAACCGGAAATTCCTGATATGCAGCCATTCAATCCGCATGAGCCACCGCTCCTTTTCCGCACTTTTTTCTATTATACTACTGTCTGTAACCGAAATACAACCGCCGCGCCTTTCTTTTTTCTGAAATTCCCCCGGTTATCCTGTCCCAAATCAGCAAATCGTGTTACAATAGTAGAATAATGTCGAATATGGAAAAATTTTTTCCTCTTACATTATAGATACGGACAGCTTTATATGACTATACACAGAAATGGAGATTGACCCATATGAAATCTTATCATCAGAAATTTATATCCGAGTATCCGCTGGCTGTCTATCCAACAGCAGAAATTTCCGGGTATCCTGTAAGCCCCGGCATGTTTGACCTGAACGGAGCCACTGCTCTGCAGAATGGAGTGAATTTCACCATCCACACCTGCGGCGGGACCTCCTGCGAACTTCTTCTGTTCCATCCGGCACAGGAGGAACCCTTTGCGGTGATTCCGTTTCCCGAAGCGTATAAAATCGGGGATGTTTATTCCATGATCGTATACGGCCTGAATATTGAGGATTTTGAGTATGCCTACCGGGTAGACGGTCCCTACTGTCCCGAAAAAGGGCTCCTTTTTGACCGCACCAAGATCCTTCTGGATCCATATGCCCGGGCTGTAGCCGGGCAGAGAGTCTGGGGCACCCACTGGGAACACACCTATCACGCCAGAGTAGTGGAAGATACTTTCGACTGGGGCGACATGCCTCAGTCCAACAGAGAACTATGCGACCTTATTATTTATGAGCTGCATGTCCGGGGATTTACCTATCACCCTTCCTCCGGAGTCGAGCACAAAGGAACCTTTGCAGGACTTATGGAAAAAATCCCCTATCTTAAAGAACTGGGAATCAACGCAGTGGAACTGATGCCGATTTTTGAATTTGACGAGACAATGAATTCCCGCGATGTCAATGGAAAACGTCTCCTGGAATACTGGGGATATAATACAGTATGCTTTTTTGCTCCCAACAGCAGCTACACAGCAGCCAACGAATATAACCACGAAGGTACGGAGCTGAAAACACTCATCAAAGCCCTCCACGACAATGGGATTGAAGTCATTCTTGACGTAGTATTCAATCATACGGCCGAAGGCAACGAAAAGGGCTCCACTTTCTGCTTCAAAGGTTTTGACAACAATATTTATTACATGCTCACCCCCGACGGCGACTATTATAATTTCAGCGGCTGCGGAAATACCCTGAACTGTAATCATCCCGTTGTCCAGCAGCTGATTCTGGAATGTCTCCGTTATTGGACTGTCAACTACCGGGTAGACGGCTTCCGGTTTGATCTGGCAAGTATACTTGGACGCAATGAGGACGGTTCTCCCATGAACAATCCTCCTCTTCTCCGTACTTTGGCAGCGGATCCTCTTCTTCGAAACGTAAAGCTGATCGCGGAAGCCTGGGATGCCGGCGGCATGTATCAGGTAGGCAGCTTTCCAGCCAGCGGACGGTGGGCAGAATGGAACGGGCGCTACAGAGACGCGCTCAGAGGCTTTCTCAAGGGCGATTCCTGGCTGTCTCTCGACGCTGCATGGAGCATTCTCGGTTCCGGAGATATGTACGGGGATTATCATGATGAAGACGAAAACGGTTATGCAGGCTATAATTCCTGTGTGAATTTTCTGACCTGTCACGACGGTTTTACGCTCTATGATCTTTATGCCTACAATACGAAACATAATGAAGCCAACGGCTGGGACAATACAGACGGGTCCAATGATAACCGAAGCTGGAACTGCGGCGCGGAAGGCCCCACCGATGATCCTGAGGTTCTCACCCTGCGCCGCCGTATGATCCGCAACGCCTGCGCTGTTCTGATGTGCAGCCGCGGAACGCCTATGTTTTTGTCCGGGGATGAATTCGGCAATACGAAATTCGGGAACAACAACAGCTATTGCCAGGATAATGAAGTTTCCTGGATAGACTGGACTCTGCTGAAAAAAAACAAAGAGCTTTTCGAATTTTTCAAATTTATGATTGCCTATCGCCATGAGCACCGGGTCATCCGCAAAAAGCTTTCAGACGCAGTATGCGGCATGAAGCCTCTGCACACTTATGGGGTCTTCGGCGATGACAGCGCTATGCCAAGGGATTCCCGTACATTTTCCGTAGTGTTTGCCGGATACGACAAAGAAAAAGGCTGTGATGATCTGGTCTGCATTTCCATCAACACCTTCTGGGAGGACGTTGAGATCACTCTTCCCAATCATCATGGACGGATTTCCTGGCATCTCAGTGTGAATACCTACGGCGACGGGGAAGGACGTTTCTGTTATCCTGAAGGAGCGGAAGCAAGGATTGACGGAAATTTCGTCATGCGCCCCAGATCCGTGGCCGTCTTTACTGGCCGGGCTTATTAACCCGGCTGAAAAATGCCGGATACCCTCTTAGCGCCGGCCGAAGCGGGATCCGGCTCCTGCACTTTTCCGCGCCGGAAGCAGACTGCCACAGCCAGTCATGCGCTTACTAATAGAAAAGCACAGTGCCGCCGCATCTTGTATCCAGATGCGGCGGCGCTGTTATTGTGTACCTCAATGCTAT
>DWYN01000053.1 GCA_019118645.1 Candidatus Blautia excrementipullorum | reverse complement strand
TAATCTGTCGGATTTGGTCTTTTGCTACTGCCATAAATAAACTCCTTTTCGATAAGAATTGTCATATCTGTAATTCTTACCAAAAAGGAGCCATTTTTTACCAAAGCCACAAAGTTTTTTACACTACCGCACAGGCCATGAGAACACTCATCTCATATTCGTATCTGCTGCCGCCCACCTCGGTCATAAAATCAAGAAGCTTTGGTGAGAACGCCCTCATACCTGTCTGTGTATCGGAAATATAGACTCCCGTCATCAGACGAAATATCTGTCTGGTAATCTCATTGCCCAGTCTTGATCTCAAGGGCATTTCCCTTCCCACCTGCCTTTTTCCCAGAATCAGCGCGCCGGGATGCTCCCTGGCCTTATGCAGAAGCTGTTCCATATCTTCAACAAGGTGCTGCCCGTCCGCGTCCATAATACCGATTGCTTCACACTGGCACAGTTCCCTTTTCACATATCTGAGAGCAGTCTTGACAGCCTCTCCCTTTCCCATATTTTCTTTGTGATGAAGCACAATACATCTTTCTCCCAATTCCCAAAATAGCTGTGTGTGTTTGTCATCACTGCCGTCATCAACAAGTATTACTGTGTTTTCCATTTCCTCATTTCTGTCCACGATTTCCCGAAGTTTATCATCGGGATTCAATGCAGGAATAATTACCACCTTTTTCATAGATTTCCCTCTTTCTTTTTTATCTGCCTCTGTATACATAAAGCCGTCTTTCTTTCGCTGTGCTGATTATAGAGTAATGCGGATATCTAACAAAAAAGAACGGATTTTTTAAACGTCACTTAAACAATTTCTAATCATTAGAACAAAGAACAATCCGTACCCTCCTCTTGACAAAACAGAAGGAACCTCCGATAATATATACATATACCCCTAACGGTACAGGAGGTGGAAGGAAATGCGACAGTGCATGGACGCCGATAATCTACATCGGCGGTTAAAAAAAATCATCGGACAGGTACAGGCCATCGACCGCATGGTAGACGAAGACATTCCCTGCGAGGATGTTCTGTCCCAGATCAACGCAGCCAAATCCGCACTCCACAAATGCGGACAGGTGGTACTGGAAGGACATATCCAGCACTGCGTGCGGGACGGCATTGAACACGGCGACGCAGACAAGACCATCGAGAGCTTCACAAAAGCAGTGGAGCGGTTCTCCAATATGGGTTAAAATTTTATAACCAGGCAAAAGGCATCGGGAAATACCCCGGTGCTTTTTTGTATACTTTTGTTCCGGTATAATGTTCAATTCTCTTGACAAACCCATACCCCCTATTGTATATTATGGATATACCCCCATAGGTATAAGAAGGAGGTTTTCTTATGAACCAATTCATGGCCGGACTGGAGCATCTGCTGGAACTCGGCGGCGTAAAAAAAGACGTCACACTGCTGGTGATATCCGGAATATCTCTCATCATCAGCATCTTTGATCTGCTTCCCCTGCCTTTTGACGCGGCCTGGATCGCAATCATTCTGTGCGGCATTCCCATTATCCTGGAAGCTGTCATCGGACTGGTGACGGCCTTTGACATCAAGGCGGATGTCCTTGTCTCTCTTGCACTGATCGCTTCCGTATGTATCGGTGAAGATTTTGCCGCAGGGGAAGTCGCTTTTATCATGCAGCTCGGCGGTCTTCTGGAAGATCTGACAGTTGCCCGGGCAAGAGCCGGAATCGAAAAACTCGTCCACCTGACTCCCCGGACCGCAAGAATTCTGGAAAACGGAACTGAAACCATCGTTCCTGCCGAAAATGTAAAAGTCGGTGATATTCTCCGCGTACTTCCCGGGGAAAGCGTACCCGTAGACGGTGTGATCCTCACCGGCCGGACCTCTGTCAATCAGGCAGTCATGACCGGAGAATCTCTTCCGGTAGACAAATCTCCCGGAGACAAAGTCTCCAGCGGGACGGTCAACCAGTACGGCGCTTTTGAAATGCGGGCTGCAAAAGTCGGCGAGGACAGCTCCATTCAGCGGATGATACGGCTTGTCCAGTCAGCCGACGCAGGAAAAGCAAAAATCGTCAGCCTTGCGGACTGCTGGGCTACCTGGATCGTGGTGATCGCGCTGACGGCGGCTGCTCTCACCTGGCTGATTTCCGGTGAGATCATCCGCGCCGTTACCATTCTGGTTGTATTCTGTCCCTGCGCCCTTGTCCTGGCTACTCCCACCGCCATCATGGCAGCTATCGGAAATGCCACAAAACACGGATTCCTGGTACGTGAGGGAGATGCACTGGAGCGTCTCGCCTCTGTGCAGAAAATCGCCTTTGACAAAACCGGCACACTGACCTGCGGCGTACCCGAAGTGATCGCCGTAAAATCTCTGTCCGGCCGATGCAGTGAAGAAGAGCTTTTCTCGCTGGCCGCCGCTGCAGAGCAGATGTCCGAACATCCTCTGGGAAAAGCCATTGTAAACAGCTATAAAAGAAAAACCGGACACGCTCCCGGAAAAGTATCCGGATTCCGCATGCTTCCGGGCCGCGGCGTCTCCTCTTTCACAAACGGAAAAGAAATTCTCGCCGGAAATCAGGAAATGCTGGAAGAACAGGAGATTCCGTTTACAGACGCCGGCAGCGCTTACCTGAATCAGGGATGCACCGTCATCTATCTTGCCGTAGACAGGATTTATGCCGGCTATATTGTACTTTCCGACACGATCCGCACAGAAAGTGCAGACATGATCCGGGCAATCAGCCGCCTGGGCGTGGAGCCTGTTCTTCTGACAGGAGATCACGAGAACGCGGCGGACAGCATTGCAGGCCAGCTTCATATCCGTGAAGTACATGCAAACTGTCTGCCGGAGGATAAACTGAATTATATTGACGCCAGTCAGAAAAACGGCGCGCCGGTCTGCATGATCGGCGACGGCATCAATGACGCGCCCGCTCTGAAAAAAGCCATGGTGGGCATTGCCATGGGCGGCGTGGGAAGCGATATCGCTGTGGATGCGGCGGATATTGCCCTTGTGGACGATGAGGTGAAAGAACTTCCTCATCTGCTGGCTCTCTCAAAAAGAATGATGACAACCATCCGGCTGAATCTTTCTTTTTCCATGGGGCTTAATTTCCTCGCCATCGCCCTCGCTATCACAGGAATCCTGAATCCTGTGGTCGGCGCACTTGTACACAATGCAGGCTCTGTGCTTGTAATCATAAATTCAGCTTTATTACTAAAATGGAGGAAAAGAAAATGAGTGGAACAATTATTACTGCTGCGGCCCTGATCATCGGCATCCTGGTTTTGGCTGCCGGCATGTACTATTTCTCAAAGGAGAAGCATGATGCGGAATCAAGAAAAATTTATTCCGCAGCTGCGGGAATCGGAGCTGTCATTGTCATTATCACCGTCATCAAGATCCTGATCGCAGGATTTTAGTCCGGATTATGTTTGCAGAAGAATAAGCCGCACCGGTATTCTGCTGCATGGCCCTGCTGACTTTTCTGTCTGCGGGTCATGCAGTTTCTGTATCATCGGACTCTTCTGCATTTTCCTCTTTTCAGCCTGCCCTCATTCCGGATCCTCTTCTGGACTTTTTCCCCGGAAATGCAGAAAATGAACCGCATCAGATTTTTCAAAAAAATCCTTGACAACTTCCGCCATAAGGTGTATATTGCCAATTATCCGAAATCATATAATCCGATTTTTGACATTCAGGGAGGTGAATCTGACGCAGGACACAAAACAGAAAAGAAGCGAAATCCATACGCTCAGAGCTTTTCGGGAGGCAACACGGGAACTGGACAATCTGTATTCCGTTTTTCCGAAATTCTGCGGCCTGTCAGAACCGGAATACTGGTCTCTGCTCCTGATCTGCGAAGGCGTAACATCCCAGAGCCAGATCAGCGAACAGCTCTTTCTGAGCAGACAGACACTGAACTCCGCTTTCAAGCAGCTGATCAGAAAAGGGCTGATCACTCTGACATCCTGTGAAGACAACCAGCGGATGAAAAGAGCCGCCTTAACCCCCGAAGGATACGAACTGGTGGAAAAACAGCTCGTACGCATGCACGGCATTGAAGAGGAGGCATGGAAAAAGCTTGACAGAGAAGAACAGGAAACCCTTGACAGGCTGATCCGCAAATATGCAGACGTATTAAAAGAAACTTTAGCGCCTTATACATCGACGCTGAAATTTCTGAAAGATCAGAAAAAATAAAGACGACAATCATCGGAGGAGCTGCAGTCGTAACTGCAGAATCAGAGAAGATGTCGAGTGCGCTCGGTTACGGAAAAGAACCGGGCGCTTTTTTTATTTCCAACAGAAATCCGGCTTCAAAGCAGAATGGCCGGAACATAAAACAAAGAAAGGATGATAAAGCTATGAAACTGATATTTCGATTTTTAAAACAGCACCGTACCCTTTTTATTTTTACCGTACTGCTGCTGATCTTCGATGTGATTGGTGCGCTGTTTATTCCCACACTGGCAGCAGAAATGCTGAACCAGGGAACCTCGGGAGGTTCATTCGCAAGTCTCTGGCACACAGGCGTCCTGATGGCGGTATCCTCCCTGATCTCCGGAGCCTGCGCGATTCTCGGCGGATATACCTGCGCAGCTCTGGCCGCCCGTGTGGGACAGGATATGCGTGTCGCCCTTTACAAAAAATCCCTGAAGCTTTCCGTATATGATTTTCGCCAGTTCGGGATCGCTTCTGTCACCACAAGGACGATTTCCGATATCAACACCATACAAATGGCTCTTACAAGTACCATACAGATGATTCTTCCGGTTCCCGTGATCTGTGTGGTATCTCTGATCCCCTGTTTTAGACTGGATACGAAAATGGGGCTGATTCTTCTGGCAGTCATGCTGATCGTACTTATAGCGGCATGGGGAATCATGCGCAGCGCTGCGCCGCTCTTTAAGAAACTGCAGAAACTGCTGGACAAAATGTCCATCGTTCTTCTGGAAAATCTCACCGGCGTCCGTGTTGTCAGAGCCTTTAACAATGAAGCCATGGAAAAAAACAGGATGACTGCCGCTTTTTCCGACTATGCGGAAACCTCCATCAAAGCAAACCGGAAATTTGCCAACCTGGACGGTCTCTCCTTCTTTTTCATCAACCTTTTTGTAGTGATCGTATATTGGCTCTGTGGAGGCGAAATCAGCAGCAGGAACCTGCAGGTCGGAGACATCACCGCAGTTATTGAATATGCCCTGATGGTCATGTTTTTCCTGATGATGGCACAGATGATCATCCTCACGCTGCCCCGTGCTCTGGAATGCTGCGAACGTGTTCAGGAGATTCTGACGCACACTCCGGAAATCCAGGATCTTGTCACCGAAAATCCGGAAGAAACCGCAGATAAAAAAGAAGCAGTGCTCTCCTTCCGGGATGTCTCCTTCCGTTTCGCAGATGCGGAAGAAAACACGCTGAACCACCTGAATTTCCAGTGCCGACGCGGCGAGACCACCGCCATCATCGGAGGAACCGGAAGCGGCAAGTCCACCATCGCCTCTCTGATCCTGCGTTTTCATGATGTGACCAGAGGAAAAATCTGTTTAAACGGCACCGATATCCGGAACATGAAGCAGGATTTCCTCCGGGATCATCTGGCTTATGTACAGCAAAAAGCATGGCTTTTCTCCGGGACCATTGCCTCCAATCTGAGATACAGCAATCCCAATGCCACAGACGAAGAGCTGATGCATGCGGCTGATACCGCACAGGCAGGAGACTTTATACGGTCGCTGCCCGACGGACTGAATTCCTTTGTCGCCCAGGGCGGCACAAATTTCTCCGGCGGGCAGAAACAGCGCCTTTCCATTGCCCGGGCTCTTGTAAAAAAACCGGATTTATATATTTTTGACGACAGCTTTTCCGCACTGGATTTTAAAACAGACGCCGCTCTGAGAAAAGCGCTTGCAGAAGAGACAAAAGGAGCCGCTGTTCTGATCATCGCCCAGCGAGTCAGCACGATACGGCATGCAGACCAGATCATCGTTCTCCACGAAGGAGAGATGGCAGGAATCGGAAAGCACGAAGAACTTCTGAAAACCTGCCCGGTGTACCGGGAAATCTATGAGTCACAGACCCTGCATGACGCGCGTGAATCCGTTACCGGCGCCGCAGCTGCAAAAAAAGATCCTACAGAAGACCATCCGGTTTCCCGGAGCAAACCCGCAGCGCCGGAGTCGCCGGTTCCCGGTTCAGAAACAACTGAAGACATTCAGACAAAGGAGGACCAGAAAGCATGAAACAGACAAAAAAACAAAATACCGTACTCCGGCTGTTCAGCTATCTTCACGACCAGCGAATCCGCCTGACCGTTGTGGTTGTCTCGATCCTCATTTACGTAGGACTGAGCATCTGGAATCCTATGTACAGCGCTGTCGTCATAGACCATTTGTGGAACGGCATACAGGCGGCGTGGAAAAACGATGTCCCGTTTTCGATCACCTGGGAAAACGGCGGCAGGGAACTGATTCAGCTTACCGTGCAATATTTCTTTACCTGGATCTTTTACTACCTGCAGTCTTATCTGATGGCAAACGTGGCCGAAAATATGGTTCTGAGCCTGAGGAGCCAGGTGGCGGAAAAACTGAACCGTCTGCCCCTCCGTTTTTTTGACCGGAACAAAGCCGGCGAAATCCTGAGCCGTGTCACCAGCGACCTTGACAAAATAACGGAAGTCATGCAGACCGGTCTTCTGAAACTGATCGTGGCAGTGGGCACCATCATCGGTTCGCTGATCGTAATGTTTTTCTACAGTGTTCCGCTGACACTGCTTTTCCTGATCTTCATGCTCATCAGCATCCTGATCACAAAGGCAGTTTCCGGAAAGAGTCTTCTCTGCGCTTCCAGGCAGCAGGAAACCATAGGCATACTGACCGGTATTGCAGAAGAATATTACAACGGACGTGATGTCATCAAGGCATACAACCACGAAACCGAAAGCCTCGAACAGGTAGCCCGGGCTGCAGCTGAGGCTTCCGAGGCAAACCGGAAGGTCGGATTCCTGACAAACTGCGTCAACCCGCTGATCCGCCTCCTCACAAGACTGGCCAACGTTGTCATCGCGGTCATAGCCGGTCATGCCATGCTGAACGGCACCATGACTGTGGGAATCGTTCAGGCATTTTTCCAGTATATCAACCAGACGGGGGAGCCCCTCACAGAAGCTTCCTACATGATCAATTCTCTGCAGGCCGCTTTTGCCTCTGCAAAAAGAACCTTCCAGCTGCTGGATGAGGAAGAGGAAATTCCGGATCCCATATTTCCGCTTTCTCTTAATAATGCCAGAGGAGAAATCCGCTTTGAGCATGTCAGCTTTGGCTACAATCCCTCAAAGCTTTTGATGAAAGATATCAGCTTTACAGCCTCCCCCGGTCAGAAAATCGCCGTAGTGGGAAGCACGGGGGCCGGAAAGACCACCCTTGTAAACCTTCTCATGCGATTTTATGAGATCAACAGAGGTGACATCTGGATTGACGGTATGAATACAGCAGATATGAGCCGAAGCGGACTCCGGAAAAATTTCGGTATGGTGCTTCAGGATACCTGGCTTTTCAGCGGCACGATCGCGGAAAACATCGCATACGGACGGCCTGACGCTTCCCGTGAAGAAGTAATCAACGCAGCAAAAGCCGCAAAGATCGACTACTTCATCCGCACCATGCCCCAGGGATACGACACCATGCTGGACAATGAGGCTTCCATCCTCTCCTCAGGACAGAAACAGCTTCTGACCATTGCGCGTATTTTCCTCTGCGATCCTCCGATCCTCATCCTTGACGAGGCGACTTCCAGTGTGGATACCCGCACCGAGGTGGAGATCGGCAAAGCCATGAAAAAACTGATGAAAGGACGCACCAGCTTCGTGATTGCCCACCGCCTTTCCACCATCCGCGACGCGGACACGATCCTGTTCATGGAGCACGGCAATATTATCGAACAGGGAAATCACAGAGAACTTCTGGAGAAAAACGGCGCATACGCGGCACTGTACTACAGCCAGTTTGAATAGAGAAACAGCCGGCAGCCCGGAAAAGAATTTCCGCACTGCCGGCTGTCTGTTTTTCTGAAAACCGGAAAGTTATCCACATTTCAGATGTCCAGCGCCGTGTGATATCCCCAGTATACAACATCAGATTCTCTCCCAGAGCAGCATGTTGTCCTCAAACGCCGCGCTTACTCTGCCTTCATCCTTCAGCCAGGAAAGATAGGAGCGGACGGTGCTGCCGATAAGCACATACTGTTCGAAGTTCATCGTCAGCTCATAATCCGTAAACACCTGCTGCAGAATCCGCTCAAAGCACAGCGGCTCTCTGCAGATATCCAGGACTTTTTCCCCGGTCTCCCGCACTCTGTCTATGTTGTACTGCGCAAGTCCGGACACATCCTCTCCGGCCTCCGCGTGGGCGGGCACAAACATCCTGGCTTTCAGAGTCTTCACCATCTCAAGAGTGTCCAGGTATGCGCCGATGTCGTAGATAAACCCGATCCGGTACTTGTCCAGGGTTTCCCTGCTGGAAAGACAGTCTGCAAGATAAATCACATCCTCCGGTGTCCGGAATCCGACCATATCAAAGAAGTGTCCCGGAAGGCGGATCATCTCGAAGCCTTCCGGAAGCTTCTCTTCTGTCAACTCCTCCGCACAGCTTTCCTGAGCCAGCAGGAATTTGTGCCGCAGATCCTTACAGGGATATCCCCCGTACAGAAACGAGGGTTCCAGAATGGGGTGCTTCGTGAAATCGCACTCAATACCCGGCGCATAGACTTTGCAGCCGGTCTGTCCCTGAAGGTACTTGTTTCCGCCGATGTGATCCGCATTGGAATGCGTATTATAGATCGCCTTCAGCTTCCAGCCATTGGCGTCCAGAATTTTCCGCACCTTCCTTCCGGCATCCTTATCATTTCCGCTGTCAATGAGGCAAACCTCCTCCTCATTCAGCTTCACAAGCCCGATCTTTGCGGGGCTCTGAATATAATAACTGTTCTCCGTAATCTGTACCAGCTCGTACATTGTGTCTCCTCCATCTTCATGAAGCATCTGCTTTCTCTTTTTCGGCTGCGCAGATGCTTTTTCTTTACATCTCTCCTGCTGTAATCTCCTCAATCGCGTCATATGCGTCAGACAGAGCGTCCAGCGCTTCCGTAAGCGTATCTAATGTTTCATTTCCCGCGCCTTCGGCCTCGTACTCCTCCAGCACTTCTCCCATCTCGTGCTTCAGCTCCTCCAGATAATCCGCAATCTGTTCCAGTTTGTCCTCCTTCGTCCCCAGAGGCGCGATCTGAATGATTTTTGACATATGTTTTCTCCCTTCATTTCTGCTGAAATTCCATAAGGTCTTCCCCGATACACTCCTGTTCCAGTTTCATCTCATGTTCTTCCATATATTTCAGAGCCGCCGTATAGTCCGCCCCATCCTGTTCTGCCTGTTCCCGCAGCGCCTTCAGCCTTTTTTTATCACTGTCGGTCAGTTTTTTTCCAAAGCGGCGGTATTTTTCCAACTCGGCAGTCCCCATATGGTACAAGCGGAAAGGAATCCCTGTTTTCCGGCATAGATCTTCGTAAATTTCAAAGCCTCCAACGTCAATATCCCCGAAGTGAAGATATTCCGCCTCCGGCACAGCTTCATAAATCTCTCTCAGCAGCTGTCTCCTTACCTTATTATGATAGCCGCCAAGGTATATCATCAGAGAATCCTTCTCCTGCCACCTGAAAAAGGAAGTCAGATTCTCAATTGTAATTACTTTTCTTATTTTTTCTCTTCCCTTAATTCTGATATAGGGCAGATCCTCCCCCGAGAGCCCGATTCCCTGTTTCAAAAGAGAAAGATCTATCTTTTCGTCTCCATCTTTTCCCAGAAACAAAATTCCCTGTCCCTTCAGGTATATATAATTCGGCGTATGGTAAATTCCATACTCTGCCAGAATATCTTCTGTATCCATGCCTCCAAATTCCGGCGAAAATCTGCGGAAAATTTTCCCGATTTTTCCATGCATCTGTTCAAAAATCTTACTGTCCGAAAAATTCCGTATAGAAAACTCCCTTACATAGCTCTCCGTTCTGTTTTCCTCCACTGCCCGAACCGCCTGTATCAGCTGCTCCGTCTCTTTTTGACAGGTCAGATCGATAAATTCCTTTACGGTCAGATCCTTGCACAGACGTTCCTCCAGCCATTTCAGGAAGCTTCCGCAGACCGGAGAAGAGCAGGAGCTGCGGAAAGAACGGATCAGCTCCAGATTTTCTTTTACATAAGAGGCATGTGGTCTTCTGCCAAGATATTGGTATATTTCCTCTGTCTTTTCATCGTTTAATATCAGCTTTTCAATAATATGGTCTTCTTTTCCCTTTTTCCAGACGATCCTCACAAAACCCATTGCTTCCAGTTCATGGGCACAGGCGTGAATCGCCTCATAGGCCAGAGAACTTTCATCAAAATATTCCGGAATACTCTGTCTGTTAAAGCGGAAATCAACGTGTACCGCCACCTTATTTGTTCCTTTTGCCAGGCTGCTGTTCTCATATGAGTCCAGAAGGCGGTTCAGAATCCGGTCATCAAACCGCGCCATTATAATATTCCTCCACATAGCTTATCTTTTCGTCCGTCATAACCAGAAGTGTTTCCTGCATGGAGGGGCTGATATACTGAATCTTATCCGGCGGCGCGGCGATAATCAGCTGCAGGGGAAGTCTGTTCAGAAACTCCAGGACACCGCCGATCCTTTCATCGTCCATATTGTTGAACGCCTCATCGAACATCACAAGTCCCGCCGCTTCCCCGCCGATGTTGTTGCTGTAAAGCTGGACAAAAGAAGCCGCCACCGTCACATAGAAAGGCGTCTGTGTCTCGCCGCCGCTCTTTTCTTCGCATACCTTGGAATACAGGGAGTAACTGCCGTCTGTGTGCAGAATCCGGATGTCATAGTCCATATAAGTCCGATAATCTGTGAATTCATCAAGAGTTTTTGCGTTGTTGTCATTGTCAATGGTCAGCCTGTCAAAAAGTTCTTCGATCACTTCCTTATGGGTTTCATGGAAGACTCCGCTGAAAATAGACTCTCCCTGCACCATATTAAAGTCATCCATGATCATCTCATAATATCTGCGGTGCCGCCGGCTGGGCATGTAGAGAAACTCATATTTTTCATTGCTGAAGACAATGTCCTTCAGCGCTTTGTTCAGCTCCTTAAATTCATTCTGCGCCTGCTTCATGTTTTCCTGAAGCTTCGCCAGAAACTGCTCCCGGAATTCATCCTCTGCGGCCTTTCGGGCTGACTGTACCTTTTCTTCATAGTCCAGAAGCTCTGAAGTCCGCAGCCTCTCATACACAGCCTCGAATTCCGGAAAGCCCTGCATATTGGGAGCCGCCCCGAAATTGTATTCCGTCTTATACTCGATCATATGATTCTGCATCTGTTCCAGAGCTTTGTCACGCAGAGTCCAGTTGGCCTTCTGACGCCGCTCAAAATTGTCCCTGAACTGCGTGTAGGATTTCTGAGACGTCTGCTTTTCATAATCCTTCTGCCACAAAGCAATTTCCTGGCCGGATTTTTCCTCAATCCCGGCAAGCTCAGCAGCTTTATGCCGTTCCTCTTCTCTGCTTTCCCGGATCATCCTCTCTTTTTCCTCTATCTTTTCCTGGATTCTGCCGTGGGACTTGTTCAGATTCCCCACTTTCTGCTCCAGTTCTTCCCGGATCCGGGCAAGGGCTTCCAGCTGAATCTGTTTTTGAATTAATGTAGAATTCTGCTTCAGTGTCCGGATGTTCTCTCTGCACTGCTTCATATCCATCTGTACTCTGGACAGCCTTCCAATTACATCCAGGCGGTAGCGGATATCCACCTCATCATCTGTTGCCAGAGGCCCGGTAACCTGTTCCAGATCCTTAAGGCGATTTTCTATTCTGCCGATCTCGCCGGCCAGCAGCTCTTTCTCTTTCCTGGCCTGCTCCAGCTGCACCTTAAAAGCATTTTTCCCGATAAAAGGCACCCTGAAAATCTCCGGGCGGATAGCGCTTGCCACGCGGTTCTGATATTTCATACATTCTTTGGTAATGGAAACAGGATATTTTTTCAGATCCTCATAACGGCTGCACATCTGCACTTTGCCCAGAACCATATTGATGTACTGTCTGGCATATTTATTTTTTGACGTCACTGCGGATGCCAGTGTTCCGTCAGGAGTCTCTTCATACTTTTCCATATTCTGGGCATTGATCAGACCTGCGCCGTAGGCCTTCTTCTCCCGCCGCAGCCTGTCGTAAATGCCGAGGGCAATGTCAAAATTCTCCGGCTCCACCAGTACATAAAAACGCTGGGTATTCAGATACCCTTCCACTGCATTCCGCCAGCTTTCGTCTTTCATCTCCAGCGCCTCACAGAGCACACAGGGCTCCGCCCTGCGTCCCAGCCGGGCGAACTCTTTTCCGATTTCCTGAAGAAGCCTGGTGACCGCCTCAGGATAAGAAAGTTTCTTTCTCTCCAGATTGCTGATTTTATGATCCAGCTCCTGCATCTCCTGCTGCCGGGTATGCAGATGAATCTGCGTCTCAGCCATCTTTCTCTGTACCTTTTCATACATTTTCTTCTTATAACGTATGAGATGTTCCAGAACCTCTTTTGCAGCTGAAATATCTTCCAGACTTTCTATATTCTCAAAAATATTTTTATAATCTGAAACACATTTGTCCGTATCTTTTATTTCCAGAAGCAGAGCTGCCTTTTTCAGAGATTTTTTCACACTGAACAGAAGCGCCCTTTTCTCGTCCAGGCAGGCTTTCTCCTGTTCTTTCAGATGATCCAGAACTTTATTCTGCTCCTCCAGAGCCAGAAAATCCTTATTTTGTTTCAGTTCCACCCGAAGGTTTGTCTCAATCTCCTGCTGCCGCTCTTTTTCTCTGACAGCAGCGTTCAGATCCTTTTCCGTTTCCCTGAGTCTGTATTCCTCCGCACTCTTTTCCGCCTGCAGCTTTTCGATCTGGCTGCGGGTAATATCCAGAGATGCTCTTGCCAGGAAGTAAATGTACATTTCATCCTTACGGATATGGTCTGCCGCCTCATCATGGAATTTCTCAATCTGCTCCAGCTTTTCCATCCGCCTGCGGACAGATTCCAGTGTCCGTTCCAGATCCTGATACGTTCTCACATTTTCTCTGAGCACATCAATATTGACTTCCTTCTCATCCAGCACATAGGAATAGACAAAATCCTTAATATCATCAATAGGCTTAAAAGCCAGCGCCTTGGGGATCAGACTGAAAAACTTGTCCTCAATCCTGCCGAATCTTGATTTGATCACCTTTTTGGCTTCTGTCTGGGTCTTCATCCACTGTTTGATCTTCCTGTTATAGGAGCGGAATTCTGAGATGGATCTGGGTGAGTGATCCTTTTTAAAAAACATATCCTCCGAAAGTCTCGCATTATCCATCAGATAGCGCCCCACAGTCTCCTGTCCTTCAGAGGCGGAATCCACCACTGCTCCTACAATAAAGTACCGCTGCCTGTTTTCCTCATAAAATTCCAGAGCCACATGAGCTGTCACTTCCCCTGTTCGCTCATAGGGGCGGTTTTCCCTTCCGGTCTTACAGCGTATATATCCCGTAAGCTTTCTCTTCCCGTTCTCATGAGCCGCCTTATTAAAAGAACTGGCGGAGCAGGTAACAACAAACTGAATGGCATCCAGAAGCGTGGATTTTCCCGCTCCGTTTTCTCCGGAAAGCAGTGTGGAATCTCCAAAGTCTATAATGCAGTTTTCAAAGCGGTGCCAGTTAATCAGCTTCATTCTCGTCAGTTTCTTCATCTGTCTGCTTTCCCTTTCTGTAGATTTCCAGTTTCTCATAAGCTTTCCGGATGTCGTCGATGCGCACCGCCATAAGAATGGAATCGTAAATCAATATTCTGGACTCTTCATTTCCCAGATCCCTGTCCAGGATTTCAATAAGCTGAAATCTCCGAAACAGGCTCAGCGCATTCCGCATAGTGGTTTTATCAATCATTTTCTCCCTTATCTGAAGACTTAAATACTTATCCTGAATGTCTCCCAGATTTACGATCACTTCGTCACTGACAGAAAGTTCCCGTTTTTTTTCATCGTACAGAATTCTCAGAATCAGAAGGATCACGGACTCATACAGTTTCAGATTCAGCCTGTTGTAATTATAGGCATTCGTGAGCTGTATCACTCCCAGCTCCTCATTGATCTCCAGGCGATAACCCAAAACTTCCAGATATGTTTTAAACTCATTTTTGTATTTCAGCACAAAATAATAATCAGATTTGCCGGCTCCGTTGGATTTGCAAAGAAAGCAGCATGACAGCAGCCGATTGCAGATCCTCCGGAAATTTTCTTTTTCTCTTTGCAGCATTTTGTCAAGCAGTTCCACAGCTATCTCCTCCTGATTTTAAAATCCCGGAACCGAAATCCGTTCTCTTCTGTCATGTTCCCCGGCTCCACCTGGTATTTCAGATTTTTTCTCTGACCGTACAGACGCACGTAAATAATCTTCACAAAATCCTCCGTACTTTCCAGCGGAAGCTCCGATGCATTTATTTCCTGACGGTCTCCCATCTGAGCCATTACATATCCCTCGATCTTTCGGGCGCTTAAAACCTTCTGCATCTTTTCCATCATCTTCCGGAGTTTTTCCTGGCGGGCCTCCTGGTCTACCTCATGCCCCTCCAGTTTTCCGGGTACAAATTCCCGCCTTCCCTCTGTCGGTGAATAAAAGGAGCCCTCGTCCAGAAAGCTGCAGGAATACAGCCGCACCAGATTCTCCAGAAAACTGATCTCATAAATACCGCCCAGCGCCATCTGTTCCTCATTGATCTTCTCGTGAATACCCAGCAGAATCTCCTTCAGCTGTCCCCGGACGTCCTCATCCCCGGAAAGCAGAAACTTCGCCCGGTTGATGGCCGCTCTCTGATACTGTGTATTTTTCTGATTGATTTCATTCAGAATATCATCCATATTCCGGAAAGCTTCTACAATTTCGTGGAGATACTTAAAAACCGTTTCCCGGGCCTCTTCTTCAGATGTTTCCTGCATTTCCGCAATCTCTTCGGCAGCCTTTTGGATATAGCTCCGGCTTCTGCTTCTGCTCTCCAGCCGTTCAATGATTTCCGGCCGGAATTTCGACACATTGTCCGAGGTCAGAAGACGGTGATAGGCCTTATCCACAATATTGGTGATATAATCGTTAAACAGTGCGTCCATAATCTCCGCCACTGTCCGGTGCCGTGTCAGGTCGTCAATATAGTGCTTAATATTGGAATTGAGATTTTTTAATCCGGTGATAAGAAGGTCTGTATTTTCCAGAATCTGTGTCAGAACAATGCCGGGATGATCCGTGTTTGCCCGGACCAGGCTGTAAATGGTATAGATATAGCCCTGATACTCTATCTGCTTTCCCTCCGCAATATCCAGAAGGGTACGGATCAGCTTCACAGAATATTCTTTAAAATTCACTCGCTGTACATAACTTTTGTCGGTCTCTATTTCAATCCACCCATAAAATTCCAGGCGTCTGAGAATCCCGTTCGCTTTTCCTCTGCTGTCCGACTCGGAAAAATCTTCTCCTATTACATCCGCTGCGGCAGACTGTTCAAAATAATACTGAAGTTCATCCGCCAGCACCTCTCTCTCCACTCCAAAAGAAAGCTGATGCTCCATAACAGAATACAGCTTGCAGATACAGTCCCAGTATACAATTTTGTTTGGAGATGAAAGGGGAACAAAAAAGTTCTCCGGCAGAATATGAAACATAAAATTGACCTTCTCTTTCGTTTATTTGCTGTTTTTACGCGTGTGGGATATTCGTATATTCACTGATCTCTCTGCTGATCGTACACAGATCCTCTGCAGACAGATCGTGAAGATCCTCATGTCCGGTGATCCTCGCAAACATTTTCAGTTCTTCCAGAGACACATTCAGGAAATTTGCCACTCTTGCCGCTGCCGCATCTTCACGGAGCCTCATCCGCAGGTCTTTATCCTGGGTGGCAATCCCCATAGGGCACATTCCGGTTCCGCAGATCTTATACTGCTGACAGGCCATGGCGATCAGCGCCGCCGAAGCCACCGCCACTGCATCCGCGCCCATAGCGATTGCCTTGGCAAAATCCGAAGATACACGCAGTCCTCCGGTGATGACCAGGCTGATGTCCGAATGAATACTGTCCAGATATTTCCGCGCCCGGTACAGCGCATAGATTGTAGGAACACTGGAGGAATCCCGCAGAAGCTTCGGCGAAGAGCCTGTGGCTCCGCCCCGCCCGTCAATGGTAATAAAGTCCGGTTCCCCATAGACGCAGAAGGCGAGATCTTTTTCGATCCTTCCCGCCGCTATTTTTACTCCTATGGGACGTCCTTCTGACGCGTATCTTAACTGCGTGATCAGATTTTTCAGGTCGTCTTTTGTGTTGATGCCGGGAAATCTGGACGGGGCAATCACATCTTTTCCCATCGGTTTATTTCTGACTTCGCTGATCTCACGGGTAACTTTTTCTCCCGGCAGATGGCCTCCCATTCCCGGCTTGGTTCCCTGACCGATTTTGATCTCGATGGCATCCGCGTTTCTGAGATTCTCCGGAGTCACACTGTAAAGATTTCCCACATACTCAAAAATGTACTTAGCCGCCGCCTGCATTTCTTCCGGAAGAATTCCTCCCTCGCCGGAACACATGGCGCTGTGCGCCATAGCGGATCCTTTTGCCAGGGATATTTTTGCTTCTCTGGAAAGAGCGCCGAAAGACATGTGAGAAATGTATACCGGATTTTCCAGAACCAGCGGCTTTGCCGCATGTTTTCCGATCACAGTTGTAGTCTTCACCGGTGCTCCTTCCTCCAGGGGCATGGGATCCAGCTGCGCTCCCAGGATCAGAATATCATCCCAGGAGGGCATGGGAAGTTCCGTGCCCATAGACGCGGAAATGCTTTTCCCGGTAACAGCCATCTCATGAATCTCCTTCATGTACCTGCAGGACTCATCCTGCCGCACAAATTCCTTCGGATACTCTAGTTTCAGCTCTTCTCTCCGGGGCGGCTCCTCCCCATGATCCTCTTCATAAACGATGAATCTGTCCGTGGGCTGATGACAGACCGGACATTCCTTCAGATTTGAAAAGGGAGCTCCTTCTTTCTCCTCATCGTAAATGTAGCCGCACACACTGCATCTGTACCTTGCCATACTGCTTCGCCTCCTTTTTTATTTTTAATGTAGATATACACAAAAACCACACGGTTGATAAAAGACAGGTTCGCCCGGCAGCCGCGCAGACATACTGCGCTATTTAAAAACAGTCCGTCTTTCATTCACTTTAGATTTTCGCCGTCAGGTGAACAAAACTCTTTTAGCTTTTTCTTCAGATATTCATATCTCTGACGCTTTTCTTCTTTTGCGAAGTGCACCTCCCGAAACTGCTCCGGATTGCCTTCGTATACCAGAACCTCATCGCCGAACTGTTCGCTTGTCAGATCAAATCTGCAGTCTCCCACCACATTATAGCAATGGAAATTTCCATCAGGGCGGGGAACTCCGTACACTTTGCCGCCAAATATATCCTGTGTCAGAAATGCCGTGATGGAACACTGCCCCAGCGTTTTATTTTCCGGTGTCCAGTTCTGACGCATCCTCGGCGCGCAGGTGTCCGCGCACCAGATTTCTGAAAGAGCCTCATAAAGATCCGCAGGTGTATGTATTCCTTTATACTGATCCGTAACCGCCGGAACATCCGCCTGCTGCCATCCCCAAAATCTGTATTCCATATTGTAAAAGACCTCCTTTACCCTCTGCAAAAAAACTTCCGCCGCTGTACTGATGTTTCATTATACCATGGATTCCCATATATTACATATAACTTTATCACTGCCTCTTGCAAATCCCAGTCTGCTTTTTTATAATCAGATATAAAGTTTTCAGAATCAGAAAACAAATATCACATCCGGAGGTAATTGCATGACTTCTTTTTCCGACTACATACACATCGTCCAGTATTATGAAACTGACAAAATGGGAATTACCCATCATTCCAACTATATCCGGTGGATGGAGGAGGCACGTGTTGATTTCCTGCAGCAGATGGGCTGGGATTATGCCAGACTGGAGTCTCTTGGCATTTCCTCCCCTGTGACAGCAGTAGATTGCAAATACAAAATCAGCACTACTTTTTCCGACAGGATCACCATTCATGTATCCGTGGCAGAATTTAATGGCGTCCGCCTGAAGCTCTGCTACGAAATGAAAAACTCTGACGGTCAGCTGGTCTGCCAGGCACATTCCGAACACTGTTTCATGAACCGTTCCGGCGGCTTCATCCGTCTGAAAAAAGATTATCCGGAATTTTACAAAGCGCTTTCTGACCTGGCGTCTCAAAAAGCCGGCGCATAAAGAGAAAAAACGACCGAAAGCTTCCTTCTGCTTTCGGTCGTCTTCATATTATCTGAGTCCTGCCTGCTCCAGAAGAGCCGGTACTTTGGACTCCCATCCCATCGCCATGATATGAACACCCTGGCAGTAGGGCTTGCATTCTCTGATGATTCGCGCGGCAATCTCCACACCGGTAATGCCCGCTTTTGTTTTTTCCTTGTCAGCTTTCAGTTCGTTGATCATATCTTCCGGAATATGGATACCGGCAACATTGGCATTCATGTATCTGCACATTCCCACTGATTTCGGAATTACGATTCCAAGCTGAACCGGTTTGCCAAACTGTTTTGCTTTTTCCATAAACTGGATGAATTTCTCCGGCTCATAAACAGCCTGTGTCTGGAAATACTCTGCACCTGCGGCAACTTTTCTTTCCATCTTCGCAAGCTGAACATCAACGGAATCGCTGCAGGGAGATACAACCGCTCCCTTCGCAAACTTGGGAGGTTCGCCTACCAGCTCGTTTCCGCCCAGATCCACGCCTGATTCCAGCTGTTTTACCGTATGAAGCAGAGATACAGAATCCAGATCAAAAACCGGTTTTGCCTGAGGATGATCGCCCAGTTTCGTATGGTCTCCTGTTAAAAGCAGAAGATTCTCAATTCCAAACAGCGCAGCGCTTAAAAGATCAGATTCCAGAGCAATACGGTTTCTGTCACGGCAGGTCATCTGGAAAATAGGCGTCAGTCCCTCATCCTTCAAAGCTTTGCAGGTTGCCAGAGAACCGAGACGCATAACAGAAGACTGGTTGTCTGTTACATTAACCGCTGTAATATCGCTGAGGTAAGTCTTTGCCTCCTCCAGCATATGTTCAATATGAAATCCTTTCGGCGGTCCTACTTCCGCCGTAACTACAAATTCTCCACGTTCAAATGCTTCTGTAATTTTCATGATATCTTACTCCTAATCACTATAAAATTTTACCAGTTTCCCTATTTGGACACTTCTTCATCTGTGGCATAATTACGCACCTGTGTGGGGCATTTCAGCACATCAAGACGTCCCAGCTGCGCCAGCCGTCTGTAGATACGCTCCCAGCCACACTCCATATCACCGTCCACTTCGCATTTGCCGTTTTTCGAGCCGCCGCACTGTCCGTTGACCAGGCTCTTGGAGCAGGCAGTAATCGGGCAGATCCCTCCGGTTAAATTCAGGTAGCATTCCCCGCACTGATCACAGTCGTATTCCAGAGGAGTCACTCCCTGGAATCCTGGCATTGGATAAGTATCGCAGGCAGCATATACCGCCTTCTCTTCCAGATATTCCGAAACTGTCTGTACTCCCACGCCGCAGGAGAATACCAGCACTGCATCGGCGGCCTCGATCTCCGCCATGTACTTCTGAAGACGCAGTTTCATATTATCCGGGTTGCATATGTAATCCGTAGTAAGGACTCCTGTTACCTTCCCGTCGGCCGCCATCTCTTTCTGAAGCTCTTCCGCCTCTTTTTCCGGGAAATGAACTTCCTTGCACCCATGGCAGTTAATGATAAAGACCTTCTTGCCCTCTGCCAGGGACAGGATGGTTTCCTTTTCTTTTAGCTGGGTAATCAACATATCACTTCATCCCCCTTACTGCATTTTTGCCGGCTTTAATTTTGGTGACTAGCGGAATCTTGGAGGAGCAGATGTATTCGCAGCATCTGCATTCGATACAATCCATCACATTTTTATCCTTCATTCCCTGCCAGTTCTCCTCATCCGCATATTTTGAGAAGTAAAGAGGAGACAGCTCCATAGGACACACATCTACGCAGCGTCCGCATTTGATGCAGGGCTGTTCTTCTGTATGATCTGTATCTACCGCAATGATTCCATTGGATCCCTTCATAATCGGCACATCCGGATCAGAAAGATCAAATCCCATCATCGGTCCGCCTGCCTTGATTGTGACATCATCGCCTGTCACGCCGCCGCAGTAGTCAATCAGCTCTTTTGTACTGGTACCGATCTTTACAATATAGTTTCCCGGATTTTTCAGCCGCTCGCCTGTCATCGTGACAACACGTTCAATTAACGGCATGCCCTTCTGGATTGCGTCTGAAATTGCTTTTGTTGTGCTGACATTCGCCACAACACATCCAACGTCTGCCGGAAGGCCTCCGCTCGGCACCTGTCTCTTCATAACCCTCTTGATCAGCATCTTTTCAGCGCCCTGAGGATATTTTGTTCTGGCCGCTACCACTTCAATATTGCTGCAGTCTGCAGTCTTGTCCTCCATCAGTTCAATTGCATCCTGCTTATTGTCCTCAATGACAATTATTCCTTTTTCAGCGCCAACTGCTTTCAGCATGGCTTTGAGGCCATAAATCACATCGTCTGCGTATTCCAGAAGCACTCTGTGATCTGCAGTTAAAAGCGGTTCGCATTCACATCCGTTCAAAAGAACCGTATCCACCGGTTTTGCCGGCTTCAGTTTTACAGATGTTGGGAATCCCGCTCCGCCCATACCGACAATTCCGGCTTCACGGACAATATCTACAATCTCTTCCGGCGTCAGAGTTTCAAGATCCTTATGAGGCTGTACAGATTCGTGCAGAGTATTTTTTCCGTCTGACCGGATGACGACAGACATGCATTCGCCTCTCGTTGCATGCTTGTGAGGTTCAATGGCGATTACTGTTCCGCTTACGCTGGAGTGAACCGGACTGCTGATAAAGGCTGCTGCCTCTCCGATTTTCTGCCCGACCTTTACGGTATCTCCAACCTGCACAACAGGCTCCGCCGGAGCTCCTGCATGCATAGACAGAGGAATCGTCACAACTTCCGGATCAGGAAATCTTTTCAGAGGAAGGTGTTCCGTAGATTCCTTGCGCTCTGAAGGATGGACTCCTCCATAATAGCCGTCCAGCCTGTTCTCCCGGATTGCCTTCACATAGTCGTTTACAGCTTTGAAGTTAACCTTTGAATAATCTCTGATCTGTACAGGCTGATTTAAAAACTCCTCAAGACGGCCCTGTTTTTCCAGTCTTTTATATATTTTTTCCCAGGCGCAGTCCTTACTGCTGTCCACCTCGCATTTTCCATTCTTTGCACCGCCGCACTGTCCGTTAACCAGACTCTTTGCGCAGTCCACAATCGGACAGACTCCGCCGGTAATGTTCAGATAGCACTGTGCGCAGGCATCACAGCTCTTTTTCGTAAGAGCCATGCCGTGATGGCCTCTGTAATTCAGAGAGTTGCTGGCCGCATAGACGGGTTTTCCCGCCAGATCAGCTACAGTCTGAATTCCCAGTCCGCAGGAAATTACAATGACATTCTCCGTTCCTTCCGGAATCATATCCTGCAGTTTTCTTTCTGTCTGTGTCTTGTTGCACAGAAAGTCCACCTTTGCGCTGCCTGTAATGGTTTTTCCCTGTTCCGCAGCAATCTTCTCAAACTCCCCGCAATCTGGTTCATCAATGGTTTCAAATTCCTTGAAGCATTTGTTGCAGGCAATGACAAACAGATGATCCTTGCCGGCCAGCAAAGCATTCAGTTCATCATTACTTTTCAACTTATACTTGGTATAGTTTTCCAATTGCTCACCTTCCTTACAAATAGATTTACAAGCCCTTTCTTATCTGTTTTTGTCATTCCCCTCGCCTCTGCACTCCGAAAAAGAATAACAAACAAATAACTCGGTTCTGTGTCTGATGCAACTCTAATTGTACCATAATTCAACTGATTTTTTATATACTTTTTGAAGAAATTTTTTTAATCCTGAGAATTTATTTTCCAATAGCTGCTCCAGGTGGAAACACCTGGAAAAATCCCAATAAAAAAGAGTCTGCAGCGCCGGCGCCGAGGACTCTTTTTCATAAAATCCATTTCTATTGAAAGTCGTTTAAAGACCTTTGCTTACAACCGCTCCCACCGGGCAGTTCACATAACAATTTCCGCATTCATCGCACCGGTTTCCCATAATGCGGTAGGGATTTCCCGGAACTATGGCATCAAAAGTACAGACGCTCTGGCATTTGCCGCAGCCAATGCATTTTTTTGTAATTGTCAGTCCCGCCGGCTCTGTTTCCATTCCGCCATAAGAAAATCTTTCCCTCTCCAGCTTGTGATCCCGATGCTCTTTTGCATAATCAAAATCATAGCACTCTCCTTTTGCACGGTAAATTAGAAAGATTCTTGTTGCAGGATATTTTCTGATATCATATACCGCCACATTAAAGTCACGGTTATGCGCTGCTTTTTCCTCTACTTCCTCCATTGTCAATTCCCTGACATCACCGGTAAGTCGGATGGCATATCCCGGATGAAAAGACGGAAGATTGTTCTCATCATGCATTACCTGAGTGTTCGGATACATGCCGCAGACCGTAATATTCCCAGCTTCCTTTACCTGACGGTAAAACGGCTTTACCGTCATTGTGCGGAAATAAATTCCGTCTTTATCCCAGGCAAAAAAGTGAGCGATTCTTGATTCCGCTCTTCCCTCGTGAACCGTTGAAAATGTAGCGCATCCGATTTTGTCAAATTTTTCATAGATTTCCTGAATTGTCATCGTCAATTCCTCCCTTGATAAATTTTTTTAACAGCGGT
This sequence comes from Candidatus Blautia excrementipullorum, assembly GCA_019118645.1. Taxonomy (GTDB): domain Bacteria; phylum Bacillota; class Clostridia; order Lachnospirales; family Lachnospiraceae; genus Blautia_A; species Blautia_A excrementipullorum. The sequence continues at coordinate 559 of DWYN01000053.1, read as the reverse complement.
GTCTGCGGAGCCTCCAGGCAATCTACCGGCCCTTTCTCCACAATCTTTCCTTTGTCCATAAAAAGGATATAGTCCGCAAAATTCCTTAAAAACTTCAGCTCATGGGTAACAAATATAAAATCTTTTCCGCTGCCCTTCAGCTCCTGAATCACCCGCAGTACCTCTCCGGTCAGAATCGGATCAAGGGCCGCTGTCGGTTCATCCAGAAAAATCAGCTGCAGATCTGTTGCCAGAGCTCGCGCTATAGATGCTCTCTGCGCCTGTCCGCCTGAGACAAAGGCAGGCATTTTGTCCATCTCCGCTTCCAGACGTACTCTTTTCAGCATATCCTCCGCAAGTGCTTCCGCCTCCTGCCGGGGTATTTTCTTAATTTTATTTAAGATCAGCACAATATTTTCTTTCAGAGACAGGTGAGGAAACAGGTTATGTTTGCGAAAGAGAAACAGAAAAAAGAAACGAGGTGAACGAGCGATGGCAATTTACCATCTGGAAGCAAAAGTGGTCAGCCGGGGCGCAGGCCGCTCCGCCGTGGCCGCTTCCGCTTATCTGAGTTGTTCCC
>DWYN01000052.1 GCA_019118645.1 Candidatus Blautia excrementipullorum | reverse complement strand
TATTTACGAAATAGCGCTCCATAGTATGCATCAGTATATCCACGCAGCCGCTTTCTGTCTGGTACTGAGGAAGCGTATAGGTCAGCCTTGGGTTCAGAAGGGCAAATCTGGGACGGCACAGATCGCTTTTTACGCTTCCGCGTTTCAGCCAGCCGTCTTCGTTTGTGATTACACAGGAATTGCTCATTTCACTGCCGGAAGCCGCAATAGTGGGAATAGCGCCTATTGGAAGACAGGCTTTTGGCGTTTCTGTTTTTAAAAAGAAATTCCATACGTCTGTCCAGGGATTTGCAGCCCCGTATCCGATTGCTTTGCAGGAATCGATTACACTTCCGCCTCCTACCGCAAGAAGAAAATCCACCCCCTCTTTTTTACAGAGTTCAATTCCCTCACGGACTTTGCTAAGCCTGGGATTGGAAACTACACCGCCCAGAGTGACAAAATCCACTCCGGCTTCACGGAGGCTGTTTTCTACTTCGTCAAGAAGGCCGGAGGCAATGGCGCTGCCGCTGCCATAATGGATCAGGACTTTACGGCATCCCTCCGCTTTCAGAAGTGAGCCGGCCTGCAGATGTGTATCTTTGCCGAAGATTACCCGCGTTGGGGTATAATATTCAAAGTTTCTCATATTGTCTGCTCCTTGTTTAACGATGATCCTCTTCTTTAAAAAAGAAGATTCCGGATCATGACAAAATACTTCCTATATATTAAAGCAAATATCCTACAATTAGTCAAAAAAAAATTAAGATGCCGGCAGAAAAAACAGGAAATTATTCGAGGGGCGTACAAATGTCTTTTTGTCGTTGACATAAAGGGAATAATCCGTTATAATCAGCTTTAGCTTCCTTTTCAAAAAAGGGAAATGAAAAGTGGTTTACAAGGAGGATGAAGGATGTATTCATTAGAGGAAATCGCGCAGGTGGATAAAGAGATCGCAGATCTTATCCAGGCCGAAGTGCAGCGGCAGAATTCGCATATCGAATTAATTGCTTCGGAGAACTGGGTAAGCAAGGCGGTAATGGCTGCAATGGGGAGCCCGCTTACAAATAAATATGCGGAAGGATATCCGGGGAAAAGATTTTACGGCGGATGCGGCTGTGTGGACGAGGTGGAGAAACTGGCCATTGACCGTGCAAAAGAACTGTTCGGATGCGAATATGCCAATGTGCAGCCGCATTCCGGCGCTCAGGCAAATATGGCGGTGTTCTTTGCGATGCTGAAACCGGGAGATACGGTGATGGGAATGAACCTTGCCCACGGAGGACATCTGACACACGGAAGTCCCGCCAATATGTCGGGCGCTTATTTCCATGTGGTTTCTTACGGAGTGAATGACGACGGCGTTATTGACTATGACGAAGTGCGCCGGATTGCATTGGAAAACAAACCCAAACTGATCGTGGCAGGCGCCAGTGCCTACGCAAGAATTATTGATTTTAAGAAATTCCGTGAGATCGCAGATGAAGCGGGCGCATATCTGATGGTGGATATGGCGCATATCGCCGGACTGGTAGCGGCCGGATTACATCCAAGTCCTATTCCATATGCAGATGTGGTAACTACCACAACTCACAAAACGCTTCGCGGGCCAAGAGGCGGCCTGATTTTAAGCAGCGCTGAGAACGCAAAGAAATTTAACTTTAACAAAGCGGTATTCCCCGGAATCCAGGGCGGACCGCTGATGCATGTGATTGCTTCCAAGGCGGTTTGCTTTAAGGAAGCGCTCCAGCCGGAATTTAAGGAATATGCCCGCCTGGTAGTGGAGAACGCCCAGGCTCTCTGCAAAGGACTTCAGAAAAGAGGAGTGGATATTGTCTCCGGCGGTACAGACAATCACCTGATGCTGGTTGATCTCAGAAACCTTGGCGTCACAGGAAAAGAGATGGAGAATCTCCTGGACGAGGTGAATATCACCTGCAATAAAAATACAATTCCCAATGATCCTCAGTCGCCCTTTATCACCAGCGGCGTCCGCCTGGGAACACCGGCAGTAACCTCAAGGGGAATGCAGCCGGAAGATATGGAACAGATTGCAGAGGCAATTGCATTGATGCTCAGGAGCCGCGACAATAAGGAGAAGGCAAAAGAAATTGTAAAAACACTCACGGACAAATATCCTCTTGTTGGATAAAAAATTATATGGTATAATTATACAAGCAGTTTAGAGCAAAGGCGCTCTGCATTATGCAGAGTGCCTTTCCTTTTAAACAAATATAAGCTCAAGGAGGAAAGGAAAGATGAGTGAAAAAAAGAAAAATGGGGGAGCCCTTGTCGGTGCGGCGTTTCTTATGGCCACATCCGCCATCGGTCCCGGATTTCTGACTCAGACGTCACAATTTACCAGCAATTACCATGAAAGCTTTGGGTTCGTTATTCTCGTTTCCATCATTCTGGCTGCTGTAGCACAGATGAATATCTGGCGTGTGCTCTGTGTAACAGGACTCCGCGGACAGGATGTCGCCAATAAGGTGCTGCCGGGCCTCGGATATCTGGTGGCCTTTATGGTTGTTCTCGGCGGCCTGGTATTCAATATCGGAAACGTTGGAGGCTGCGCTCTGGGATTTAACACCCTTCTGGGAATTCCGGAGAAAGTGGGTTACATTATTTCCGGAATTGCCGCTATTCTGGTATTCCTGTCAAAGAATGCCGGCAGCGTTATGGACAGGCTGACCAAGATCCTCGGGGCGATCATGATCGTGGTAATTTTCGTAGTGATCATCGTTGTACAGCCGCCGCTTGGTTCAGCGCTGAAGAATACATTTGCGCCTGAAGCAGGGGTGACGAATCTTTTCCCGGCAATCATCACTCTTCTGGGCGGCACGGTAGGAGGTTATATTACCTTCGCAGGTGCGCACCGTCTGATTGATGCAGGAATTACAGGCGAGAAGAATCTGAAGGAAATCAACAAGAGCTCTGTTATGGGTATCGGAATCGCGACCATTGTACGTGTTTTCCTGTTCCTGGCAGTTCTCGGCGTAGTAGTGGACGGAACAACTCTGGATGCAGGCAACCCGGCTGCAGACGCATTTCTGAAGGGGGCCGGCCAGATCGGATACCGCTTTGCGGGACTTGTTCTTCTGTGCGCGGCAGTGACTTCAATTGTCGGCGCTGCTTATACTTCAGTATCTTTCCTGAAGACGTTCCATCCGGCAATCGCGAAAAATGAAAACTGGATCATCATCGGATTTATCGCAGTGTCTACTCTGATCATGTTTTTCCTTGGTAATCCGGCGACGCTTCTGGTTCTGGCAGGTGCCGTTAACGGACTGATTCTCCCGATTTCTCTGGGAATCTGCCTGATAGCGTCTAAAAAGAAAACCATTATGGGTGAAAATTATCATCATCCCACCTGGCTTCTGGTACTGGGAATTATTGTTGTAATTATTTCCGCTTATCTTGGAATTACAACTTTTGCATCCAATCTGGGAAGCCTGTTCTAAACAGAGTAAGACAGCGAAAGGTGTGATCCCGGAGGATTGCACCTTTTCCTCTATGCAAATAAATATGAAAATGGGGTGACAAGAAGTAATTATGCAGAAAATTCGATTTTTAACAGCGGGAGATTCCTCCCTTCTGATTGAATTCGGAAAAGAAATCAGCCCGGAAATCAATCAGAAAATCACGGCAACGGTGCAGCTGATGAGAGAACAGCATATTGAAGGAGTGGTGGACGTAATTCCTGCATTCTGTTCTCTTCTGATCAATTATGATCCCCGGGTGATTTCCTATGATGAAATGAAAGAGCGGATGCAGGCCCTGGTGAAGGTGGATGCCAAAGCCGGCGAGCAGAAACGGCGCATTTTTGAAATTCCGGTATGCTATGGGGGTGAATATGGTCCGGACATTGGAAATATTGCGGAACATGCCGGGCTGACGGAAGAAGAGGTAATTCAGATTCATTCCTCAAGAGACTATCTGATTTATATGCTGGGCTTTCTTCCGGGATTTACTTATCTGGGCGGACTGGATGAGAGAATTCATACCCCCCGTCTGGCGAATCCGAGAATTAAGATCAACGCAGGCAGCGTAGGAATCGCCGGATCCCAGACAGGAATTTATCCACTGGATTCCCCGGGAGGATGGCAGCTTATGGGAATGACTCCTGTAAAGACCTATGATCCCGGCCGGGAAGTGCCTATTCTGGTGGAGGCGGGCGATTATATCCGTTTTGTTCCCATAAATGAAGAGGAATATAAAAGAATTAAAGAAGCGGTGGACCGCGGCGAATACCAGTGCGTAGTTCACGAAGGAGAGGTGTAAAATGGGAATTCGTATACTCAAGGGTGGGATGTTTACCACTGTTCAGGATCTGGGACGTACCGGATATCAGAGCCAGGGATTTCCTGTTGCCGGAGTAATGGACGTCCGTTCCTTTAAAATAGCCAACCTTCTGCTTGACAATCCGGAGAATGAGGCGGTGCTGGAATTTACGTTGATCGGTCCTACGCTGGAATTTACCTCCGCTACGATTGTCGCTATTACAGGGGGAGATTTTCAGCCGGAGGTCAACGGGGAACCCGCGCCTATGTACACGGCCCTTTATATGAACAAAGGGGATATTCTGAAATTCCACAGTGCCAGAACCGGAAGCAGAGGCTATATTGCATTTTCAAGCTATCTGGATATTCCTGTGGTGATGGGCAGCCGGTGCACCAACACAAAGAGCAGTATCGGCGGTTTCAAGGGAAGAAAACTCCAAGCGGGGGACTACATCAATTTCCGTATCAAGAGACGGTACCTTCCGTTTTTCCTTTCCAGGAAGCTGGAGCTGGATGAGTTTGACCAGGAGGAAGCGGAAATCCGCGTGGTAATGGGACCTCAGGATGACCTTTTCAGCAGACAGGGCATTGAGACTTTCCTGAACAGCGAATATGTAGTGACCAGCGATTTTGACCGCATGGGCTGCCGGCTGGAGGGGCCGTTTATCGCACAGAAGAGTACATCTGACATCATTTCTGACGGAACTGTTTTCGGATCTGTGCAGGTGCCCTCTCACGGAAAACCGATTATCCTTCTCTCAGACCGGCAGACGACGGGAGGATATGCAAAGATTGCCACAGTTGCCTCTGTGGATATACCGAAAGTAGTGCAGAGAAAAACAGATCATAAAATCCGTTTCCGGGCGATTACCGTCCAGGAAGCCCAGGATCTTTATCTGAAAGAAGTGAAAGAACTGGACGAAATGCGAAGAACGATCCATCAGCCTTGTAAAGAGGTGTTGGACTGCCGCCTTGTGGCAAAACGGCTGCGGAAACTTTTTGAATAAAGGGCCGAACTGCCGGGGAGAACCAGGAAGGCGGAGGCGCGGAAGCTTCAGCAGGGAGAGAAAAAACGCGCCCGGAAAATAAGAGATAAATAATAAAATCCCAGATAGAAAAGGAGAAATAGGAATGGATTTAGAAAAGATTGAAGGACTGGTAAAAATCATTGAGAATTCTTCCCTCACGGAGTTTACTTTAAAAGAAGGCGATCTGAAAATTACAATGAGCAAGCTGGATAATCCGCCGGTTGTAGCGGCAGGCGTGCCTGTGGCAGCAGCTCCTGCGGCAGCGCAGGAAGCAGCTCCCGCCGAGGAAGAGGCAGAGGAGGAAACTCTGTTCATTACATCGCCTATTGTCGGAACCTTCTACTCCGCTCCGGCGCCGGACGCACCGGCATTTGTAAAGGTAGGGGATCAGGTGAAGAACGGACAGACGGTTTGTATCCTGGAAGCGATGAAACTTATGAACGAAATCCAGAGCGATTTCGACTGTGAGATTGAGGCAGTGCTTGTGAGCAATGAGCAGAAGGTAGAGTACGGACAGCCTCTGTTCCGTGTAAAGAAATTATAAGAGCCAGAGGGAGGTTGGAACTGTGTTTAACAAAATTTTAATAGCCAACCGGGGAGAAATTGCTGTCCGTATTATCCGCGCCTGCCGCAATATGGGAATCCGCAGTGTGGCAGTCTATTCCAAAGAAGATGCCAAAAGTCTTCATGTGCAGCTTGCGGATCAGAGAATCTGTATTGGAGAGGGGCCTGCCAAAAACAGCTATCTGAATATGGACCGCATTATCCAGGCTGCAAAAAATATGGGAGCAGATGCTATCCACCCGGGATTCGGATTTCTGTCGGAAAACAGCGAGTTTGTCCGCAGATGCAAAGAAAACGGCATAACCTTTATCGGCCCCGAGGCAGATGTAATTGACAAAATGGGCAACAAATCCCATGCAAGAAAAACCATGATGGAAGCTGGCGTTCCTGTAGTTCCGGGGACGAAAGAACCTGTCTATGACGCGGAAACCGGCATGATTCTAGCAAGAGAAATCGGATATCCGGTAATGATCAAGGCCTCTTCAGGCGGCGGCGGAAAAGGAATGCGGGTGGCAGCCTCTGAAGATGAGTTTGAGTTTCAGTTTAATATGGCTCAGAGAGAATCCGCCAATGCATTCGGCGACGACACCATGTATATTGAGAGGTTTGTCCAGAATCCACGCCATGTGGAAATACAGATTATGGCGGACAACTTTGGCAATGTGGTCGCTCTGGGAGAAAGGGACTGCTCTGTTCAGAGAAATCATCAGAAGCTGATTGAGGAATCGCCTTCTCCGGCAATTACCGAGGAAACCCGTGAGAAAATGAATCAATATGCTGTTCTGGCTGCAAAGACAGTAAATTATACAAATGCGGGAACCATCGAATTTATCGTAAGTCCCCAGGGAGAATTTTTCTTTATGGAGATGAATACAAGAATTCAGGTGGAACATGGAGTCACAGAGATGGTGACTGGAACAGATCTGATTATTGAACAGATCCGTGTGGCTATGGGAGAGCCTTTAAGCTTTAAGCAGGAGGACATCAAGCTTCGCGGTCATGCCATTGAGTGCCGGATTAATGCTGAGATTCCGGAGAAAAACTTTATGCCGAGTCCAGGCGTTGTGCAGCATCTGCATCTTCCGGCAGGCAACGGAGTCCGTGTAGACACCGGCCTGTACACAGGGTACCGCATTCCGTCCGAATATGACTCCATGATTGCGAAAGTGATTGTACATGCGCCGGACAGAGAGGCGGCTCTTCAGAAGATGCGCTCCGCACTTGATGAGATGCTGATTATGGGCGTGGAGACAAATCTGGACTTCCAGTATCAGATCATGCGTCATCCTGTGTTCTGCGAGGGAAAGGCGGACACCGGATTTATTGAGAGTATGATGAATATAAAATAAAATTTGTGGATAATGAGGAGGAATCTCAATGTATCGTGTGGACTTAAACAGTGATCTTGGGGAGAGCTTTGGCCGTTATACCATCGGAAACGATGACAAGATCATCCCTCTGATCACATCAGCGAATGTAGCCTGCGGATATCACGCGTCTGACCCCGTAGTGATGGATAAAACACTGTCTATGGCGAAAGAGGCGGGGATCCGCGTGGGTGCACATCCGGGCTACCCGGATCTGATGGGCTTCGGCAGGAGAAACTTAAATGTGACTCCTGAGGAGGCCAGGGCGTATACCCTTTATCAGCTTGGGGCGCTGGATGCCTTCTGCAGGGCGCATCAGATGAAGATGCAGCATGTGAAACCGCACGGAGCTTTCTACAATATGGCGGCGAAGGACTATGAGCTGTCAAAAGCAATCTGCCAGGCAGTGAAAGAGTTTGACGATAATCTGATTGTTCTGGCTTTGTCAGGCGGGGAGCTCGCCCGGGCGGCAAAGGATATGGGGCTGCGTACTGCCCTGGAAGTATTTGCGGACAGAGCTTACGAGGAAGACGGTTCTCTTGTGAACAGGAGAAAAGAGGGAGCTATGGTCACAGATGAGAATATCGCCATTGCCCGTGTGGTAAGGATGATCAAAGAGAAAAAGGTAACGGCAATTACCGGAAAAGACATTCCCATTCAGGCGGATTCTGTCTGCGTACATGGAGACGGAGCAAAGGCTCTGGCTTTTGTGGAAAAAATCCGCAGGGCGCTGACGGAGGAAGGCGTGGAAATTTGTTCTTTGGATAAAATTGTCTGAGAAAAATCCATGAATTGAAAAATCAGGGGATCCGGAGGCAGACGGAACAGGGCTGCATTTCCGGAAGCCCCTGATTTTTGCTTTTCAGGAGAATCAAGCCATAGAAAGGTTCCGGTTTTTCACCGGCGAAAGATCTTGTTTTAAATGGACAACCGTGTATAATATAATTTACGGGCAGGCTGCATTCCGGAAGAAAAAGAGGTTTGCAGCAGGATCTGTGATAAAATCACTGAAATTTTAAAAAAAGGCGTATATTATAGAATAATAAGAAGGCAGGTGAGCAAAATTGGAAAATATAATTATCATTGGAGCGGGCCCGGCAGGAATTTCCGCGGCTCTGTATACGGCAAGAGGAAATCTGAATCCCCTGGTAATCTACTGCGGCACAGGAGACCTGGCAAAAGCAGAGAAGATTGAAAATTATTACGGACTGGAAAAGCCGATTTCCGGAACGGAACTTTTTGAAAGAGGAATTTCCCAGGCAAAGGCCCTTGGCGTAAGGTTTCTGGAGGCTCAGGTACTGGGAATCAGCGGATTTGACACGTTTACTGTCAAGACAACAGAGGGGGATTTTGAAACGGAAAGCGTAATTCTTGCCACAGGAGGCAGGCGTTCCGCACCCAGAATTCCGGGAATCCGGGAATTTGAAGGAAAAGGCGTCAGCTACTGCGCGGTCTGCGATGCATTTTTTTACAGAGGAAAAGAGGTTGCTGTTCTCGGAAACAGTGATTTTGCCCTCCATGAGGCCGAGGAGCTGAAAAATGTAACCCCTTCCGTAACGATCTATACCAACGGAAAAGAACCTGAGTTTTCCCGAGAGCATCCGATTGCGGTGAATACTATGAAAATCCAGGCTATTGAAGGAGAGGACAGAGTATCCGGACTTCGCCTGGAAGGCGATTTAAGCGCGCAGGGGCGGGGAGACGCACAGCCCTCTTTCTATCCGGCAGACGGTGTGTTCGTAGCTCTGGGTACCGCGGGAAGTACGGAGATTGCAAGGCAGATGGGAGCGGAGCTGACGGAAAAAGGAAACATTAAGGTGGATGCGGAAATGGCAACTACAATTCCGGGGCTTTTCGCGGCCGGTGACTGCACCGGCGGTCTTCTCCAGGTTTCCAAAGCGGTATATGAGGGAAGCATGGCTGGAATCAGCGCCGGCAAGTATGTCAGACGCAGAAAGCAGAGTTCCTGAACTTTCAGGATATCCCGGCGGAGATAAAGCAGCCCGGGGACAAAGACAGAGAAAGAGAGAATATCTGAATTTATAAAAGAAAAGGAGACGATCAATATGGAAATAACACTTACATCTCAGAATTTTGAACAGGAAGTATTAAAATCAGAAAAACCGGTGCTGGTAGACTTCTGGGCAACCTGGTGCGGTCCCTGCATGCGTCAGGGCCCGATTGTAGAGGAGCTTGCCGGCGAAGGGTATGTTGTGGGAAAAGTGGATGTGGATCAGGAGCCGGGGCTGGCACAGCAGTTCCAGGTGATGAGCATTCCGACGCTGATCATTTTTAAAGATGGAAAAGAGGCGAAACGGCTGGTAGGGCTGACTCCAAAGAATACGCTGAAGGCTCTTCTTGACGAATAAACAGCGGCGGAGAGTGAGTTTATGAAAATATTACTGGCAGCCTGCAACGCAAAATATATTCATGCCAATCTGGCGGTTTATAATCTCCGCGCATATGCCTCCTCATATAAAGACTATGTATGCATAAAGGAATTTACCATCAATCAGCCAAAAGATGAAATTATGAAAGAGATATACAGGAGCAGGGCGGACGTAGTGTGTTTTTCCTGTTATATATGGAATATCTCCTTTGTAAAAGAACTGGCTGAGGATCTGAAAAAGCTGCTTCCGGACACGGCCTTCTGGGCCGGGGGTCCGGAGGTTTCTTTTCATGGGGAGAATTTTCTCAGATCCATGCCGCAGTTTACCGGAGTGATGGTGGGCGAGGGCGAAGAAACTTTTCTGGAGCTTGCCGGGTTTTATGCAGAGAAAAAAGGACATTTGAGAGATATCAGGGGAATTATCTACCGGGATGGAGAGAAAATATGCCGGAGTGAGCCGAGAGATACGGCAGAACTGGATAAAATCCCCTTTGTATACGAGCAGATTGAAAATTTTTCAAACAGAATCATATATTATGAAAGCAGCCGCGGCTGTCCGTTTTCCTGCAGCTACTGTCTTTCCTCCATAGACAGGAAACTGCGGTTCCGGAATCTTTCTCTGGTGAAAAAGGAACTTCAGTTTTTTCTGGATCATAAAGTACCTCAGGTAAAATTCGTGGACCGGACATTTAACTGCCGCCACAGCCATGCGGAAGAAATCTGGAGATATATTCTTGAACATGATAACGGTGTGACAAATTTTCATTTCGAAGTATCCGCAGATCTGCTTACAGAAGAAGAACTGGAGCTGCTTGGAAAAATGAGACCGGGACTGATTCAGCTGGAAATCGGAGTGCAGTCGTCAAATCCTGAAACATTAAGAGCGATACGAAGAAAAACGGATCTATGGAAACTGGAAAAAGCGGTGGCCAAAGTAAAAAGCCGCCGCAATATCCATCAGCATCTGGACCTGATTGCCGGACTTCCTTATGAGGATTATGAAAGCTTCCGCCGTTCTTTTAACTATGTGTACGGTATGCAGCCGGATCAGCTCCAGCTTGGATTTCTGAAAATTTTGAAGGGCTCCGCCATGGAACTGGAAGCGCCCGGGTATGGAATAATCTGCAAAGAGCGGGAACCATATGAAGTTTTAGCCACCAAATGGCTGTCCTATGAAGAAATTTTGAAGCTGAAAATGGTGGAAAGTATGGTTGAAGTGTATTATAATAGTGGGCAGTTCCAGCATACTCTGAACTGGCTGATGAAATTCTGGAAAGACGCCTTTTCTTTTTATGAGAGTCTTGGAAGATTTTACGAAAAAAAAGGATACGGAGAAATTTCACATTCCAGAATCAGGAGATACGAGATTCTTCTGGAATTCCTTCAGGAAGAAACAGAACTATCTCCGGAGGAGGCTTCCCGGAACATGGTTTTTGACCTTTACCTCAGAGAAAAGCTAAAAAAACGTCCGGGCTTCGCCCTGGATCAAAAGGTTTATGAAAAGGCTGTCCGGGCTTACCGGAAGGAGCATCACGTTCCGAAAACAGCCCATATTGAGGTATTCCAGGATGGAACGGCAGTATTGTTTGACTATGACAGGAGAGATCCCCTGTCTTATAATGCATTTACGGAAGAGATTTGTCTGCGGGAAGACAAATCGACAGCAGAGAGGTGAATAAAATGGGAATGTTTGACCCGAGAAAAAGAAAGATAATTACAGCGGTGATTGCAGTGGTTCTTGTTGCGGCTATGGTTATTCCGACAATTCTTTCCATTCTGGTATAGCGGTAAGGCAATATGAAACTGGGACAGAAAGCAATGGAAGCTCTGAAAGCAGAAGTTACCGGGAGTCTTAAGGAGGGAGACTCTCTTGTTGCGGCAGGTGAAGTGGCGCTTGAGGGAACTGCGCTTCTCGTAAACAAGGAGAGAGCACAGCTGAAGAAATTTTTTTCTGAGGGCTTTCTTCATGATGCGGAGAAGTGCGCGGAAATTTTCGGAGTCAGAAAAGAAATAATTTTAGCGAAAAAAGAACAATGCCATGCAGTCTGCGTTATGGGGACAGGGGGCGTGCTGTGCGCGCTCTGGAAGATGGCGGAAGCTTCAGGGATGGGGCTTGAGGCGGATTTGAGACAGATTCCGATCCGACAGGAAACAATTGAAATCTGTGAAAGATTTGACCTGGATCCCTACCGTCTGCTTTCCGGCGGTTCAGTCCTTTTGGGAACAGACAGAGGAAGAGAACTGGCGGAATCTTTCTGCCGCAGCGGAATACCGGCGGCGGTGATAGGAAGAGCGGTAAGAGGAAACGACAGAATTTTATACAGCGGGAAAATTACCCGTTTTCTGGATCGGCCAGGCCAGGATGAGATTACGAAGATGCCCTGGGGAGCCGGATGGAGAACCACTGGGATTTTTCCGGGACAGGAAAGGAAAGATGCAGTATGGCAGGATTAAATATTGTGCTTCATGAGCCGGAAATTCCATCAAATACAGGAAATATCGGGCGTACCTGTGTGGCTACGGGGACAAGACTTCATCTGATCGAGCCTCTGGGGTTTCGGCTGAGTGAAAAAGAAATTAAGCGTGCGGGAATGGATTACTGGAAAGATCTTGATGTGACAACATATCTGGATTATGAAGACTTTCTCCGTAAAAATCCGGGAGCTAAAATATATTATGCAACCACAAAGGCTCCCCGGGCTTACACAGAAGTTCATTATGAGGAAGACTGCTTTCTGATGTTCGGAAAAGAGAGCGGCGGTATTCCGGAAGAAATTCTCCTGGAAAATCAGGAGAGATGCATACGGATTCCTATGCTGGATGAGATCCGTTCCCTGAATCTGAGCAATGCGGCGGCCATTGTGCTTTATGAGGCTCTCAGACAAAATAATTTCAGCCACCTGAAAAAAGAAGGACAGCTTACCAGGTATCAGTGGAAGCAGGAGAGATAAGATAAAGAACAGCCGGCTCTCAGAATCGTCGGTGAGATTCGGACAGGAGCAGAAAAGGAGGGACAGAATGGATCTTGGAAAATATCGTTTTTATTCAGAAGCGGCCAGAGGACTGAAAAAGCCGGAACTTGTGCTGAAAGGCGCATACGTTTTTATGGCGCATTCAGGTGAATTTGTACAGGGGGATGTGGCAGTTGCGGACGGCATTGTCCTGGGCGTGGGATCCTACAGCGGCGAGAAAGAAATTGATCTTACCGGAAAGTATCTCTGTCCCGGTTTTATAGACAGTCATCTTCATCTGGAATCTACTCTGGTTACACCGGGAGAACTGATCCGGCAGGCTGCCGGCTGCGGGACGACCACCTTTATTGTAGATCCCCATGAATCCGCCAATGTATCCGGCAGCGAGGGAATTGATTATATTCTGAAACAGACAGAAGAGGTTCCTGCCAATGTATTCGTAATGGTGCCTTCCTGCGTGCCGGCCACTCATGTGGACGACAACGGCTGTATACTTACTGCAGGAAAAATGAAGGCATACCTGGACTGCCCAAGGATTCTCGGACTGGGAGAGGTGATGGACGCGGTCTCTGTTATCAGCGGGAGCGTGTCCATGCATGAGAAACTGGCTTTGTTCGAAGGGCGTGTCCGGGACGGTCATGCCCCTTTTCTCAATTCCGGAGATCTTGCTGCCTATGCCCTGGCCGGAATTTCCACTGACCATGAGTGCGTGGACTATGAGTATGCTATGGCTGAATGCCGGAACGGGATGTATGTGCTTATCCGGGAAGGCAGCGCAGCACGAAATCTGGATGCCATTATCCGCGGCCTTGTCAGTCGTCATACAGATACTTCCTTTTTCTGCTTCTGTACAGATGATAAGCATATTGAAGAGATACGAAGAGAAGGCCACATCAATTATAATGTAAAAAGAGCTGTACAGCTGGGACTTCCTGTGGAAAAGGCGCTTAAAATGGCTACTATACAGGCTGCCCAGTGTTATGGGCTGAAGCACCTGGGAGCTGTGGCGCCGGGATATCAGGCCGACTTTGTTGTGCTGGACAATCTGGCTGATCTGAATGTTCTGGAAGTGTATCACAAGGGAAGGCTGATCCGGGCAGATGAAAAGAAAGAAATTCCGCCATGCCCTCCGGCATTGAAAAATACAGTTCATCTGCAGCATTTTACCCAGGATCACCTGCGTCTGCCTCATAGAGGCGGGAAGGCTCATGTGCTCAGGATGATTGAGGGACAGATCGCCACAGAAGACCTTATGGAAGAGGTTCCGTGCAGTAAAACCGAGGGGGATCTTCTGTTTGCTCCCGGAGACGGCTATCTGAAGATTGCCGCAGTGGAACGTCACAAAGGCACCGGAAAGACAGGAGTTGGAATTGTAAAAGGATTCGGTATCCGGGGAGGAGCTATTGCCTCCAGTGTTTCCCATGACTCTCATAACCTGATCGTTATAGGCGATAATGACAGGGATATGTATCTGGCAGTGCAGGAGCTGGTTCGTTCTCAGGGCGGCTATACCATCACAGAAAACGGAAAAGTTTATGAGACTCTGCCGCTGCCTGTGATGGGACTTATGAGTGACGCAGGGTATGAGGAAGTCAACCGCGTTTTAAAGAAAATGATTGCAAAAGCCCACGAAATGGGAATTCCGGAAGGCTTTGATCCGTTTATCACTCTTTCTTTTATGGCACTGCCGGTTATTCCGGAAATCCGGATTACCCCCCGCGGAGTTTACCTGGTAAAAGAAGACAGGCTTCTTGAGACGCCTTTCGAGAAGTAATCCGCAGGAATATCGTTTAGGAAAATGTCTCTCCATAAAAATGATTTATTTTGCTTTTTCCAGAGTAAAGATAAACTCCGTTCCCACGCCTTCTGTGCTGATCACGTTGATATTTTCGCCATGGGCGGTGATAATTTCCTTAACAATGGAAAGCCCCAGACCTGTTCCTGTCTGGTCTTTTCCCCTGGAAATATCAGTTTTGTAAAAGCGCTCCCAAATCCGGTGGAGGCTCTGTTTGGGGATTCCGATGCCATGGTCCTTGACAGAGACGAAAATTTTATCATTTTTTTCTGTGGTTTCAATAATGATGGTAGAATTGTTCCGGCTGAATTTAATGGCATTATTCAGGAGATTATGCAGCACCTGCTGGATCTGCTCCACATCTGCCTTTGCATAAAGCTCTTTTCCTGAGAGAACCAATTCCAGAAGGATTTTTCGCCTGGTGCAGTCGCCCTCGTATGTGGCGGCTGTTTTTTTGATTACTTCGTTAATATCGAAGGTCTGAATATTCAGCAGACGTTTGTGAATGTCAAGCTCATTGAGCGTTAAAAGACCTTCCGTAAGCTTTTCCAGACGTCCTGCCTCGTAGGCGATGATTTTCAGATACTTCTCCTGGTTATCCGGCGGAATTACCCCGTCCAGCATGGCATCCACATAGCCTTTGATGGAAGTAAGGGGAGAGCGAAAATCATGGGAAATATTTGAGATAAACTGTCTCTGGTACTCGCCGTTGCGGTTCAGCTTCTCAGCCATATAATTCAGACTGTTTGCCAGATAACCGATTTCATTTTCAGAGGAAACCGGGATTTTGTAGGAAAGATTGCCGTTGGCAAATTCCGAAGCTCCGTGCGTGATTTCTTTCAGCGGCTTATGTACATAATGCCGGTATATCAGGATCAGGTAGGCCGCCATCACATATACCACAAGAAAAAGAATCTGGATCACAAAAAGGATTTCGCCCCGTTTCTGATACAGGTCACTCATAAGATAATGGATGGCAACATATCCTTTTGTTGTCATATTATCTGTAATAGGAGCAAGCACACTGAGGTAAGTATCCTGAAAATATCCGTAAAAATTTCCTACCTGGTAGTAATTGCTGCCCCAGTCGGAAGGATCAAAATCCTGAAGCGCTATGGGCTGATCCGGAGAAATATCCTTTCGTGTACTGACAATAATATCTC
Source organism: Candidatus Blautia excrementipullorum (assembly GCA_019118645.1). GTDB lineage: Bacteria > Bacillota > Clostridia > Lachnospirales > Lachnospiraceae > Blautia_A > Blautia_A excrementipullorum. Next base: position 51,719 of record DWYN01000052.1, on the reverse strand, counting down.
CCTCACTGTTGATGATCCAGACCACAGTGGACGGATAGTCGGAGATCATATACAGATTCGCCTGAATACTGTTTAAGTTGGAAGAAGAAATATTGTTTTTTACAGATTCGTTTTCCGCAACACGGTAGGCGGACTGATAAAGACTTTCACTGATTTCCTCTTCCAGAAGAGATTCGATCATATGAGAACCGGCCAGAGTGATCAGCAGAAAGCCAAGGAAGCCTATCAGCAAATAGGCTTCCAGAAATTTCAGTGAGATCCGCTTTGTCATCTGTTTTTCACCTCAAATTTATAACCGATTCCCCATACGGTAGAAATGCTCCAGTCCGGATGATCCTTTATTTTTTCACGGAGACGCTTGATATGTACATCCACAGTCCTGGTATCACCGATATATTCATATCCCCAGATATGATCCAGGAGCTGCTCCCTTGTAAACACCTGATTGGGAGAGGAGGCCAGAAAATAAAGAAGCTCCAGCTCCTTCGGAGGCATATCAATCTGCCTGCCCATGTAGGTAACAGAATAATTCGTCAGATTGATGGTGAGATCCGGGTAGGAAACAGACTTTTCACTGGACACAGCGGAGGGCTGTTTTACCTTAAACCGGCGCAGGACAGCGCGGACACGGGCGACCAGTTCTTTGGAATCAAAGGGCTTAATGATGTAGTCGTCAGCCCCCAGCTCCAGGCCAAGAACCTTGTCAAAAGTCTCCCCCTTTGCGGAAAGCATGATGATGGGCACATCTGAAATATGCCGGATTTCCCGGCATACCTGATAGCCATCGATACCGGGAAGCATCAGATCCAGAAGGAGAAGATCAGGCTGGAAAATATGAAATTCTTTCAGGGCCTGTTCTCCGTCATTTACAATCTTTGTTTCAAAACATTCTTTTGTAAGATATAAAGAGATCAGCTCCGCAATATTATTGTCATCGTCAATAATCAGTATTTTCTGTTTTGCGGCCATAATAATCCCCCTTTCTATTTTTTCAGTTCTACTATAGTGACGCCGGCGTCTCCTTCTCCGAACTCTCCCAGCCGGAAGGATTCCACATGCTTCTGCCTTCTAAGGTAATTGTGGACGCCCTTTCGGAGTGCGCCGGTACCCTTGCCGTGCACAATGCGGACAGTTTTCAGATGTGCGATATAGGCATCGTCCAGATATTTGTCAAGCTCCGCGACAGCTTCATCCACAGTTTTTCCCAAAAGATTAATTTCCGTGGAAATGCTGGCGGATTTGGCCATCTTGATTCTTCCGGCGCCGGTTTTCTGAAGAGAAGGAGCAGTGATCACTGGTTCGTCGATAAGCTCCAGATCGGAAATATGCACCTTTGAACGGATAATTCCCATCTGCACGAAAAGGAAGCCTTTGGAGTCCGGGCGGCTGCTGACTGTTCCCTTCAGATTCATGCTGAGAACTTTTACGGAATCGCCGGGATGAATATCTTTGGCAGTCAGCTGCTTTTCCGGCTTTTTCTTTTTCTCCGGACGTGACATGTTCTTTTCTGTTTTGCTCATCCTTTTACGGAGTTCCTGGCGCTCCCGCTCTATGGATGCAGTATCCACATGGTCTTTTTGAAATTTATGAAAAAGTTTCATGGTCTGGTCGGCATATTCCTTTGCCTCTTCCAGAACTTTATGAGCCTCTTCATTGGCCTGGCGCAGGATTCTGTCTTTCTGGGAATCAAGTTTTTCCTGGCGGGCCTCAAGCTGGGCTTTTAACTGCCGGATTTCTTCCTTATACCTGGCGATCTCCTGGCGCTCCTTTTCAATTGTTATACGGTTTTCTTCCAGAGAGGAAATCACATCTTCAAAAGATTCGTCTTTTTCGCTGATCTGCTCCCGGGCGCGCTGAATGATGTCGTCCGAGAGGCCGAGTTTTGAGGAAATAGCGAAGGCGTTGCTCTTTCCCGGAATTCCGATAAGCAGGCGGTAAGTGGGACGCAGGGTTTCTACATCAAATTCGCAGCAGGCATTTTCCACGCCTGGAGTGGAGAGTGCATAGACTTTGAGTTCGCTGTAATGAGTGGTTGCCATGGTGCGGATTCCCTGCTCATGGAGATGAGAGAGAATAGAGATGGCAAGAGCCGCTCCTTCGGTGGGATCCGTACCTGCGCCGAGTTCGTCAAAAAGCACGAGGGATTTCTGATCCGCCTTTTCCAGAAAAGAGACAATGTTTGTCATGTGCGAGGAAAAGGTACTCAGAGACTGCTCTATGCTCTGTTCGTCTCCGATATCTGCATAGATTTCGTGAAACAGAGAAAGCTCGCTGCGGTCCAGAGCGGGGATATGCAGCCCGGACTGTCCCATGAGGGTCAGAAGCCCCACAGTTTTTAATGAAACTGTTTTTCCGCCTGTGTTCGGGCCTGTGATAATCAGAAGATCGAACTCATCCCCCAGGCGGATATCGATAGGAACAGCCTGTTTTTTCGGAATCAGCGGGTGGCGCGCCTGCCTGAGACGGATATGTCCTTCTTCATTAAAGACGGGCTCACTTCCGTTCATATCCATGGCCAGAGCTGCTCTGGCAAAGATAAAGTCAAGCTGAACCATCAGGGTCAGGTCTGTGGAAATGGCTTCCCGTTCTTCTGCAATCTGTTCACTTAAAGAGGCAAGAACAGCCTCAATTTCTTTCTGTTCCTGAAGCTCAAGCTCCCTCATATCGTTATTCAGCTTTACGATAGCCATAGGTTCGATAAATAATGTGGAGCCTGTGGATGACTGATCGTGGATCATGCCGGGAACCTGCCCCTTATATTCCGCTTTGACAGGGATACAGTATCTCCCATTGCGCATAGTGATGACAGAATCCTGCAGATAGTTCCGGGCGCTTCCGTTGACAAGGCCGGAAAGCTGGGTATGTATGCGGTCATTGGTAATTTTCATGTTACGGCGGACACTGCGGAGGCCGGGGCTTGCGTCGTCGCTGATCTCATCCTCAGAGAGAATACAGCGCCTGATCTCTCCTGCGAGAGGAGTGAGAGGAGAAAGCCCGTCAAACATGGCATCCAGTGAATCGTCCGGGGCGTCATTTCTCTCTTTTCTGGAGTAGGCCTTTACTCTGGAGGTATTTTCCAGCAGGCCGCAGATAGCCAGAATCTCCATAATTCCCAGTGAACTGCCAATTTCCAGACGCTTCAGTGAACCCCGCACATCTTTTACGCTGCCGAAAGAGACGGAACCTTTCTGAAAGAGCCTGGTCAGAGCGTCTTTCGTCTGTATCTGCATCAGCCGGATTTCTTCGATATCTGTGGAAGGCGTCAGATTCCGGCAAAGTTCTTTCCCCATGGAAGAGGATGCTTTTTCTGTAAGTTTTTCTATGATTTTCGGATATTCTAATGAAATCAATGCTTTTTGGTTCATAAATTCTCCTGTTGCTGTAACTGTTTCGTGATTTAATGCATATGGAAAGGCCGGAAAGCTTTTCAGCCGCGTCAATGCGGCACCCGGCTTTTCAACGTCTATTCTACATGATTTGTCTCAGAATGAAAAGGAAAATGTACGATTTTACCAATACATCATTCAGAACCCTTGAAAATACTGGGTTTTCAGGCTTTATAAGTACGCCAAACAGCGAAAAGGGGCAACGAAGGGGCAACTTTATAAAATCCGAATATTATTTATTTGATCATTTTCCTTTTCTCTCAGACGGTTGGTAACATGCAAATAAATACGACTTGTAATCCTGCTGTCAGTGTGTCCCAAGCGTCTTGTAATCGCTTCTACGCTCATTCCATGTTCCATCATTAAGCTGGCATGGGTGTGACGGAGTACATGGGGAGTTATTTCCCGTCCAAGTGTCTTAAGTGATGCTCTTTTTAAATAGGCGCAGTACCCCTCGTATCCTAATGGATGATTATCCTGGCAAAAAAGAAGGCCGTTTTTTTGGATCGGGATTACCGTTCCAGAAACAGAATCCGCTATTATTCTTTTGCACAGAACGTATAATTCCATTTGCATATATACTTCTCTGTTGGATGCAGAACTTTTAGGCGTACTGATGAGCTTATTCTTATCATCATAATTTTTAGTCACATGGATTACTCTGTTGGAAAAGTCCAGATCAGACTGCAGCAGGGCGGCGGCTTCTCCATATCGCAGGCCGGACAGTAATAAAAATTCTGTGAAATTTCTCCATTTCCGATTTCTGATATGCCGCACAAGCCTTATAGCGTCCTCGGATTCCAAAAATTTATCCTCCAGTTTTTCCGCCTGTGTTTTTTCTTCATTCAACTTCTCCAATTTGTCCAGATAGCTTATATCATGGATGTAATCATTTTTATAGCCCCAGCGCAGGATCTCTTTTATCTTAGATATGCGTCCATTTATGGTGGATGCCTTTTCCCCTGTGGCAATAAGTTTGTTTCGGATATATCCGGATGTAAGCTTTTCTACAAATACGTCATCGCCGATGATTTCTATTGCTTTTTTTATGCGAGGGATATTCGCATGATACGAAGATGCCTTTGTTGTAACCTTTTTTTCTTCCTTATAAAGCTCCAGCAATTCTGATAATGTAATCTCTTTTTTCTTAGGCTCTGAAGAGACTCTCATCTTTTCCTGCAAGGCCGCCTGAGCCTGTTTCTGAGCCTGCCTGGTATTTTTATCTAGGACAATGCTCACACGCCTGTATTTGCCCGTCAGAGGGTCGGTAAAGCGCTCTATATACTTGTATTTACCTTGTTTTGTTTCTTCTACCCACATAATAATATCATCTTCCTTTCTTTGGGTGTAAAAATAACAGCAAACAAACTTTCTGATTGTCCGCCGTCCCCGAAGATGATACAATATGTTTGCATGATATCGCCCTCGGGGCATTAAATGTGAGATACCCGTATTGATTGCGGGTGCAGGATTCGTTGGCGCGTGTCCTGCGATTGCCGTCCTGGTGTTGGCGCACCGGGGCGGTTTTATAATTTTGGGTTGAAAATTTACCACCAATGACATATAATATACTTAACAAGAGAACCGTTGGCTAGTGTACACCTAGCCGCCGGCAAAATAGGTTTTACTGAAAGTAGCGCCTTATCTTACCAGGACGAGGGCGCTACTTTTTGCGTATAAAAAGTATAACAAGAGTTATGACAGCGCAAAGCATAATTACAAACTGGAACAGATCCGAATATGTAACCATAAGCACCAGCCTCCTTTCACGTAGCGTCCGGCGGCTGACATAGCACCCCAACGGTCCCCTGGGTAAATATATTATTGTCAAGGTAGTCCCCGGCGCAGAGGCCGGGGAGATTGTTCTTAAAAGCACTTACTGCAAGCTGTGTAACCCTGTGCGATCGCATCAGCCTCTGACACCTGTCTTGCTTTATCGGGATTCATACGTCCACAGTTTGGTATACTATGGTATTTTTCACCTGTAGCAGATAACCATACGGTGGCTGAATTTGTGGTTTCGGTCGTTGCTTCTGGTGTAGTATTTTCAACAGGAGCAGAAACAGCCGTTGAATCGGCCGGAGCTATAGCACTGGAAAATTCGGCGCCAGAAGAGTAGTCATTACAGGGTTCTACGTTCCAAATGATGGATGCTCCATCTGATTGTGCGATGATTGTTCCCTGTTTATCTGTACGGAATACGGGGATCTCCATATCGGAAAGCCGCCCCATGGTTTCTGCTGATGGGTGGTTATACTGGTTGCCTGCACCGCAGCTTATGACGGCATAAGAGGGCGTAGTAGCTTCCAGAAAATCCCAAGATGTAGAGCTTGATGACCCATGATGTCCTACGCAGAGAACATCGCAATCCAGATTTGCGTCAGGTTTAATCATATCCTGTTCACTTGTTTCTTCAGCGTCTCCGGTGAAGATAAAACTTGTAGAGCCATTTTCAAGCTTAATCACAACAGAATTATTGTTACTGTCAGCGGCATTAATGCCTTCCGGAGCTAGGATAGTAAAACTGCCAGTACCCAAAGAATAGGAGTCTCCGACAAATGGATATCTTACTTCAAGGCCTTTGGAAGAAGCAGTATCCATAAATTCAGTAAAAACATCGGAATCCTGCGCATAGTCAGCGCCGATTATGTCACTGACAGTAAAGGTATTCATACAGTCGATCAGCCCAGATACGTGATCTTCGTCATAGTGAGAAGAGATCATGTAATCAATGTTCTGGACATTCTGTTGCTGTAAGTAAGAGATGACCTCGGCCGCATGTTCCTGATCTCCTCCGTCATACAGCAGGTTCTGACCTCCGGACTGCACCAGGATAGATAAGCCTTGACCGACATCAATAAAATGGACAGCCATAGTCGTTTCCGCTCCGGCAAATACATTGATCTGAGGCAGGAACAACCCGCAAACAAGAAAAAGTGACAACAGGAAACTAAACATTTTTTTCTTTAGGTGTTTCATGTGCTATCCTCCTTTGTGTATAAATATTCAACCACCGAAGCGGTTTAATTATCAATAATATTCAGTACAGCCAGACATGGGATAAAATAAATGATATAATTGTCTATTTTTGCGAACTCTCCATATTTAGATCTGTAACACTCAATCGCTTCTTTTAGATAATCCTCAGTTACCTCAAGATGCTCTGCCATCTCATATAAATTACGACATCCAGCCTGATATGCAGAGATAATTCCCATAAGCCCGATCCGGAGATTGTACCCATACAATCGAGCCCTGTACTCCTGTTTGCGGTTAGAAGTTTTTGACTGATTGAGGATATCCCCGGAGCTTGTGTAATAATGTCCCAATTCTTCAGCCAGTACACAAGACTTTTCGGTCTGTGTCTCAATATCTTTTCGGATAGCAATCCGATTTCCGTTTATTCTTCCGTCGCTTCCGTGAAGTGACTTTTCTTTAATAACCAATCCTTTATTATATGCTTTATTTATGAGCAATTCATAATCTGTCAAAAGATCACATCCTTTGCTGAAGGTATTTCATAAAATTGCTATGCAACGTTGTCGTATTCCAGGATTGTAAGCTCACTTGTTAATTTCTTTACGTTTGCGACAATGTGTTCGATTTTACGGTGAACAGAAGTGGAAAACACGACCTCACCACATTGCTCACATTTCATACACGGAACATTCTTAATAATCAGCATACAGCTATTAAATTCTGTAAAATAAGTTGTTGTGGATGGCAGCATGTCACCGTGTTTGCAAGATAAACATTTCATGATTCGGTCTCCTTTCTTTGTTTAAAATCACTGTTCCATTTTTCGGGATCAGGCCAGTAAGCTGTGATCAGCTTTGCAGCCTCCCCATTTGATCCAATACATATATGAAGAGGACGATTGTTGGAATAACCAAGAATCAAGCAACTTGGCCACGGATAATCTTCTGGATACTGCTCTATAATCTCGCCGTTATTCAAAGCGGATTCTATATCATCCTCTGTAATGCCGCGCTGATCGAGACGAAGGGAACAGTGGGCGGTAAGAAATACCATATCATTTTTATATAGTTTGCATAGCTCTAAAATATTTAATTCTTTCATAGCGCGATACTCCTATTCCCATTCGGAATCGTCACTCATAATATCATCATCGTGCTGGTTCATTTCCTCAGTGACCTCTATGTCAGTACGGGCATGGGCGGCCTTAGGCTGAATATGAGAATCCATCTTAATAATATTGTCTGCTTTCTGATCTGCAAGAGCCACGGAACGCTCGTATTCTTTTTCCAGAACGATATTAACCATTTCTTTACCGTGATCATCGAGGCGATGGTATTTGCTTATCATTTTTATATCAGAACTCCTTATATCAAAAGAACACCCCGGAACCTTATATCCGTATGCATCTCCGAGTAATTCTGAATAATTCAAATCATATAAACGGCACAATTTTAAAAAGGTGTCCATATCAGGTTCGGTATTGCCGTTCTCGTAATTACTAAGAGTCGTATTTTTTATGCCGATTAAACGTGTTACATCACTTTGCTTAAGTCCTTTATTAAGTCTCCCTTCTTTAAGCTTTCCTATTAGGTAGCTATTCATTGACTCACCTCCTTGAAACAATTATATCCCGAAATTTTGAAATTGTAAATTATAATTTCAAAAAACTTAAAATTAATTATTGACATTTCAATAATCATGGAATATCATATAATTAATCCATAAAACATGGATTCAGAAAGGAGGAAAAAACGTGATTTTAGATATCGTGAAATTAAGAAAATACATCGAGGATTGCGGTATCAAGCAAAAATATATTGCAGAAAAGGCCAATATGGCAGAATCAAAGCTAAGCGCTATCTTGAACAAAAAAAGAAAATGCGAAGTTGGAGAATATGCAAACATATGTAAAGCGCTTGGAGTTGAATTTGAAAAATTTATCAAAGAAAAGAGTTGAAATAAGGAGAGGGAGAGTAAATAAGAATTAAAAAGAGCTAGAGGAGGTGAAGTGATGAAAAGGATGAAAAAAAGAGATATATCACCGAAAAAGAAGAAACCGTCTAAGATAACGGTTTCAGATGTATCGTTAATATTTTCAATACTAACGCTGCTGTTTGTTATATTAATGAACTTCGTTGTCAAATAACCAATTTGAGAATGAAAAGAATTTTATCAAGATTTGCTATGATTTCAATACCGAGAGCGGCAAAAGAGATAAAAATAGCAATCCAGCCTTTGATATCAGCCTTGTGTGCTACATATTCAGCTGTTTCAGAATGCTTTTTTGCGGAGGCTGCAATTTCCTCGGCATGCAATGCCTGCTTAGAAGCGGATTCGGACATGGACTTAACAGAAGCCAGAAATTCTTCATCATTTTTTCGGCCAAGTAAGTAACCTTTTCCCAGCTCGGTTATGGCATAGTCGGAATACACGGGAGAAAAATGATTAGATTCATCATAGTCCTTAATATGAGATTCGATAAGTCCATAATCACAAAGTTGTTGGATGCATGATTCCGGGTATTTACGAAGGGATTCGTCTGGAATAGAAGAGTGGGCGTTGAATTGCTGCAAAATATCATACGACTCTTGGCTAAGGAAAATATCAGGCATACCTACAGCTCCTTTCATTACAGAGATTTCTTAATAAATAGTATAGGACAGCGTAAAGAAAGAAGCAAGTAAGAGAAGATAAAGAGGAAATTCCAGATCCGAAGGAGGTGAAGTGAAGATGCTGACAATCATATTTGCGGTAATAACGATTATCTGTGCATTAGGGTGGCTGACAAGATATATTTCATGCACAGCCATGATTTATTACATGAAAAAGAAAGGGTACAAACTCCCGAACGATGAAGAAATCAGAGAATGTACCCAGGAAACAATAAGAAACCTGCTTAGATAAGCCCGAGCTGAGCCTTGATAATTGCCGTAATAACACCGGATGCAATCTGCGAAATTGCAGATACAGACTGAGAGCCGACTTTTTTACTGACTTCTTTGACATTATTCCAAATAGTATCCGAACGAATATCGTTTAGAAATTGATGCCCGGTATAAGTGATGTCAAGAAGCGTAACCACGGTCTCACCTGTAAAATCAGAAGTTGTAATGGCATGTATAAAACCAGCTTCTTTCAATTTTAAACACGTGTATTCGATATCATCTGATGAGTAAGATGGCAATAATGGAACGAGATCATCAAAATCCATTTGTTTTTTAAAAGGTTGGTCTTCCATAATGATCAAAATATCTCGAATACAATCCGGATTTAATTTCATAAGCACACTCCTTTAATTTTTATAATACTTGGTGCTGCAACACCTGTACATAAAGTATAAAGCGGAGGAAAGGAGAAAACAAGTAGGAGCTTCTGGAGCCAGAACCGGAGGAGGTGAAGTGAAGATGGAAAAATACAGATTCTGTTTAATCGTAAACGACGAGAAACTGAATGATATTTTTAAGAGAATGTCAAAAGCAAAGGAAGAAATTGAAAAATGTTATGAAGAGCTGAGGGCTCTGGATCTCATAGGAGTATTACCAGAGACAACCTCCTGTAAAAGAACAGGAGGTGGCAATTAATCAGAAATAGACTCAACTAATTTTTCGGCCAGTTCAGCAATCTTACGGGATAATTTTTCAAGATCACCCTTAGTTGCTGGATCATTTGGATAAGATACCACTGGAGAAGTAGAATCTCTAAAAGATTCTATAGCTTTTATGGCTTTTTCTTTATTCATGTAAATCTCCTTTCTTTTTACTCGGTGCTGCAACACCTGTACATAAAGTATAAAGCGGAGGAAAGGAGAAAACAAGTAGGAGCTTCTGGAGCCAGAGGAGGTGATCTGATGCTTTACAAAATTACATATGCGGACGGCCATTGCCACAACTACGCCCACAGCAGAAAAGATCTAATGGAATGGCTGAGTATTTTGAAAGATGAAACAGTATCAGAGATTAAAAAGATCGCCAAGAACGGAAAGACCGAAATTGTCACAGAAAGATATATCAGAAAGGGGAATAACCATGGAAGTGTTAAGCAGGAAAACCTATGTTGAGACAGGAAAGAGTCTCCCCAGATTGTTCATGACAGCTTCTCAGCTGGCAGAGTATGAGGGGATGACTGCGGGATACTACAGGCTAATCTTCGGCGAGATTGAAGACCAGATTGAACAGGGACGATACTCCCCTGTATCGATCAGTGATGATAAACCTCGGAGTGTGAATTACTATGTATACCGTGATTACATGGCAAACAGAAGGAAATTAAAAGACCGTAAATTAAAAAAATATGTGCGGCCGTTTAATCCGGCGGAAGTGGCGGCGATCTGCCCGATCATCCGGGAAGTAATCGTGATGGGGGAAGAAGAATGAGGAACATAATCATATCCGCTGCTATGTCAATCTGTCTTCCCTACCTCCCGATCTGGGAATGGGACGGAATCGGAGATATGATCGCGGCAGCCGCAGTATTTTTCTGGATCATTCTTGCACTGCTGACGGCGACGGAAGGAGACAAAAATGAAAAGGAAACACGATTTCACAAAGCTTAAACGCTTGCAAATTGAGAATATGGTCCTCCGGAAAACGATAGAAACAGCGCTGCAGGATTTGTCAGACGATGAATGCAACGCCAGCATCCGGATCATGTCGGCAAAATTCACTCTTGCCGGAGCGGACCGCGAAGTCAAAGAAGAGATCCAGAAATACCTGGAATCCATAAAAAGAGGGACCGCATGAGATTGACAAGAAAAAATCCAGGCTCCGGAGGATACCGGATCCCCATGTGCACCCAGAAAACCCTGCGCCTGGAATGGCAGCAATCAGACCTTGCCGTCTACGGGGAGGTGGCGGACAAGCTGGGAAGATACGAGGACCTGGGGTCCCCGGAGGAACTGGAAGAACTGATAAAAAAGAACAAAAAATAGCCCGTACACGGCAATGTACGGGCAAGGGCTTACGCCTTACAGATGTGCTATATCTAATTAAACTATACCACCTGCAGGGCGTAAGGTCAAGACAACGCGGGGCAAAATCCCGTTTTTATTTTTAAATTTTTTAGGGGAAAGGCCCCTTAACAGCTTGATCAGGAGTATTAGAGATAGGTACAGGTGGATTATGAGATGGGCATACATAAGACATATATGGGACTGCGGGGAATCCTTGGAAGTAGAAGAAAAACACACCGGCCGGTACGGAGCCAGAGGGCAGAAGAGAGGAAAGAAAAAGAAAGCCTCCCCGGAGGACATAGTAAGACAGAATCAGTGGAAACGGGAACGGGACCTCCGGAGGTTAATCAAATGGAATTTTGGTCGATATGATCTTTGGATGACGATCACCTACCGGAAAGGAGACCGGCCCACCTGGGAACAGATGGTAAAGGATGTACAGGATCTGATCCGGAAGGTCAGGAGAAAATATAAAAAACTTGGAAAAGAACTGAAATACATCTACCGTCTGGCGATCGGGAAGCGCGGCGGCCCACATATTCACATCCTGGTTAACCGGATCCAGGCAGAGGGGACGGCCACGGACATGATCTTTTCAGACTGCTGGACAAAAGGACATATCAACTTCCGTTCCCTTCACGAGTCCGGAGGATATAAAGACCTGGCGGAGTATATCGCCAAACCGCTGGAAGAGTGGGAGCCGGAAGAAGCAAAGAGGTACCATCCGTCCCGGAACCTGATCCGAAAAGAACCAAAGGAAAAGGTGATCAACCGGAGAAACCTGGTGGACAAGCAAGGACACATGATCCCGCCGAAAGCCCCAAAGGGATATTACATAGACCCGGACTCCGTGAGAATGGGAATAAACCCGGTGACGGGATTTGCCTACCGACATTATACGTTAATCAAAATCAACAGGAGGATTTGAAGATGAAAGAGGAAAAAGGAATGCAGCAAGTAGATATCTTCCTGATCATCTCCAGCCGTTCTCCGGGGAAGATGCGGAGAGCCTGGTACAAATACATCATGGTATGCGGGAAACATAGGATCGAAGAAAAAGAGGAAGTTCAGGAGATTTCCGGCCATCGCCTCATGCTGATGTGTGCCGTGGCCGCCCTCAAGAGGATGCGTCTGCCGTCGCTGATCACGATCCACACAGATAGCCATTATCTGGCTAATAACCGTCTATCAGACTGGGAAAAGGCCGGCTGGAAGAGAGCGGATGGAAAAAATCTGAGAAATGCGGATCTGTGGCAGCAGTTATCAGGTCTTTTAAGATCCCACGCAGTCCGGTTCCGTGTGGAAGATATGGGCCTGTATAAATACGAGAAATAAAACCGTTCCGCGCTGTATAAAATCAACGTTTTCTGGGATTCGGAAGTGGAAAATGTGGATAAAAAGCCAAAGACACCGACAGCGCGGTAGAAAATAAGGCTTTGCGATGCATAAAACGGGGAAAGTGCGGACAGATTTTGGAAAATGTCCACAATTTTGAAGAAAAACCGCTGAAATCGCTGAAAAACTACAAGGCGGAACGTGTCCGCAGAAAGGAGAAAGATGGAACAGCTAACCTTAACCCTGGAAGAATTAAACCAGGAAGAACAGGAGATCCGGAATAACCTGGGCGGGATCGTCAAGAATTTTGTCCGGACAGGATGGAGCTTATCCCGGATTGACCGATCAGGGGCATATAAATTAAAGGGATTCCGGAGCATTGCGGATTACGCCAGGGAAACATTCGGCATGTCCCCGGACGGCGTGAGCCGGTTTATCCGAGTGTATGAAAAATACTCCCTTCCAGGAGATACCCCGGAACTCAAAGAAGAATACCGGGAATACAATTTTTCTCAACTTGTAGAAATGCTGCAGATTCCGGAATCCGACCACGCCATGATCCGGCCGGAAGTTAAACGGGAAGATATCCGGGAACTGGCAAGATTTAACAAAGAAAACGAGAATAACCCGGACAAGCTGCTGAATTGGCAGCAGGATCCGGACGAAATCTTAAAAGAAGCAGCAGAAGAATTCTTCCGGGAGAGAAAAAACGACCTGAACCAGATCTATGAAAAATACGGCATTAGTCCGTACACCGAGGACGAGACAAAAGAGATGGCCATGTTTTTATACCATGGAAAACCCAAGCGCTTCCGCAGCGAAAACATATTTATCATCCTTTACCCGGACCAGATCTTTGTGAAGGGCTCAGACGGGGAACCAAGGGATATCACATGGACAGAATTTTTCAAAGTCATGGGAAGCGTGTTTGACGGAAGCGCCGGGGAAGATACCTGGAAGAATCATTTTGATCCGGAAGAAATCCCTGGCCAGGACAATATTCTGAACCATCCGGAATATCTTCCCGGAAAGCTCCATGGAAGAAAATTTGAGCACTGCATTTACTGTCCTGAAGAACAATGTGTTTCGGAGGACTGCCAGGGATGCAAGATGAAAAAGAAAATTGCGCCGGCGCAAAAGAGCGAAGAACAGAAGTATAGCGAGGAACAAGCCAGGATTGACCGGGAGACTAAGAGAAAGTTGAAGGAGATGGAAGATGAAGAGAAAATGAACCATCTTCCATCTGATGAAGGCCCAAAAGTTCACCAGATTCGGATGCCGGCGAAATATTATGACGATGTGGCAGCAGGAATCATGAGTTTCTGGTTTGCAAAAGGAGAGTTCCGGACGGGAGAACTCCTGAACATGCTGGAGTTCTCCGAAGGCCGCCACACCGGGAGGATGTTAAAGACAGAGATCACCTACATCCTGGACGATTACACAGGACTGGAAGACGGGTATTGCATCATGGCGATCAGAGTCCTGGAAACAACATAACGGGTGCAATCTAAAATCCATATAGATAAGGGGGATGCCTGTTACATCCCCCGGAAAGGAGGCGCCGGAGTGGCAGCAGGATTACTATTTCCAAAAATCAAAACAAAAAAGAAGAGGAAACATCACTCACCAAGCATTTTACACGACAAAGACCACACATGTTACCTTTGCATGCTGCTTGATGGGAACCATAAATTACACAGACAGCTCCACGAGCACCACATCTTCGGAGGCCCGAACCGGACCCACTCCGAAGAATACGGCCTTAAAGTATATCTTTGCCCGGATCACCATTTGACCGGAAAACTGGCAGTCCACAACTGTAAAGAGACCATGGATCTCCTTCATAAAATTGGCCAGCGGGAATTTGAAAAGACCCACAGCCGGGAAGAGTTTATGGAGATTTTCGGAAAGAACTATTTGTGATGGAGACAGTTACAGCCTGCGGATCATGCTTGTGTAACAGATGCGCAAAAAGCTTTGGAAACATACATGCGGATCATGGTGAGATATGCTACCGATGCGAAGAGGAATGCTGGCACTGGGATCACATTAATCTAAACAGAAATCCTGTAAAAAACTGTGAGCGATATGAGATAGATAATTATCATGCCAGGAAATTAAGGGAAAAATGGAAAGTTGTAGAAGGAAGTAAGGAGGAGAGAACATGATCAGATTGATAGATAATTACTGTGCAATTCCTAACAATATGGGCTTTACCCTTGCGGTAAACAAAGGGAAAACAGACAAAGAGGGAAAACCCGTATACGAAACCATTGGATATTGCGGAGACATTGAAGAGGTGCTCTTCCTCCTTAAGAGAAAAGCGACATCTGACAGAGTATCTACACGGGACATGGAATTATCTGAAGTCTTAGAGGTAATCAGAAAAACAACAGATGAGATAAAAGAAGCTATAAAAGGCGCGTTGACGTAAAATAAGCCGGATCCAATGATCCGGCAGGGAAAGGAAAGATATATGTCAAAAGGGATTATCCCTTTGTTTGAGTATAAGATAACAAATGATTATGAAGAGTGTGTGATAGACATGTCAAAAATGTGTGAAAAGAAAAACAATGATATGGAAGGGCAGATAAACCTGGAAGAATGGCAGCAGAGCATTAATCATAAAGTTTACGCCGGATGTACAGGATGCATATGCCGGAATTGTCTGTACTGGTGGTCCTCCCGGTGTCCATATGGAGAGTGCTGGGACGATCATCGGGCGATTATAAATCCGTATGATAAGGCACACACGGATCAACCTCCGCGAAAATATTGGAGCAACTGGAATAAGCCTGGAGAACAAGCCTACTGGTGTCGGGGCGGGGAGAATTACCCAATCCATTACTGTGAACATTTCGTAAAGTACAAAGGACAGAAAGTAAAGCACTGTTTAAAGGCTGCGGTATCTATCTTCCAGGATGGATACATAGATTGCGGCATCATCGATTCAATAGGATGCGAGAAGTGCTATGAAGAATTTGAAAGAAGACAGGAATGAATAAAATAAAGGAGGAAGCGATATGGGATGTAAAGCAGCAAAACAAACAGATCAATATCACGGTTGGGAATGCGAGATTACAGGAGGTGCATGCTTATTATTTTATCCGGACAGTAAAGTCTGCGCGGAAACATACGGAGAAGGACCGGACGCGGCAGCAGGTGACGATGAAACAGTTCATGAGTGCTGCAACTGTCCGTGGATGAAAAAGATAGAAAACAGCGACGAAGAAGAAATTGAATTGTGTGTTTGTAAAGAAAGCCCAGCCTACTTAAGCGAGACGGGAATTTGCGGCGAGTGCACATACTAAAAAGGAGGACGAATATGGGAGAGACAATGAATTATCCGGAAAATCCAATAGATTTTATCAAACAATACTCTTTCAGTGACAAGCAACAGATATACACAAACGGATCAGAATTAATTTCCGTATTCCGTGTCGGTCAGATGATTGAGCATTACATGTCAGACCTTACGCCTCAGCAGATCAAGGACATGCAGTTCTGCCTGCGGGAGAAATCCCGAGAATGTGGAGAACTACGGAAGGAAATACAGAATCTGAAAAACAAAGAGAATGACGGTTGGAGTCCGGTGGAAGAGAGGCTGCCAGAAGTCGGGGAATATGTTCTCGGAACAAATAAGTATGATGAAGTTTTGATTTATCGCTATGGTTGGAACAGCCCGCATACCAGAAAGATGTTCTTCCATCTATGCGGAGCTGCGGCAACTATTATAGCCTGGCGACCTCTTCCGGATCCGTACCGACCGGAAGGCAAATAAAAAAATGGAGCATACGGGATTCGAACCCGTGACCTCCACACTGCCAGTGTGGCGCGCTCCCAGCTGCGCTAATGCCCCATGCGGATAGTATAACACAGAGATGAGAAAAAGAGAAGTCGAAAATAAATGTATAAAAATATTTCAGGGAGGGTGAGGACAATGGAAGAAAAGACGTGCAAAACATGCGCAGACAACGACGATGGACTTTGTGACAGATTAGGAATATTGGTAGAGGATGACGACACCTGCGAAAAGCATCGGGATCGTAATGGGGATTTCAGGGCAGCAGGTGACAATCACCGGAAACACCAGGAGGACAGACCATGAAAAGAAAGGAACATTATGAAATCTGCCGGCATGTAAAAGAGGTGGGACAGCTTGCAGTATACGTCCTTCCAACCTGCCGCAATGCAACGATGATCAAGGGCACCTTAGTAAGCAGTAAAAACAGGTGCCGGAAATGCGAATTCTGGGAGGACAGAGATGAAGAAAAAACCATGGAAAGAAATGACGGAAAAAGAGATAAATAAATTAAAAGTCGATCAGTGCAGTAAGTGCATTTACCTGTCAGGGAGCATCGGCAGAAGCAAGACGGTATTTGCAAACCGAACCTGAGACTACATAGCACACCACGGCCACAGCAGAGGCTGCAGTCCACTGGAATGTGTGGAGAAAGGTATCTTTAAGCCAATAGAAAAGGAGGGCAGACATGTACAGAAATAACGAAGGAATCTCAGACCCAACACCGGGACAGGCGATCAGCAACATACGTTGGGAAGAATTGCAGAAAGAAAGAGAAAAGGAATATGGATTGAAACGGGGACAGAAAATCACCGTTAAACTTGTGGATCAAACGGAGCCGCATGGAAAGACGAAAACAAAATTTAAGACATATCGTATTATCGAATTGTATAAACACTGCGTTCTGCTTGCAGATGAGCATGGCAGCCGGACAGCTCCGCCATATACAAAGCTCAGGCGGATGATGCAGAAATAAAAACCAGGGAGGGAAAGATCGTGACAGAAAAGGAATGGACAGAAAATGAAGAAAAGAAGGAATATCTGAAATCATACCAGCGATCAGTCAAGAGGGAACAGGATATTCTGGATGAGATACAGCGCCTGCGCCTGGACAAGATGTTTCCATCCATAGTTAATGACGGGATGCCCCACGGCAGCAGTCAGACGGACCTGTCTGATTACATAGTAACAATTGACGAGATGATTGAAGATCTGAAACAAGAGCGCCTCAAAAGAGCGAAGCGGCAGCAGGAGATTGAACAACGGATCCGACAGATGAAAGACGAGGACGAACAGAGAGTTCTGAGGCTCCGCTACATAAAAGGGTTGAAATGGGAAGAAGTTGCTGTGGAGATGGGATATAGTTGGAAACAGGTTCATAGAATACATTCGGATGCCTTGCGAAATTTTAAGATGACATAGAATGACACACTCCATCTGTGCTATAGTGTATATAGATTTCAAAGGACAAGAAACCACTCAATTTAACTCCCCTAACATTTTTGAGAACACCCTGTAGAAATACGGGGTGTTTTGGTGTATGATAAAAGAAAATGTTGGAGGAAACTAGTGTGAAAAAGTACAAATTTTTATGTAGTGAAAAAGCAGTTGCAATTATATGTCTAGTAGCTTGCTTGATAGTATTATTGTATGAGTTATCGGGGGGAATGTTTCAAAACAATGAACTTTTATATTCTTTTTTAAAGATTGTTGTTCAAATATCTTATAGTATAATTGCAAGCACTTTTTTTTACTTCTTTACAGTTTATATTAGATGGATTAGGAAAAAAGCATTATTCGAAAACGCAATAACAAATAAAAGAAAATCTATAAAAAATGCTGTAGAAAGAATATGGAAGTTGTATTTAGGAGGTAGCTATTCTTTACACGATGTTACCGAAGAAAAGATAGCAGAATGTTCTGAAAAAATTCGAATGAATGATTTATGTGGAGTATTTGGAGGAATAAACGAGCAATATAATTTTTTAGAGTTTTTTGGAAATCAAGCGACATATATTTTGAACGTGATAGATCAAATTTATGTAAAATTGGCTAATTATATGGATGAAGAAGAATTAGCGATATTGCAAGAAATAGCAGATTGTCAGTTTTTAAGAGAACTAGAGAACGATTATACCCATCAGCATTTTGTGGGATATTATTTCAAAAATCCTACATTTAAATCTAGAAAAGATCAAATAATTGATTTTTATAGGTTATGGGTTAAATATGAAAAATTTTTGAAAATTAGTAAATAAAGAATTGTTGACTAAATATTTATAAACGGATGAAAGAGAATAAAAAATATAAAACATAACTTTACATTTTTACCTTAAAAGAAGGTGAGCCTGAATGACAAAGAAGCAGAAATGATTCATAGAAGAATACTTGATCAACCTGAGAGACGCAGTTGGAGAAGGACACATGATATCCACAGTAATGCATTAAAAAACTTTCCGTGGACAGAAAAGACTGCATAGAATTGCACACTCTACCTGTGTTATGCTGTATACAGGTTAAAAAGAAAAAAGAACTCACCATTTTCAACCATAACTTAAAAAGTCCCATAGAAATATGGGGCTTTTTGCACGGATCTTTAGCTCAGCTGGTCAGAGCAGCCGGCTCATAACCGGCCGGTCCTGGGTTCGAGTCCCAGAAGATCCATTACCCGACAAGGCTTTCCTACGAATAAAAGTAAGGAAGGCGATATGCATGAATAGTTTTATAAGCTGGATCGGCGGTAAGAAGCTGCTGAGAAAGAAAATACTGGAACAATTCCCGGAAGACTACGGACGGTACATCGAAGTATTCGGTGGTGCTGCATGGGTATTGTTTGGAAAAGAAGAAAAAGGAATGGAGGTATACAATGATGTAAACAGTAATCTTATCAATTTGTATCGATGTGTAAAGTACCATCCGGAAGCCATACAAAAGGAATTGGATGGTGTTTTGATGTCCCGGGAATTATTCTTTGATGCGATCCAAGATATCAAAGGCCTGACAGATATCCAGAGGGCGGCGAGGTTCTTTATATCCATCAAGGAGAGCTACGGAACGAAATTGGATTCTTTCGGCGTCCGGCCGAAAAATATGCGAAAGGCAGTCGAATTCCTAAAAGAAGCATCGAAGAGACTGGATAAAGTTGTGATAGAACATTTGGATTTTGAGCATCTGATCAGGACCTACGACAGAGAGGACGCCCTGTTTTATTTAGATCCACCCTATTACGACACAGAAAAATACTATCCAGACAGATTTATGCCGGAAGATCATGAACGGATGAGAAATACTCTGAGGAATATCCAGGGGAAATTCATTTTATCTTACAATGACTGCAGAGAGATCAGAAACCTTTATGATGGATACAAGATATTAGAGATTGACCGGTCAGACAATCTCCGAACCAAGTCAGGGATCAGAAGGTACAAAGAATTGATCATTAAAAATTATTGACAGCACTCAGAACAATCTGGGTGCTTTTCTTGTGCAACAAAATAGATTATCAATCGTACAGCGTGTACAGCGCCAGCATATCAGTGATTTGGCAGTCCTGGTATGTTTGCACACCTCCTTTCGGCGTGGCGGCAATCGGCTGTCACTATGGCGCTGGCAGGACTGTATTTAAAGAGGTGTTATAAAATGCCGATATATAAACGGTGCAGCAGGTGCGGCAGCAGGATCCCGGCGGGCAGCAGGTGTCCGTGTTTAAAAGATAGACATAAAGAGTATGACAGGCTGATTCGGGACAAAAAGAGCAAACAATTCTACGACAGCGGGGAGTGGATCAGGGCAAGGGCTGACGCAATGGAGGCTGACCAGGGGATTGATGTATATCTCTTTGAGACAACAGGAGAGATCAAACATGCAGATACCGCCCACCACATTATTCCGCTGAAAGATGACTGGGAAAAAAGATGTGATATCAGTAATCTTATGAGCCTGAACCATGATACGCACAGTCTGATAGAGTCGATGTACAAAAAAGATAAACAGAAAATGCAGAGAGAATTGCTGAAAATGCTGAAAAGATTCAGGGAAACAGCAGGGCAGGGGGGAGTCTAAAAGTTTTGGAAAAAACGCCCAGACCGCGTTCCCTCCTTTCTTTACGCAATTTTCTAAATAAAAAATAAAAGTTGGCAAAAAAGAAGGTGAGAGTATGGGACGAGCCAGGAAGCCTCTCGACATGCAGAAGGGAAATCTGACAATTGTCAGCATGGAACGGAGAAAAGCAGAAGAAAAAAAGATAAAAACCGGGGCAAACCAATTAAGCCGGCCGCCGGACTGGCTAATTGATGAAGTGGCCGTTAAAGAATGGAAAAGGATCGTCAGGGAATTAAAAAAGATAAACCTGATCGGGAACCTGGACCGTAACAACCTGGGAGGCTACTGTAATGCATTTGCCAACTATGTAAAGGCGACCAATATCCTGAAAGACCAGAGTTATTATATAGACCGAGAAACCCGGACGGGCGTAATCGTAGTAAAAAATCCCATGGTAGACATCCAGCGTACCTATGCAGACGAAATGAGACGGTTCGCTTCCCTGTGTGGCTTGACGATAGACGCCAGATTGAAGGCGGCAGCAATCAAAACCGATAAAACCCAGGAAGAAATCACAAGGAAGTTCGGGAATATATGACCATCCGGGAAGAACTTATGGAATATGCCAATCAGTGCCTGAATGGGGAGATCATATCAGGAAAGAAGCACAGATGGGCATGCCAGAGGTATCTGGAGGACTGCCAGAAAGAGACGGCAAGGAATGTCCTGACAGAAGGGTGGGGATACATTTGGAACGAAGAGGAAGCGCAGAATATTGTAGATTGGTTCAGGTTACTGCGGCACTCAAAAGGGGAGCTGGCGGGACAGCCGATCGAACTGACAACCTGGCAAAAATTTAATCTCTGCCAGTTATATGGATGGCGGGAGCAGGAAACGGGATATAAAAGATTTAAGCAATCCTTTACTGAAGTGGCAAGGAAAAACGCAAAGTCACAGATGGAAGCCGGAGTGTCGCTTTACGAAATATCCGTGTGTGCCACAAAAAACCAGGAGAACTATGAGTATTATACAGCCGGGACAAAACGGGACCAGTCGAAGATCATTCTGAACGAAGCGAAACTGATGCTTAATAATTCCCCGCTGAAGCCGTCTTTTAAAATTACCAGGGATGCAGTATTACATAGAAAAACAGGAAGTTTTATAAAAGCGCTGTCCAAGGAAGATGGACAGAATGGAGATGGAACAAACCCGGCAGGGCTGATCCTGGATGAATATCACCAGCACAAAACAACGGAATTTTATGATCTGGGGCTGGGATCCAACACTAAAGAACCGTTGTTGATGATCATCACAACTGCGGGAATGGATCTTACATATCCATGTTACACGCAGGAATATACCTATTGTTCCAGCGTTCTAAACCCTGATGTAGATATATGGAATGATGAGTATTTGATAGATATCTGCGAAGTGGATCCGGAGGATTACAAAGAAGATGTGAGCAACCTGGAGAACGAAAAGCTCTGGGAAAAAGCGAATCCGATCCGGATGAGTTATGAAAACGGCCGGAAGAAGATCCGGAATGCCTGGAAGGTGGCAAAAAACATTCCGGAAAAAATGACCGCATTCCTCACGAAGATGCTGAACATATGGGTGCAGGCGACAGAAAACGGCTACATGGATATGGCGAAATGGAAAGACTGCCAGGTGGACGAGATTCCGATAGATACCAGGGGATTCGATGTCTATGTGGGCTTCGATATGTCGGCCAAAATAGACCTGACTTCCGTTGCTTTTGTGATTCCTTTCGAAAGCGATGAGAAAGATGAGGACGGAAAGACGATTGTAAAATATATCGTTTATTCCCACTCATTCATCCCGAACAGGGAAAAGCTTGCGGAAAGGAAGGCAAGGGACAAAGTTGATTATGACGCCTGGGAAAGGATGGGATTCCTGACGGTAACAGACAGCCCGATCGTGGACCAGGCAGCGGTAATGAGATATGTCATGAAAACCTGCGAAGAACATGGATGGAATATCAAGACATTATGCTTCGACCCGGCCAATGCCAGCAAGATCATGATGGATCTTTCGGACGAGGGGTACGATGTGGAAGAAGTCTTCCAGAGCCACAAGTCCCTGAATGAATCCACCCAGGGATTCCGGGAGCAGGTGTTTGCCCGGAATATTATATACACCTATAATCCGCTGCTGAATTACGCCATGAGCAATGCGGTTGTAAAAAGAAGCAACGGACTGATCAAGATCGATAAAGATGCCACCACAAAAAGGATAGACCCGGTAGATGCTGTGCTATGCGCGTATAAGCTGGCAATGTACCATGAATTCTATCCTTCTATCCTAAAAGGGATTGACGAATTTTTGGAGAGTGAATGGTAATGGGAATTTGGAAAAGAATAAAAAATGCCATGACAGAGCTGGTAAGGCCGACGGCAGAACTGAACGATGAAAAACTCCTTGAATGGTTAGGGATAGATACATCAAATAAAAAAGCGGTGGCGGAAGTGACATATTTCACATGCTTGAAGATGCTTTCGGAGACCATTGGAAAGATGCCGCTGAAATATTACCAGCAGACCGACAGGGGAAGGATACGGGCGGATCCAACAACAGCGGGAATACTCATGACTGTGCGGCCCAATCCCTTTATGACTCCGACCACCATGTGGACCACGGTAGAACAGAACTGCCAGCACTATGGGAATGGATATATCTGGATGAGAGGAAGGTTTACTCCTTCAAGGTACGGAGGAGAATACCAGATCATGGATATGTGGCCTATGCAGAGCCAATATGTCACACCGATCATGGACGATAT
The DNA here is from genome assembly GCA_019118645.1 of Candidatus Blautia excrementipullorum. Classification (GTDB taxonomy): domain Bacteria; phylum Bacillota; class Clostridia; order Lachnospirales; family Lachnospiraceae; genus Blautia_A; species Blautia_A excrementipullorum. The sequence continues at coordinate 28,428 of DWYN01000052.1, read as the reverse complement.
CGGGATCTGGGGAGGGGAAGGGAACATCTATTACCGGTACAGCGATCCGAAAACAGGAAAGCAATACCTGTTTAAAAACAGTGAAGTGATGCATTTTAAGACCTGGTACAGCCTGGATGGCTTCACCGGAGAACCGGTGCGGAATATCCTGAAGGCCACTGTAGACGGAGCCAATGAAAGCCAGAATTATATGAACCAGCTGTACAAAAACGGGCTCACCGCAAGTATGGCCATGCAGTACACCGGGGATCTGGATGATAAACGTGTCGGAAAATTGAAAGAAAAATTTGCAAAATCGCTGTCAGGGCCGGAGAACGCTGGAAAAGTAGTTCCTGTTCCGATGGGGCTTACACTGACGCCGCTGAACGTAAGCCTTGCTGACGCTCAATTTTTTGAGCTTAGAAAATACAGTGCGCTGCAGATCGCTGGGGCGTTCGGGATCAAACCGAACCAAATCAATAATTATGAAAAATCCAGCTACGCAAACAGCGAGACGCAGCAGCTGGCCTTTTTGGTGGATACGATGTCTTACCGCCTGAAAATGTACGAAGAGGAGATCAATGGGAAGGTCCTTCTGCCGCAGGAGATCGCAAACCAAAATTTTTATAAATTCAACGAAAAAGCAATCCTCCGGACAGACAGCAAAACACAGATGGAGAACCTGGCGAAAGCAGTGAATAATGGAATATACAAACCAAACGAAGCCAGGGAATACCTGGATCTTCCTTCCGAGGAAGGCGGAGATACCCTGATTGTAAACGGAAATTACATCCCGCTCACGCAGGTTGGAAACCAGTACATGAAAGGGGGTGAAGGAAATGGCAGTAATTAACATCCGGGGAGACATTGTTAGTAATGACGACAAGTGGATCTATGACTGGTTTGATATGGATGCTACCTGCCCCAAGGATGTAAAAGACATCCTGGAAGCGGCTCAGGAAGACGAAGAAATTGAAGTCCTGGTAAATTCCGGAGGCGGTTCTGTTATGGCGGGGCAGGAGATCTACAGCGCCCTGATGGGAAACGATAAGGTAACGATCAAGATACAGAGCCTTGCCGGAAGCGCGGCCGGGGTGGTCGCAATGGCAGGAAGGTGTCTGATCAGCCCAGTGGCCATGATCATGATACATAACGTATCAATGTCGGGAGCATCCGGAGATTATCACGATATGCAGAAAAACGCGGAAATCCTGAAACAGATGAACGCAGCTATGGCAAACGCATACTCGAAAAAATCCGGATATCCGCTGGATAAAATTTTGAAACTGATGGACCGGGAAACCTGGCTGACGGCCAACCAGTGCCTGGAATATGGTTTTGTGGACGAGATTATGACGGAGCAGCAGGCGCCCCAGTACACGAATAGCTTCAGCGGAATGTGGCTGACGGATGAAAAAAGGCAGCAGGCTATAAAAGAAAAAGCAGAAGCTGAGGAAACAGAAAAAATGAAAAATGAGATTCTTGGGGATTTGGACATGTACGGTGTCTGAATCCTTTTATTATGCAAAAAGGAGAGAAGAACATGAACAAGAAACTGCTGGAACTGTTAAACAAAATCAATGGCAAAAAGACCGAGATCAAAAACCTGGTAGACCAGGGAAAGATCGAAGAAGCCAAAGCAGCAAAGGAAGAGTTGAAAAAGCTTCAGGATGAATTTGATATCCTGAAGGATCTGGAAGACGAAGACATCAGTAATGTAACAAGCCAGATCCAGGAAGGGACCGCGCAGCCAGTACAGAAGAAGGATCCGGAAAAAGAATTTGCCGATGCAGCCAGAAGAGGATTCCGGAATTCAATGAACGAAGGAACCCCGGCAGAGGGTGGATATACCGTGCCGGAGGACATCCAGACGCGGATCAACACTTACCGCGAAGCAAAGGCTTCCCTGATTGATCTGGTGGACGTGGAAGATGTCACTACAAATAAGGGGTCCAGAACGTTCAAAAAACGCTCTCAGCAGACCGGTTTTACAAAAGTCGGAGAAGGCGGGAAAATTCCAGGAGGCAAAACTCCACAGTTTGGGCGTATCGATTATGACATTGATAAATACGGCGGATATTTTCCGATTACAAATGAGCTTCTGGAGGATTCTGATGCCAACATTACAAAAACGCTGGTGGAATGGATCGGGGATGAGTCCCGCGTCACAAGGAACAAGATCATCCTGGAAGTGGTAAATGAAAAAGAAAAGACGGCCATTGCAGGGCTGGATGACATTAAGAAGGCCCTGAATGTTACGCTGGGGCAGGCGTTCAAACCTACTTCTCGAATCATAACAAATGATGACGGCCTTCAGTACCTGGATACTCTGAAAAATGAAAAAGGAGAATATCTCCTGCAGCCGGATCCGGCAAGCCCGATGCAGATGGCGCTTTGCGCCGGCGCAACGAGAGTTCCGGTATCTGTCATTCCGAACGGAGACATGCAGTCTGATACCAGAACCGCAAAAACCCGGAAGATCCCTGTGATCATCGGAGATCTGAAAGAAGGAGTCAAATTCTTTGACCGGAAACTGCTTACGATTATGACATCCAACATTGCTACGGCCGGAGACCTGAATGCGTTTGAAGAAGACCTGACCTTATTCAGGGCGATCGAGCGCGAAGACTGCGTGATGAAAGATGATCAGGCGTTTGTAAACGGGGAGCTTACCATTACCGACGAGGAAGTATCGGGGGAATGATAAGTCCTGACATTATGACCATGCCGGCAGCAGGTCAGGACTTTTATGGTAAGACTGCTGGAGAAATGATTACGGATCCTGCGGTAGATGCGGAAGGGAACGTGACCGGAACATTCCACTATGTAGAGGGATATACAGGGTTCAACAGCACCAAGAAAGCAGAGCAGGAAGGTTACTTCTTCCCGTTCCACCTTGCAAAATCAGGAAGTAAAATGACTTTTAAGAAAAACGGGGAAACATCCAAGGAGGGTATTGACTGGGAGGCAGACAATGTATTCCGCGTAACAGAAGGAGATACATTTACAATCCTTGTGGATGACGAAGAAGTCATTACCTTGAAATTTGATAAAGCTGTTTTTGAACCAAAAGCCTGAGAGGAGGCGTAAGGATGCTTGAGATCATAAAAGAGCGCTGCGGAATTCCGGAAGAGATTGAAGTATACGATAAAGACATTGCTTTATACCTGAAAGACTGCCTGGAGGACATGAAAGCCTCCGGGGTACCGGAAAGCATACTGGATGATCCCCGGGCAGTTACAGCGGCTACACTCTATGTAAAAGCACATCTAGGAGACGACCGGACGGACACGGAAAAATACATGGAACTGTACCGGCAGAAGGTGTTCCGATTGACACTGGAGGAGGGATAGGATGCATAACAGGAGTATTTCGATCCCAATAAAAAAGAGGAGCGTCCAGGACAGCGAAGGATTCCGGAAAGAACAGTGGGAGTTCCTGAGAGGGATCCGGGCAGATTTCAAGGATACGACACGGCAGGACGAGATCCTTGCTAGCCAGTGCGGATACAGCGCTTCTATCATAGTGGAAATTGCGGCCTGCGCCTACAATGGAGCGTCATTTTTTGTGGATGAGGCGACCGGGGATATCTATGATATCAAGCGAACTTTCCAGCCGGAAAAATCCAGAAAGATCCAGCTGACCGGGGAGAGGAGGGAACATGGCAAGCTTTGAAATGGAAGGGATGGACGATTTCATGAATGGGCTGAGCCAGATTGATATAGACCGGATCGCCCCTAAAATGCTGGAAGAGGCCGCGCCTATCCTGGAAGAAAAGGTAAAGAAGAGGGCGGCGGAGCATAAAGACACAGGATCTATGATTGCGTCTATCAAACCAACAAAACCCGCAAACAAAGATAATGCATACCGGATTACTGTCCGCCCTACAGGAAAGGATAAGAAAGGTGTCAGGAACATGGATAAAATGGCTTACCTGGAATTTGGCACAAATAAACAAGCCGCCACTCCGGTACTCAGTCCTGCAGTCAGGGAAGCGGAAGCCCCTGCGGCTGAGAAGATGCAGGAAGTATTTGACAGGGAGGTCGACTATATTGACAACCTTTGAAAAGATAAAAAAAGCGTTGGAATCTTTTGAGCTTCCAATGGAGCCTGATGTTTACAACGGGGCCGAAAAGCAGTATTTCACTTATAATTATGCGGATGACTATGGAAATGATTATGCAGACGATGCCCCGCAGACGGTGATCAACAGTGTGCAGGTCCATTTTTTTCTTCCCCGGAACAGGCCGTTTGCAACGATGAAAAATAAGATAAGAAATGCTTTGTTTGAAGCGGGTTTTACCTTTCCGGAAATCACAATCCAGGTAGAGGATGACGAAAAGACCAGGCACATTATTTTTGAATGCGATATTGAAGAAGAATAAAGGAGAGAAGATATGGCTTATATAGGACTTAGAAAACCGATCATCGGAAAACGTACAGCTGCGAAAACATATGGAGAGCCTTTTGCGTTGGGAAAAGCTGTTTCCCTTCAGGTAACGCCGAATTACGCAGAAGGATCCTTGTACGCTGATGATGGACAGGCGGAATACGACAAGGAATTCAGCTACGCAGAAGTTACGCTGGGAACCAGCACCATCCCGATCAAAGCGCAGCAGGAAATGTTTGGACATACCGTAGAAGAGGATCAGAAGAGCGTAAAACTGAACGCTGATGATGAAAATTCCTATGTTGGAATGGCGTGGATCTCTGTTGAAAAGGTAGATGGAAAGAGAAGCTTTACAGGTAATTTCCTTTACAAAGTGAAATTTTCCGAACCGTCGGAGGATTACACCACAAAAGGAGAATCTATCGAGTACAAAACGCCATCTATCACCGGACGGGCCTCCATAGAGGATGATGGGGACTGGAAAGAGGTTCAGTCATTCAACACAGAAGAGGAAGCTATGGAGTGGATCAACACTAAGTTCGGAGTTGCCACACAGGAAAATACTCAGATTATGTCTGCAAAAGCAGCAAAGACAACGACCGGAGAAAACGAGACAGAGGAAAGCAAAAAGGCGTGAGCCAGAAAGGAAGAAAAATGCTTTACGAAGATATGAACTACCTCACACTTTCCGGAGAGAAATTTCCGATCCGCTGTGACTTATTGGTTTTGGAGAAGATCCAGGATGAATTCGGGGATATCTCCGAGTTTGAAAACAAACTGATAGGATTCTTCCCGTCGAAAAATGAAGACGGGACGGTCAAAAAAGACGAAGAAGGGCGCACGATTGGAATGTCCGGGACACCGGACATCCATGCCCTGATATTCAGCTTGACATCCATGACGGAAGAGGGTCTGAGATGCCAGGACAAAGAACCGGAGGAAAGAGAAAAACTTGTCCGTATGGTCGACATACCGCCAAAAGAACTCGGGACTATCCTGCATAATGAGTTTACGAGATGTTTCCGGAGAAAAAACCAGGAACCCACGCAGAACCAGAAGACGACGGAGAAACAGAGCCGATAAATTTTGCGTGGGTGGTCCTGATCGGCCTGAAGATCGGATATTCCGAAGCGGAAATCGCGAAAATGTATTTCGGAAAATGGTGCGATATGTTCGAAGAGTACCAGAAACTCTATAATTTTGAGACCAGAAGAGGAATTTTTGAAGAGAAAAAAGAAGTTTCACTGATGGATTTATAGACGGATATATGGTAAAATATCCATAACGAAGAAAGGTGATGGATATGAAATTATATATCAGGGCTTTGATGAAAATTATAGAGTTTTATGTAAGGAAACATCCGTACCTGAGTACTTTCCTTTTTGTATGGTGTGCTGGAAGCATCTATATCGGAGTTACCTCATCATGGGGGATTTGCGCCGGCATGATTATCACAGTGATGGCCGCTGTATGGATGATATGGAAAGCGTGGATTGTCTTGAGCGATTTTGGAAGCTCGAGAGCAAAGACAGAAAGAAAATTAAAAAAACAGAGGGAACGTGAAATCCTTCTGGATTATGTCAAACAAGGGCTAAAATAAGCCGCCTGGAAACAGGCGGTATTTTTATGCCTGTTTTTAGGAGGAGATATGGCAAAAAAACGGGAAATAGGGGCACATATCGTCCTTGACGGAGAAAAAGAATTTAAAACAGCGGTAACGGCGTGCAACAAAAGCCTTGCGACAATGAAATCGGAAATGAAACTCGTGTCCGCACAGACAGAGGGAAATGCGAATTCGCTGGAGTCGCTGGAAAAGAAACACGCAGTACTGCAAAAAACACTGGATGAACAGGTAAAAAAAGAAGAGGCTGTGCGCAAGGCCCTTGAGCATGCGGAAGAAGATTATCAGCGGGTAGGAACGGAGCTGGACCAGTACAAAAAGAAATTGGACGAAGCAGAAAAAGCCCTAAACGAAATGGAAAAAACGCAGGATTCTTCTTCGGAAGCCGTAGAAGAGCAGAGAAAGAAAGTATCAGAGCTTGCGGAAATTGTAAAAAAAGGAGAAGATACCTATCAGAAAGCCGAATCGCGGGTCCAGAACTGGCAGAAAACGCTGAATAACGCGGAAGCGCAGACAATTACGGCAACAAGAGCACTGAATGAGAATGCTGCATACATGAAAGAGGCTGAAAACGCAACAGATCAGTGCGCTACAAGTATTGATAAGTTTGGAGCGAAAACACAGAATCTGAAAGAAGAAATTTACGATGTCGGAAGCCTGATAAAAGTCAATCTTGTTGATACCGCCGTAGACGCATCAAAAAATCTGCTCAGCGCCGGGTTTGACGCTGCCATATCCGGAGCCACAGACCTGAAGGAAGCCCAGAACCAACTGCAGGCCAGCACAGGCAGTACAGCCGCAGAGATGGAAAAATACAGCGGCGTTATGGAAGATCTGTACAAAAGCAATTACGGAGATTCCGTAGGGGACATTGCCAATGCCATGGAACTGGTAAAACAGTATACCAACGAGACAGATCCAGACAAAATCAAAGACTTGACAGAAAATGCGATGGCCCTGGATGACGTTTTCCAGATAGATCTTGGCGAAGGCATCAAAGCGGTGGATGCATTGATGGACAATATGGGCGTTACCGCGGAGGAAGCCTTTGATCTGATTGCAGCAGGGGCACAGAATGGATTGAATCAAAGTGACGAGCTGGCGGATAACATAAAAGAATATTCACAGCTGTGGAGCCAGGCGGGATTTTCGGCAGAGGAAATGTTTACGATCCTACAAAACGGCCTGGATTCCGGGGCTTACAACCTGGACAAAGTAAATGATTTTGTCAAGGAGTTTGGAATTTCCCTTTCCGACGGAAGGATAGAAGAAAATATAGGTTCCTTCTCAAAAGAAACACGGAACCTGTTCGGAGAGTGGAAAAATGGACAGGCCAGCACCAAACAGGTGTTTAATTCCGTGATCAGCGATCTGTCAAAGATGGAAAACAAGCAGGAAGCCCTGACTCTAGCCAGTACTGTTTGGAGCTCCCTGGGAGAAGATAATGCGCTGGACATGATCACCTCCCTTAACGACGTCAACGATGCCTACAAAAATGTAGAAGGCACCATGAACGACATTAAGAAGATCAAGTATGATGATGTCAAAAATTCATGGAAAACTTTAGGGCGGACATTCCAGACGGAAGTACTTGTCCCTGTAGCAGAAAAATTTCTTCCTGCAGCACAGGAAGGGATGCAGGTACTGACTGAAAATATAGACGAGATCATTCCGGTGGCAACGGCGGCAGGAGCTGCAGTTGCCACAATCTTTGTGGCCAAAAAAGCAAAAGATACGATCTCTGATGTGATAGAACTTGCCAGCGGGGTAGGAAACCTTGTTACCGCCCTGGGAGCACAGGCAACAGCTACAGGAGTAGCGACAGCAGCCCAGGAAGGGCTAAACCTTGCTATGCTGGCAAACCCGGTGACAGCAGTTGTGGCCGGAGTCGCCGCCCTAACTGCGGCAGTTGTTATTTTTTCAGGAGACACTGAGACGGCCAGAGACGCAACTTATGATCTGGCAGCTGCGGCGGATGAAGTCAACAAAAGTGCTGGAAAAGCGGCAGAAGAACTGAACAAGGCTACAGCCGGGATAGAAGCGTCTATGTCCGGAAATTCCGCCAGCGAAGCCACGGCTTATAAGCTGGTTGATGAACTGGAACAGCTGCAGAGTAAGTCAAAGCTAACCGCTGACGAGCAGGGCAGGATGAAAACAGTAGTAGGGGAGCTGAATACCCAGTTCCCGGATATGGGACTGGAAATTGATTCTGTCACTGGAAAGCTCAGCATGGGATCCGAGGAGATCAAAGAATATGTAAAAAACTCTTTGGAAATGGCGAAGATCGAGGCAGTCCAGAAAGCGGTAAAAGAGACCACGGAAAAGCTGGTAGATGCCGAGATTGAGCAGACAAAAGCCCAGGAACAGCTCCAGGAAACCACAGACGCCCTTGCAGAGATACAGGAAAAGAGGAAAGAAGCAGACCAGGCCCAGATAGACAAGACCAACGAGAGGACGGAGGCACAAAAACAGCTCACAGAAGCAGAGAATCTGAGCCAGGAAAAGATGAATGAGCTATACGCGACGATGATGGATCAGTCGGAGGCCCAGATTGAATATAACGGGACCTTAATGACAACATCGGAAGCCTATATGCAGATGGCGCAGGATGAAGAACTTCTGACACAGAAGAAAAAAGAGCAGGAAGAAGCACAGAAAGAGCTGAACGATGCGGTGACATCCGCGCAGGAAGAGATCAACACCTATACGGAATATATTGACGCCAACACGACGGCAACACAGAGCAATACGGCCGCAAATGATGCGAATGCAGAATCAGAAGCCAGGAAACAGGAAGCGTCAGCTGCCAGTATTGAGATTGCCGGACAGGAATTGCAGGCATACAGCGCTCTGGCAGAACAGCAACAGGGGATGGCACTGGATGTAACAAACACTGTCCTGACCATGCAGGACAGTGTCCAGAGCGCCCTGCAGTCTCAGATGAACATGTTCGAGGAGTTTAACGGCGGGGTCGAGATATCCAAGGATACCTTGCTTACAAACATGCAGAGCCAGATTGAAGGCGTCCAAAACTGGGAACAGAGTTTGACAGAACTGGCAGAAAAAGGCGTTGACGAAGGTATCCTACAAAAACTTGCTGATATGGGACCGCAGGGATCTACATATGTGGACGCTTTTAACCAGATGACAGCAGAAGAACTTTCGTATGCAAATGACATGTGGGCCCAGAGTATTGACATCCAAAGCATGAGCGACCAATGGGGACAGGATCTTACCCAGGCAATCGGAGAACTGGCGGCCGGAGGGGAAGAAAGCTGGAATAGTCTTGCGCAAAGCCTTGGAATGAAAGCGACTGAGAGCGGAGAATATGTTGTCCAAGGTCTTGTGTCAGGAATGCAGAATGCACAGAGCCAGGCAGAGAGCCAGGGAGAAGATCTTGGAGTCAAAACAGTCGAGGCAGTGGATAAAGGAGCTGGGGTGGCTTCGCCGTCAACCAAAACGAGACAGTCCGGCGTATATATTGCGACAGGACTGGTTAATGGAATCAGTTCTGCATCGGAAAGAACGCAGAGAAGCGCTGAGCTGTTTGCGGAAAGAGTGGTACAACGGATACACACAGCAATTGCGCAGGGGACCAATACAGTCGCAAACGATGCCAGAAATATGGGAACACAGGTTACGAGGGCGATACAAAACAGCCTGAATCCAAACGCCACCTACAACGCAGGTTTGAACCTTGCTTATGGGCTTGCAAACGGAATCAGCGCCGGACAGTCCAGTGTAATCAATGCCGTAGCAAATATGTGTGCGGCAGCGATAAATCAGGCGAACGCGAGCCTGGAAATCCATTCCCCGTCAAGAGTTTTTGAGCGTATCGGTATGCTGTCGGCGGAAGGCTTGCCGGTTGGATTTGTCAGAAAAATCCCGGAAGTAGAATCTGAGATTCGGAGCAGTATGCAGGCGATATCTAAAAACGCATTATCCGCGGCAGACATAAAAGGAAATATAGATGTAAATTCCTTTGAAAAACGGACCAGCCAAAGTGATTATGGATATCCGGAAAGGATCGTGATTGAGATTCCGGTTTACACAGATAAAGTGCTGACGAGAACTGAAGTAGAGGAAATCTCTCTCCGGGCTATCAGCGAGCGGCAGAAAGGAAAATATTCAGCGAAAGGAGTGAGAATGTATGCGCGCGGTTAAATTTGATTTTGAATTTCGCGCAGAAACAGCGTCACATCACGGAATATATATCCAAAAACGCCCAGACATGCCGGCAGGAAAAGAAGAGGTTGAATATATTACAATCGCAGGACGGGATAGTCCGCTTGCGGTAAAAACAGGGGAAAGAAAAAACGTGGAGATTACCTTGTCATGCGGATTCCGGGAAAATAAAAACGATTGGAATGCAAAAGCCAGGGAGATTCGGAAATGGCTGGACGGAGAAGGAGAACTGTCCTTTACTGATTCGCCAGAGAGCTTTTGGAAAGTAAAAAGCGTAGAACTGGATGCATTTACACGGACAATAAAGAAGCTGGGGAATTTTGATGTTACCTTTATCTGCGCTCCCTTTGAATACATAAAAGAAGGAAAAAAGGAAAAAGAAATCCAGGAAGCAAAATACAATCCATACGATATGTCAAAGCCGATTTACAAAATAACCGGGAATGGATCCTGTACCTTAACTGTAAACGAAAAAACTATGAAAGCCACAGTAGGACAGAACCTGACGGTTGATACAGACAGGATGCTGTCATACCGGGAAGACGGAACAATGATGAATACGTCCGTAACCGGGGACTACGAAGATCTCTATCTAAAACCAGGAGAAAATGAGATCAGCATCACATCGGGATTTGGATTGGTGATCATACCGAACTGGAGGTGCTTATAATGATTCAGGTTTACCGACAGGGGGTGCGCTCGGAACGGATTCCGATAGAGCAATATTACATTTCACATGACAATTACATGGGGATGTGGTTTACCATCGAAGAATATAAGGACAAAGGGAACCCATATGATATACATTATCAATTTACCGGAACCTGTACTGCCGGCGAGTATGCCATATACAACCTGACATGGCCCATCCAGCCGTCAGACAATCTCGAATACATCAAATTTGTGTTATCCGCGCCAAATGGGAGCGGTAATTTTTTTGACCTGTATCAAGGCTTCACCTATTACATAGGGGATGATTTTTTTGTAAAAAAAGATTACGAGAAAGGAGCCACAGAGCTTATTTTTTACCCTCCGGAGGGATGCCGGGATATCCGGTTTGCGGCTTTTATAGATGGTGGATCTACAGCACCAAGCATGCTGCCAGCGGGAAACAATGCATATGGGGAATATTTTTACAAACCATACGGGACAGAAGATTACCTGTCCCACAACGGCGACATGACACTATTCCCAACAGAGGCCACAGTACATGCGGTATTGAATGGAAACTGGGAGGCAAAGCTGGAACACCCGGTTGACGAGGAAGGACGCTGGAAATATCTGGAGGAAGAGGCGGTGATAAAAATGCCTTCTTTCAATAAGGACCAGCTCTTCCGGATCAAGACGCGGGAGAAAGCAGACTCCGGTATATCCTGTACGATGGAACCGATCTTTTATGACTCCATCGGAGACTGTTTCTTAGAAGACATCTGGCCGACAAAAAAGAACGGGCAGCAGGCCCTTGACCTGATGCTGGCACCGAACAGCAAATACAGCGGATCCTCCGACATCATCCGGACGGCAACGGCCTATTATCAGTTCAAAAACTTCATGGAGGCCCTGAACGGGGACGATGAGAACAGTTTTATCAACCGCTGGGGCGGGGAGATCCTTTTTGATAACTTTGAGGTAATCGTCAATGACCGGATAGGAGGGGATTACGGCGTAGAGCTGCGATACGGGAAAAACATTAAGCAGGACGGGCTGACAGAAGAGATAGACACCAGAGATGTGGTGACACGGATCTATCCAAAGGCCTATAACGGCTATACCATGACAGACAATGGCCATGTGGACAGCCCTTTGATCAACAGTTATCCTACAGTCAAAACCGCAACAATTATCTTTGATGACGTCAAGATGTCCGATGATGCCATGGAAGACGATGAGGATAAAGGCGTGATCATCTGTGATACGCAGGAAGAACTTGACGCTGCCTTAGAGCAGCGGTGCCAGGAACAGTATGACGGCGGACTGGACAAACCGAAGGTGACGATATCTGCGGATATGGTACTCCTGGAAAACACGGAGCTTTATAAAGATTACAAGATCCTAGAGACAGTCGGATTTGGGGATACCATCCATTTGAGACATAACCGGCTGGGGATCATCACAGACGCCCGCGTGATCGAGCTGAAATATGATTCCATCCATAAGCGTGTCGATTCAGTGGTGCTGGGGGATTTCCGTTATGATTACTTTGACAATGTTTCCAGCGCAGTCAACCGGATTGATGGAGCGATCCGGCCGGACGGGAGCCTGATGGCAGAGAAGATCGCGGGGTTTATCAACGGCGCTATGGCGTCATTGCGGGCGCAGTACAATGTAGCCCAAAAACAGGACGTCCTGGCGATCCTGTTTGAAAACCTGGACGAGGAGAGCCCACTCTATGGCGCAATGGCCATGGGAACCCAGGGCTTGATGATCTCCAATACACGGACTGCGGACGGGAGGGACTGGGACTGGACCACGGCACTCACGGCCAATGGGCTGATTGCCGGGATCATCGTGGCCGGCATCCTCTCTGACCAAACCGGGAAAAGCTGGTGGAACCTGGACACAGGAGTTATCCATCTGGAGAGCGGTTATTTCTCCGGGGAGATCCACGCCGGCAGCGGGACTTTCGCCGGACAGCTTATTGCGGCCACAGGGACTTTTTCCGGTACCCTGACTGCAGAAGTGGGAGGAGTGATCGGAGGATGGACCATTATTCCGTCAGGGCTTTATAAGGACGGGATGGGGCTTTATAATGCAGGGTCTGTTGACGATGTGAAATTTTCGGATGGTGTAACCAGGATTTATCCAGATGGAGTCTACGCGGGAAAGGTACGGGCAGAGATCGAAGCAGCCGGGGGATTTTCCGGGGATATCCGGATCGTGACAAACATAACGCCGACCGGGAATGGCGGTTTTACCGCAGAGGGAGGGACGATCAGGGTAAAGGACGGAATCATAACCGGAGCGACAACATAGGGAGGGATGAGATGACGGAAGCAATAACCAGGGATATCACGGTGAGGAGCCGGGGTATGCCGGAGATCATTGATTATGTACAAGGGACCAATGCGGTCCCTATTCTTTTTACCTTTCGGGACTGGACGGTCCCCTCCGGGGCGGAGGCCAGGATCTTTGTAAAAAAGCCGTCCGGGAAAGAGGTATATAACGGAGCAACGATTTCCGGGAATACAGTAACAGTAAACCCAACAACGCAGATGTTTGCAGAGGCGGGGCTGCAGGAAGGGCAGTTACAGATCCTATCCGGGGAGAAGATCCTTGCCACCTTCCTGATCGTTTTCCGGGTGGAACGGAACCTTATATCAGAAAGCGCCATAGAAAGCAGCGATGAATACGGCCCCCTGGATCAATTAATTGCGGATATCCAGGGATACGCACAGAGTGCTGCAAATTCTGCACAGGCGGCAGAAGATGCTAAAGAAAGATGCGAAGAGATCGTAAATCAGTCAGAAACAGGTGCGATACTGGAAAGAATAGGTAAAATCGAAAACGCTTTATCAAGCGCGATATCAACAGAATAAAGGAGAAAAAATATGAGTGTAAAAACTGTAAAAGCCGTCGTTAACGGCCAAACCTATAACCTTACATACAACAGCGAGACACAGCGCTGGGAAGCCCCGGCGACAGCCCCGGATAAATCGTCTTATAACCAGTCCGGGCATTATTACAGCGTCCAGATTACCGCGGAGGACATGGCTGGTAATTCGGATGTAAAAGATGCAACGGACGCAGAGATCGGATCGTCTCTGCAGTTGACCGTAAAAGAGAAAGTTGCCCCGGTGTGCGTTATCGTTTCCCCAACTTCCGGACAGCTCACTGCAAACAGCAAACCCGAGATCAAGTGGACGGTTACAGACGACGATTCTGGCGTCAACGCAGATTCCATTGTCCTTCTGATCGACAGTGAGGAAGTGGAAGGCGCGATCAGCAAATCCGGATCCGGGAACTCCTACACCTGCACCTACACGCCAGGGACAGCGATGGGAGATGGGGAACATACGATCACAGTACGGGCGTCCGATAATGACGGAAATGTATCCTCTGACGTATCCTTGACATTCCGTGTCCTTGCGACCGCCCCGAACCTGTCCATTACTACTCCGGAAGACAATGGATGGTTCAAAAATGCTTCTGTGGCATTCAGTGGTACGACAGACGGCGCAACTCTCAAGGTGATCGTCAACGACGGCGAGGAGCAGACGGTGGAGATCTCCGAGGGCGCATTCAGCGGCACGCTGACACTGACAACCGAGGGAGCGAATACCGTCAAATTTATTGCTACCAGCGCGTCCGGCGTGGAGACGACTGTTACCAGGACGTTAAACCTGGATACAAAAGCGCCGAAGATCATTTCTGTACAGCTTGTACCGAACCCAGTAGACGCAAGCCAGCCGTTTACGATCTCTGTCGAGATCGAGGACTGATATGGTACGCAGAGTGTCCGGTACAGCCAACGGCGTAAGGATACTCTTTGAATGGGCAGAGGGGAACCGATGGACAGCAAGGGTTCCCCCGAACCTGTCCGGGGAATACGCCGTTGACCTGTATGCGGAAGACATGGCTGGGAATGTGTCCTATTTTTGCAAAATGCTGTTTGCAGTCAGCGGACACGAAATGAGGATCCAGATCCTTGACAGGGGCTACGAGGCAGACGCCTCCATAGGCGGATTCTTGGACGGGCTGGCGGAAGGAGGTTTTACGATTGAGCATCAGGTATGTATCTGATATTTATATTGATATAGGAGAGGAGATCCATATCAGAGGGACGGTAAAACCGGTCTGCGGCCAGGATATCCCCTTCCAGATCCGCTCTGCAAGGTGGGAACTGTACCGGGAAAAAGGCTACGGCGAGTGTGTTGTAAAGGAGTCGGAAGGAGACTGTACCGTCCAGGATCATACCCTTGACGCACTGATCAAACCGGAAGAAACCGGCAGATACCGGTTTAAATTTATTTATCAGGTTGGGGATGAGACCTGGATCGATGTGATAAGGCTGAGGGTCAACTGATGGCTGCGGATATTTATATTGCAGGCGCATCACTGACGCCGAACCCGGTGAATACCGGACAGCAATACCTTATCTCCGTGGAGATCAGGGACCGTTATGCCGTGCTTGCGGACGGAGACGGCTCCTTGATCGCAGACGGAGACGGGGCCCTCATCCAAGTCCCGGAAGGAGTATTGGTAATCGCAGACGCAGATAACATCCCCATTGCAGACAATGACGGAGCGATGATAGAGACGGATTAAGGAGGAGAAGATGGCAGAAGAAATTACCACCAAAAAGGTGGAAAATCTAAGCGAAAATACAGAGCCCGCAGATACCGATGTATATCTATTTGGTGCCAGCGGGAGCAATACAATAAAAAAGATAAAATGGAGCAATATCCTGGCAAAGCTGCGGAGTCTGCTGTTTGTAGATAGCTGTGCGTCTACAGAGACGGGATATGGCCTGACAGCAAAGCAGGGGAAATTGCTCCAGGACCAGGTGAATGCGCTAAGCGCAAAGATCGGAAACCTTAAGTTATTGGGAATACAGGAGGTGTGGATGAGCGCCCCTAGCGCCGAAGTAAACGGTCAGTCTACCGCATCGGCAAACTTTAACCCTGTCCCTGGAGCGGAACAGTATTTTGCCGTTTTAAAACAGCATGGCTGGCTTACCCCGACGACAGTAGAGATAAGCGGGACTACCTTATCATGCACGTTCCTGAATACGAGCAGCGGCGCACACAGCGGAAATGCTACTTTTGTGGTATTGGCACTGGCAAATGCCTGAGGCTGCACCATGGAGAAGCTTTGGACATTGTAAAACAAGAAAGGATCAAAAATGGAAAAATTAATCTTAAAAGACGGAACAGAACTGGAAGTGCGGACATCCGGGATCGGGAATATCACAACACAGGTACAAGATTACACAGCGCTTGCAGATCTGGCAGGGAAACTCACAAAAGAAAATTTAAAAACAGTCCAGTACGAGATAGACGATCAGCCGATGGGAGATTATGTAAACATGGCACTGCGGCAGCCAAATTTCTGTGTCACCCAGGACTCCGCATGCCTGCAGGTGACTTTTGGCCTGCGGGAGCTGACGGAGGAGGAAAAACAGCAGGACACAGTGACTGTAGCCATTGCTTACCTGACGGATGAGCAGGCGCTGACCGTAAAGGGGCTGTATCCTACATTTGACGAACTGGCGTCAGCGGGATACACAGCGGAAAAGCAGGGATACCGGTTCCGGGACGGGGACGATCTGTATAAGACCGCCCAGGACAATGTAACCTTCCAGGCCCAGTACAGGCCGGGATTAGGAACGGAAAGTCTCTACACCCACATCAACGAAGCACATGCCGGCACGCCGGAAGATCCGATTCCTGCAGTGGCCAACATGGAGTATGAGTACGGAAAGTATTATTCCGAAGGCGATAAGCTTTATATTTGTAAGCGAGGCGGAGTCCCGGATCCGGAATCCATGTACGGACAGAAGATCATCCTGCAGTACACTCCAAGTCAGCTTATCGGGCAGTACTTTGAGATAGTGGAGTAATTGCGCCGGCGCAAAGAAAGGAAGGTTAAACATGGAAAAAATCATTGATACATATAACGCAATTGTAGGAGGCGTTGTAGCGCTGCTGTCCTATATTTTGGGTGAGCATTGGATCCTGTTTGCTCTATTTCTGGCATTTAATGTGATCGACTGGATCACAGGATGGATGAAGTCCCGCATTGCCGGAAAAGAAAATAGCGTCAAGGGATGGCAGGGCGCCCTGAAAAAACTTGGGTATTGGCTTATGATCGGCGTAGCTTTTGGCGCGAGTGTAGTATTTATAGAGATTGGAAAAGTACTGAGCATCGATTTACAGATCACAGTCCTGTTAGGGTGGTTTGTGCTTGCTTCTTTGCTGGTCAACGAGATCCGGTCCATATGCGAAAACTTCGTAGAGGCAGGATTTAATGTACCGCAGGTGTTAGTAAAAGGCTTGGAAGTGGCAGACAAGGCAATCAATAAAGATTCAGAGGACGAGTGATCGTTCTCTTTTTTTAAAACGGAGGGACCACTATGGAAATAAAAGGAATAGACGTCTCTGCATGGCAGGGAAACATTGACTGGAAAACTGTCGCGGATTATGGAATGGGGTTTGCTTTGCTCCGGATCACAGAGGCCGGGAACGTGACTGACGGCAAATTTGAGCGCAACTTTGCGGGATGTGAGCAGTATGGGATCCCGGTAGGAGTATATAAGTACTCTTACGCAAAGACAACGGTTCAGGCACAGGAAGAAGCAGAAGCAGTTCTGAAGGTGTTGAATGGCCGGAAACTCCAGTTCCCGGTGTTTTACGACCTGGAATGGTCAGAACAGCGCAGCCTTGGAAAATCTGCCATAGAAAAGATTGCAGTGGCTTTCCTTGACAAGATCCAGGCCGCAGGATACAAAGGCGGCATTTATTGTAATGTCGATTGGTATAACAATGCCCTGACGGACACTCTGAAAAAGTATGATCTGTGGATTGCCCGGTATCCGGCCAATGATGACGGATGGCTTCAGGAGCGTCTCCGGCCGGATTTCGGGGTGGGTTGGCAGTACAGCAGTAAGGCAACAATACCGGGAATCTCCGGATATGTAGATAGGGATGTATTCTACAAGGATTATGGATCAGATGATGGAAAAGAGGAGGCTACAGGCATAACGAAGGATGAAGCGATCCAGGCTGTGATCGGTATTGCCGAAGAAGAGATCGGATATCTGGAAAAGAGGTCAAACAGCCAGCTTGACAGCAAGACAGCCAATGCTGGATCCAACAATTACACGAAATACTGGCGTGATACATACCCACAATATCAGGGGCAGCCCTGGTGTGCGGATTTTGTGAGCTGGTGCTTCATGAAGGCTTTCGGCCTGGACAATGCGAAGAAACTTCTCAAGCACTGGCCTTATGTGTACTGCCCGACTCTTGGAAGTCTGTTCACCAAATACGCAAACCCGCAGGTAGGCGATATCGTGATCTTTTACCGGAATGGCACATTTGCACATACCGGAATCGTCACAAAAGTATCCGGGGAACGGTTCTGGACGATCGAAGGCAATACCTCGGGAGCTTCCGGAATCATTGAGAACGGAGGCGGCGTGTGCGCGAAGAGCTATTATAACAGCCAGCTCCCAGGGACAAAGTTCTGCCGGCCCGACTACAGCATTGTAGCCGGATCAGATACACCAACTGAAAAACCGAATACACCAACTACAGGAGGGAATTATATGTTTGAGACACAGACCGTGCAGACAGGAAGCACAGGATTATCTGTATTATTGCTGCAGGAGATCCTGAAAGCGAGAGGATTCAAAGGAAAAGACGGGAAAGAGCTGGAGCTTGACCGGAGCGCAGGGACAAATACCATTTATGCGCTGACACGGTACCAGAAATCCCGTAACGGTTATCTGGAAGTGGACGGGATCTGCGGACCGGCGACCTGGAAAGACCTGATCGCACTGTAAACAAAAAAATATATAAAGGTAAGGCGTGACATAGAGTTGCGCCTTATTTTTATGCCGAAAAAGAAATGACATATTGATTATAGAAAAATTCAACAGAAAGGATTGAAATTATGTTAGTAGAAGTAAAAAGAATCAGCAAAACAGAAATGACAGTAGTAAGCAGTCTGGACGTAGCAGAGACATTTGAGAAAAATCACCGGGATGTGATGGAATCTATAAGAAATATAGAGTCAGTTATAAGTACAGCGGAATTTTCCGCTCTATTCTATTTAGATTCTTACAAAGCATCAAACGGAAAAATGAATCCTATGTATCTTATGACAAGAGATGGATTTACTCTGTTGGTGATGGGTTACACGGGAGAAAAGGCTATGCAGTTTAAAATAGCGTATATCAAGCAGTTCAACGCAATGGAGAAAGCATTGCAGGGCAAGCTGATTGAGCGGGAGAAGGGGATTGCAGTCAGGCAGTCTCTTACAAAGGCATTACAACAGTCCACGGAAAACGGGCGTATGCATGGGCATGCTTATTCTACTTATACGAACTGCATTTATAAAGTCCTCTTCGGCAAGAATGCGAAGCAGCTAAGGGAAGATTTGGGGATTAGCGCCACCGAAAATTTGAGAGACCATCTGTCTGAAGAAGAGATAAGGGCAGTTCAGTCTATGGAACGCCTTGTAAGCGGACTTGTAGACTGCGGCTGGGGATATGATCAGATAAAGGAGTTCATACAGAAAAACAACACCACAAAAATAGCGGTGTAACTTTGTAAGAAAACTTCTACATAAAGATAGAGCCAGATAAAACTTCCTTCGCAGCGCTAACTACGTGGAACATACCACGACAAAAGCAAGAATGAATAAAATACAACGAAAAGAAAAGGAGATACAAATTATGAAGAAAAAGATTACACCATCTACACTAGCATCAGAATCAGTATCTAATCCAACTGCCATGCCTTTGGCAGCAAGAGGAAGTATCAAAGTGATGAAGACTTCTTATTTTACACCTTCAGTAATAGGCGCCGGATACGGAGTTTACACGGATAAAGCCTGCACACAGGCGGTGGGCGCGTTATGGATTGGAACAGTAGGAAAAAATTATGATGTAGCGTCAAACCTGCCGCTCGGTACATATTATGTGAAAGAATTCTATGCGCCGGAAGGTTATGAGCTAGATGAAGAGGTTTATATGGTCAAGCTAACCCAAAATGGGCAGATGGCAGTTGTAAATTCCGTGGAGCCGACAACAGAACCCCATGGGAATATCCGGGTAGTCAAATCCACCTATTTTAACGATCCGGTAGTAGGGACAGGTTTTGGGATCTATTGCGCTCTGGAACATAACGTGGATACGCTATGGATGGGACTTGACGGTGGTAATGGAGATACCTCGGTAGACCTGCCATTTGGAACTTATTATGTGAAAGAATGTTATACCTTAGACGGCAATGTCCCGGATGAGGATATTTATTCAGTAACTCTCAAGGAAGACGGAGAGACTGTTGTTGTAAACTCTGTAGGACCTACGGCGAAACCACACGGGAATATTAAAGTTTGTAAAGCTTCTTATTTCAACGATCCGGTAGTAGGGACAGGATTTGGAATTTATAATAACAAAGATTGCACACTGGAGCATAATGTAGATACGTTGTGGATAGGACTTAAAGGAGACGATTCTGATATTTCTATCGACTTGCCATTAGGTACTTATTATGTGAAGGAATATTATACACTGGCTGACAACTATGCAGACGATGAGATTCATACAGTAACTCTTGCAAATGATGGGGATATGGTAACTGTAACTTCTATTGCGCCTACGAAAAAAAGATCATGGAAATGTCAAGGTTGTAAAGAAATCAAACTTATCTGTCCCCGTAACTGGCGCAGGATACGGAATATACAGAGATAAAGCCTGCACACAATCCATGGATGCGTTATGGATAGGGCTTGTAGATGATGATTCCGATATTTCCTGTGATCTGCCAGCTGGGACATATTATGTTAAGGAATTTTCTGCCCCGGATGGCTATGATCTGGATAAAACAGTTTATACGGTAAGTGTGAAAAATGATCAGACAGCAACTGTAACATCAAATGAGCCTTTAAATACATCAACTGCTGTGTTTCTCAGACCAGATGGGACGTATTACACTCATCTGAAAGTTAATGATAAATTCCCTTCCGTTGCCTGCGTAGAATATAATGTTTTGGGCTGGTCAAAGACGAAACATGCGGTATTCACTCCTGAAAATATAAAATCCAGTGGAAAAAATATTGTTCAGGCAGTAGGCGACTACTTTATGGAAAGCGATACGATTAAATCCGGCGGCGTTTATTATATGGTGGCCTTTAAGGAAAATACAAATTCTTATGAGTACGAAGTCAGCGTTCCAAAAGACAATACAGTAGTGTATTTTGTTGGGGATTCCAGAATGACCCATCTTTACGATACACTGGTAAATGGTGGAGCATTAAGCCAAGATGGGTCGGACAATAAAAAATTGGATGGAAAAGTTGAGTTTGTTGAAGCAATGGGAAAAGGGATCGATTGGTTCCAAAGTACAGGACTTCCTAAATTGGAGTCCAAATTAAAATCTCATAAAGACAAAAATAACATCATTATATTTAACTGGGGCGTCAATGATGCAGCATCAAAAGTTAATCGTGAAAAATACCCAAGCGTCTTCCAGAGTGTAGCTACTAAACTGAAAGCCATAGACAGCGGTTGTAAACTTTATTTTGCTACTGTTTATCCGGTAAGTAATGCAACACTTTACGCACATGACAATCAAGCAGGCGTAACGGTGGCTGATATTAAGGTAATGAATGACATTATTAATGGAATATGTAGTAATGGATCTTACACAAAAATTGATTTGTATGACCACTTAAAGAGAAATGGCTGGTTTTACGACCTAAACCCAAGTAAGGCAGATCAAGACATGTATGATGGAATACATCCCTCTCCTACTACAGGAGCAAGCGTTTACCAGTTCTGTATAGAGAAAACAGGATGCGGGAGTGGCACTACAACGCTTCAATTACCATCGAATTAAAAAACATAATACTTTAATTCAAAATAGAGGAGGCGGTTCGCCTCCTCTATTTAAAGGTTAGCTGTTTGGTTCCCAAATGGCACATATTGTGACGTCACTTACTATTGAGAATGATATAAATGGATTATCAGACTCAGGAAATGCCCATCCTTTAAAGGTGTAACCTTCACGGGTAGGTATGGGGAGCTTAGATTGCTCAACATCAAAACCCATAAGTACCATGAAACTATTTGCTTTACATGTGCCGCCATTGGCATTAAGGGTGACATGATATATAACACTTGTCAGATATCCCGGCCTGTCTGAAATTAATTGTACCCAGTAGGTTTTCCCGTCACTAGCTTTGTATACAGAAACCGCGGTAACGCAATTATCAGGATTGAGAATCGCGTCACGGTATTCGGGGATATTCATCCAGTTATTTACGATATTTTCAGGGGAAGTGACATTAGTATTTATAAATAAATTTTCATGTACTCCCAGTATTCCCTCGGTTGACCCGGTAACAGGTAATCGTGCTGTACGAATCCAAGCTAAATAATTTAGCGTTGGAGAATATTCTAGCGGTGCTGCCCCTTTTTTTGCCCTCTCTTCATTGGTCAGCATTATTATCTCTTGAGCCATTTCATCGAGGCTCATCTCAGGTTCTTCGGGATCCGGAGTAGGTGTTACTTCCGGTTCTTTTTCCGGGATGGTTACGGATACGCCGTTCGCATCATATCCCCCTGTAACATTCATCACGCTGTTATACATCCTGATCGTATAGGTATTTTTCTCTCCTACTACTGGGTTCTTATCTGTATAGGATAATACAGAAGAACTTACGGTATCAATCAGTTTCCATGAAGGAACGGAAGTGGTTTTTCGATATACCCTGTAGAAATTTCCACCATAAGCCCTGTTCCAGGAAACAGTTACGGTTCCATCACTATTCTGCACTGCAGCTTTCAGTCCGACAGCAGATGGTACTGTATAGGCGGTCAAGCCCTTTGTGTCATAGCGCCCCAACTTCTTAGTCCTGCTATTGTATGCCCTTACTGTATAAGTATATTTCTGGCCGCAGCGGATCGGATACCGTGTAGAAGAAGTATGGGTATAAGAGGTTACGTTAGAACCAACTGTGGCGATCAGTTTCCAGGAGCTGCCGGGAGTCTTATAGTAAATCCTGTAGTTTGTAGCGTTTGCGGCTTTTTTCCAGTTGACCGTGATCTTGTTATAAGCAGCAGACTTGATACTGGTCAGTTCCGGTGTCCCAACTGCCGTAGTGTTTGTTTTGGGGATGGTAACAGAAAGGCCCGCTACCCTGTAGCCGCCGGCAACTTTCATAGCGCTGTTATACATACGCACTGTATAAGTGTTCTTCTGGCCTTTTGCCGGATTCTGGTCTGTATAGGATAAGACATTGGATTTTACGGTGGCAATCAGTTTCCAGCCGGATCCAGGTGTCTTACGGTATACCCTGTAATAATTTCCACCGTAGGCTTTATTCCAGGATACTGTTACCGTATTATTAGAATTCCTTTTTGCATCCTTTAATGCGACGGTGGTCGGCGCCGTCCTGGTAGTAAGGCCTTTTGTATCGTAGCTTCCCCATTTCTTGGTTGTACTGTTATATGCGCGGACGGTGTATGTATACTTCTGGCCGCATTTAATAGGATATTTTGCAGAAGAAGCATGCGTATACGAAGTAACATTCGTATTTACCGTGCTGAGGAACGTCCATTTGCTTGTGCCGTATTTCTTATAGTAGATACGGTACTGTGTAGCGCCGGATGTCTTGTTCCAGTTGATCTGGATCTTGTTGTTGGTGACTGCCTTGATGCTCTTCAGTTTGACTTTGCCTGGTGTGGCCGTTGCCGCGTCCGCTGTAACAATAGTATTCAGCGGCGATGTGTCAGGTAACGCAGCGGCAGGCTGCACTACAGCCATGGCAAGAGCAAAAGCACCGATCAGCAACTTGGTGAGTTTCTTTTTCACTGAGAATCACTCCTTCCTTGATATTTCTTTCTGTGATACTTACACAGTATCACAGATATCAAAAGAATACAATATATTTTGCGGAGCATGAAACGGCAAACGCATGAATGTGGCTCTCAACTAAAATATCGTCCAGATATTAAAAAAGAATGAAACATTCATATTTTATTCATTCATGCGTTTGTCGTGAGGAACATATCGTATCATATCGAAGGGGCAAAAAAGGGGCAAAATTTATTGCGTTGTGTGTTATCTGATGATGTTTGAATCTTCAAAAAGCCTTATTTTATGCGGTTTCTATCGTGCTGAATTGTTCTGTTGTGACTGCACTTTAAATTGTACGATTTTATTCATAAAAAGTTCACAATGTTCTGGTAATATATGATTTAAATTATCAGGTTTATGGGAGAATGGTTTATGGTTGACAGAAATGATCAGGACTATCCTTTTATAAAAGAAACAATTAAAAAAAGACCTGTAAATAAAAAAGCGCTGATACAGAAGATTCTGATGGCGGCATTGTGCGGAATAGTTTTCGGCATATTTGCTGCTCTGACGATTGCAGCAGCCATGCCGTCCATGCTGGAAATTTTTGACAAAGAAACATCGGAACAGGAAACTGTCCGTTTGTTCCCTCCGACCTCCAGACAGACAGAAGCATCGCCGGATACAGAGACAACAGAAGAGAATGGAGAAACGAAGGCAGCAGAAGAGGCGGGCGGCGCTTCAGATCAGGAAAAACTGAATAGCGTCATCGAAGAGAATGATGACACCGGCTCAGCTGCCGGCGCACAGGATACTGCAGCGGAAAAAGAGAAGGCAGATGATCTGTCCGATCATCTTTCCAATATTTACGGCGAGATCAAGAAGATCGCCGAGGAACCCCAGAAAGCGCTGGTAAGAGTTTCGGGCATCGGAGAAAACCAGGATCTTCTGGATCACTCTTCACTTACATACGGCGATGAGGAGGGAGTTGTTTTTCTGAAAAATCAGGATGCCTTCTATATTCTGACGGTATCTGAAAATCTGGGCGACAGCGAAAATTACCGTGTGGTATTTTCCACAGGCGATTCTGCGGAGGGAACACTCTGCGGGGAGGATCCAAGAACCGGATTCATGGTAATACAGGTGCCGGCAGAGAACGTGGATAAAGAGACAGGCGAAAATGTTCCCGCGGTCTCTCTGGCTGCGGCGGCAGACCAGGAGCAGGCGGATCCGGTGATTGCGATAGGGAGTCCTACAGGAGATTCAGAGACTCTTGTTTATGGAAATATTACATCGGTTCAGGGAAGGTATCAGATTTCGGACGAAGAATATACGGTGCTTACCACGGATATGGTAGGAAGCAGCAGCGGAAATGGCATTCTCCTGGATATGGAGGGACAGATGGCAGGCGTGATCATTACAGAAGAGGAAGAGGACGGCAATGTGATCCGCGCGGTATCCGCCGCTCAGCTGCGTCCTCTTCTGGAAACTCTTTCCAATGGAGAAAGCATTCGGTATCTTGGGGTTCTCGGCGAATCGGTAACAGAAGAACAGTCGCAGGAGCTGGAGATTCCCCAGGGCGTCTATGTGGACGGTGTTGAGGAAAATTCCCCTGCAATGGCCGAGGGAATCCAGTGCGGAGATATTCTATATGAAATAGATGGAAGAGAGATAACATCCATGGCGGAATATTCAGCAGTCCTTCAGAGCCTTCCCGTATGGCAGAAAACAACAGTTTCTCTGTACCGCAGAAATCCTTCGGGAGAATATGTGAAGGTGGAGCTGAAGGTAATGGTGGAAGAAAAATAGAAACACATCGGTCAGAGCCGTCCCGCCAGGTACCATCCGGGAGAGGGAAACCTGTACAAGGGGCAGACAGATGTATCAGACAGGACGAAAATGAACAGGAAACCTGCTGTTATACGGAAAACAGAGACACAAAATCTGTTTCCCGCATGACAGCGGGTTTTTTGCCGGTTTGCGGCAGGTGCAGAAGAGAAAACGAAATTTCAGCGGCTATCGCCCGAATCCTTATTGTCAGATGGGTAAATTTATTATATAATGTGCAAAAATGCCGGGAGTTTCGCATATTTTAAAACAGAGTCTGCAAAGAGCGCAGAGAGAAATTCAGAATATCCGGAAACTCAGGCAGTGAAGAATAATTGAGAACAGAAAGGCAGAAGTCATGCGTTTTATTAACGAGTTACATGAAGGAGACAGAATAAACGGCATTTATCTCTGTAAACAGAAACAGTCGGCAGTGACCAAGAACGGGAAACCTTATGACAGCATTATCCTTCAGGATAAGACCGGTATGCTGGACGGTAAGATCTGGGATCCGAATTCACTGGGAATCGATGAATTTGATGCGTTGGATTACATAGAAATCATGGGTGATGTGACCAGCTTTGCGGGGGCTATGCAGGTAAACATCAAGAGAGTCAGAAAAGCAGGAGAAGGCGAATATAATCCGGCAGATTATCTTCCGGTAAGCGAAAACAGTACGGACGATATGTACCGGCAGCTTCTTGCCATGGTCGATTCTGTACAGAATCCGTATTTATCGGCTTTGCTGAAAAAGCTGTTTGTGGAGGATCAGGATTTCCTGAAGGCTTTCCAGGAACATTCCGCTGCAAAAACAGTGCACCATGGGTTCATCGGCGGCCTGATGGAACATACGCTGAGTGTTACCAGACTCTGCGACTATATGGCAGGAGCATATCCTCTCCTGAAAAGAGATCTGCTTATTACCGCATCTCTTCTTCATGATGTAGGAAAAACAAAGGAACTGTCCGCTTTTCCTTTGAATGACTATACGGACGAGGGACAGCTTCTGGGGCATATCGTGATCGGAGCCCAGATGGTTCATGATCTGGCGAAAGAGATTCCGGACTTTCCGCAGACACTGGAAAATCAGCTGGTGCACTGCATCCTGGCCCATCATGGTGAACTGGAATATGGCTCTCCCAAAAAGCCGGCTCTTGCAGAGGCAGTGGCTTTGAATCTGGCAGACAATACGGATGCCCGCATGGAGACTCTGACAGAAATTTTTGCCTCTGACAAAGGAAAGAAAGACTGGCTCGGCTACAACAGACTTTTTGAATCAAATCTGAGAAGAACAGGAGACGTGTGAGACACATGGAGTACCGCAAGAATGATTTGTTGACACTGGAAATCGTGGACTGCGGAACAGACGGTGAAGGCATCGGCAAGACTGATGGCTTCACTGTTTTTGTAAAAGATGCAGTGATCGGAGACATAGTTTCCGCAAAAATAATGAAGGCCAAGAAAAATTACGGATATGCAAGACTCATGGAGGTTATCCAACCATCGCCGTTCCGGGTAAAGCCGGTTTGTCCTTCTGCCCGTCAGTGCGGAGGGTGCCAGCTTCAGGCCCTCTCCTATGAGCAGCAGCTTGCCTTCAAAGAAAAAAAGATCCGGGGGAACCTGGAACGTATCGGCGGTTTTGCAGAGATTCCGATGGAGCCAGTGATCGGAATGGAGGATCCCTGGCACTACAGGAACAAAGCCCAGTTTCCAGTGGGAAGAAACAAGGAAGGAAAGCTTGTAACAGGATTTTATGCCGGCCGAACCCACGTAATTATAGAAAACAGGGACTGTGCCCTTGGGGTGCCTCAGAATAAAGAAGTGCTGGACAGAGTTCTGCGCCATATGGAAAGATATCAGATAGAGCCTTATGATGAAAAGACGGGGAAAGGCCTTGTGCGTCATATTTTTATCCGATATGGATTTTACAGCGGAGAGGTGATGGTGTGTCTTATCCTGAACGGAACTGCAGTTCCCCATCAGCGAGAACTGATTGCCTCTCTCCGTGAAATTCCGGGAATGACCAGTATATCTTTGAATGTCAACCGGAAAAAGACAAATGTGATTCTGGGTGACCAGATGAAAGTTCTCTGGGGACAGGGATATATCACAGACAGGATCGGCGATATCTCTTACCAAATTTCGCCTCTTTCCTTCTTTCAGGTCAATCCCCGCCAGACGGTTAAACTTTATTCCAAGGCTATGGAATACGCGGATCTTCACGGAGAGGAGACGGTCTGGGATCTTTACTGCGGCATCGGAACAATTTCTCTGTTTCTGGCACAGAAGGCAAAATTTGTCCGCGGAGTGGAGATTGTTCCGCAGGCTGTGGAGGACGCCAGGAAAAATGCGGAGCTGAACGGAATCCGGAATGCGGAATTTTATACAGGAAAGGCGGAGGAGATTCTGCCGGAATACTATGAGAAATACGAGAGGGAACATGGAGAAAAGGCCCGCGCGGATGTGATTGTGGTAGATCCGCCCAGAAAGGGATGTGACGAGACGCTTCTGGATACTATCGTTAAAATGCAGCCGGACCGCGTGGTCTATGTCAGCTGCGATTCCGCCACCCTGGCACGGGATCTGCGGTACCTCTGCGACCGGGGATACAGGCTGGAGAAGGTCTGCGGGACAGACATGTTTCCGCAAAGTGTTCATGTGGAGACGGTTGTTCTCTTAGGTAGGGAATTAGAAAAAAGCAGCGAACATGTCTACTTGGATTATGAGCCTTCGAAAGAAATTGATCTGCCCGGCGGAGCGACCTATTCCGAGATAAAACAATGGATACAGGCTAAATATGGTTTGAAGGTATCCAGCTTGTATGTCGCGCAGGTCAAACAGAAGCATGGTATTGTTGAACGAGAGTGTTACAACAAACCCAAATCCGAAAATGCTAAGCA